>JBKPSO010000020.1:0-8945 GCA_046735055.1 Actinomycetota bacterium
GTCTGGAAGCGGCTCGGGTCGACTGTCGGTTCACCGTCTGCGCCCTCGCCGGCGAGGGTCGCCAACGGGACACTGCGGGCCTCGCGCTGTCCCCTCGACATGGCTGTGTTCATCAAGATCCGGTAGAGCCACGTCTTGAGGGAAGACCGGCCTTCAAAGCGGTCGAGACTCCGGAGGACGGAGAGCCACGTGTCTTGGACGACCTCCTCGGCGACCGACTGAGTGGAGACGAAGTTTCGCGCGACACGCAGCATTCCAGGGCCGTGCTCGCGGACGAGGTGGGTGAAAACGGCCTCGTCCCCCGCGCGAAGGGCTGTGACGAGTTCCCGGTCTTCTTGCAGTGGGCCGGTCTTCACCGCTGATTCCGGGCTGGACACCAGCGGAAACGTAATGGTTCGGCCGCTCGGCATCCCGGCGCCATGAAAGCCGGCGCCCGGATTAGCGCGACGCCCTGCGTAACGACTCGATCCTCCGACCGACTAAGGCGGCAGTAGATGCAACCACGAAAGGAGAAGGGAACGGTGGGCATCATGGAGAGCGCGGTATTCGCGCAGACAAATGACGCAGCGTCGAATCAGATTGTCGTCTTCAGCCGGGAAGAGGACGGCGGTCTGGCGGCGGTGGCTACGCACGAAACCGGCGGGCGCGGCAGCGGCTCGCCCCACTTGCCGTCGCAGGGCTCGGTTGTTGCTACCAATGGTCGGCTGTTCGTGACCAACGCCGGCAGCGACGACGTTTCGGTCTTCGGGATCGATCGGTCCGGCCTGGAGCTTGTCGACCGTGCGCCTGCCGGCGTATCGCCGAGAAGCGTTTGTGTTCACGGGGATCTCGTGTACGTGCTCGGTACCGGGGGCATTACAGGTCTCCGCCTGAGCGCAGACCGCGCACTCGCGCCGATCGAGGGTTCGGAGCGAGCACTGAGCAAGCCCGAGGCCGATGGAGCGCAGATTTCCTTCACTCCGGGTGGCCAGGCCGTGGTCGTGACCGAGCGGGGCACCGACGCGATACCGACCTACGTCGTCGGTCCGGAGGGGCTTCTCGAGGGTCCGACTGTGATCGCTTCCTCCGGCACCACGCCGTACGGCTTCGACTTCGGAACGGACGGGATCCTCGTGGTCACCGAGGCTTTCGGTGGCCAAGTCGGAGCTGCAGCTGCGTCGTCATACCGGCTGAACGGGTCGCTGACCCCGGTGAGCGCGTCTGTGAAGAGCACACCCGCAGCGAGGTATGCTGGGCCGTCGTCTCCAAGGACGGTCGGTTCGCGTACGTGACCAACTTCGGGGACAACACGATCTCGAGCTACCACATCAGGGTCGACGGGTCCATCGAGCTGCTCGACCCGGTCGCGGCCTCCACCCGCAGAGGGGAGAAGGGCATCCGCGACGAGGCGATCACGACCGATGGGCGGTACCTGTACGCGATCGATGCGGATGCCGGGATGATTCACGGCTGGACGATCGACGCCGACGGTGCACTCACGCCGGCAGCGGCCGTCGGCGGGCTGCCTCCGACCGCGGCAGGCCTGGCGGCGCTGTAGACGATTCACAGGAACAGCTTCACGTTCGCCGATGGCCATACAGAGACGTACGAAGGCGGTGACGCCTACTATGCCCCGCCCGGCCACACGCCGAAGCTCCTCGCCGGCTCGGAGGTAGTCGAGTTCCATCCGACCGCAGAGCTCGCGAAGACGATGGAGGTCGTCGAGAAGAACATGGCGGAGATGGGTGCGTAGACAACTCGTGCCCGACCCAAACCCTCAAATTTCGCCCGGGAACGACGTGGAGGCGACCAGACCGGCCGCCTCCACGCAGCACCACTTTCAGAATCGTCTGTTCTGACGGGAAACCCCTGAGGGTGCCTATGCAGGCAACGCTAGCTCCATTTGGTCGTTGTCACACCGACAACGAAAGTGCCTGAAAACAGGCACAACGTAATGTTCCGACGTCAGTTCTTCGCTCCCGCCTCCCGGAGCGGTCGGAAGGCCGCTCGAATCTCTTCGCTGAAGAGCTCCGGCTCTTCCCACGCGGCGAAGTGGCCGCCCTTGTCCACTTCGTTGAAGTACGTGAGGGTGGGGTAGGACTTCTCGACCCAGCTGCGCGGGGCCCGGAAGATCTCGCCGGGGAACGTCGTGAAGGCGACGGGGATCGAGACGTCAGGAGGAGCCTGGCCTGCCGCAAGAGCTTGGGCTCGTCCGCTCTCCCAGTAGGACCGGGCAGCCGAGGTCCCGGTGCCCGTCAGCCAGTACAGCGTGATGTTGTCGACGATATTGTCGCGCGTGAGGTTGCCCGACGGCTGCCCGTCGAGAAAGGCGCGGGAGATCTTCTCGTAGCTGTCCGTGTCGTGGTCGAGCATCCACGCCGCCAGGGCGACCGGCGAATCGAGCAACGCGTAGCCGATCGTCTGCGGCCGCGTGGCCTGCTCCAGGAAGTACCCAAAGCCGCTCGCCCTGAATGTGGCGAGCGCGTCGAGCGCCGCGCGTTCCTCCTGGGAGTCCGCCGGGTGGTCGCCTCCGGCCAGCCCGGTCACGAGCAAGTTCGTGTGGATGCCGAGCAGCCCCTCGGGCGCCTGGCGGCCCATCGCGTCGGTCACGACGGCGCCCACGTCGCCACCCTGGGCGACGTAGCGGGTGTAGCCGAGGCGGCTCATCAGCTCCGCCCAGGCGCGCGCGACGCGTCCGGGGTCCCACCCGACCTCGGTCGGCTCGCCGGAGAAGCCGTAGCCGGGCAGGGACGGCAGCACGAGGTGGAACGCGTCCTCCGCGTCGCCGCCGTGTGCCGTCGGGTCGGTGAGCGGGCCGACGACCTCGAGCAGCTCGATGACCGAGCCGGGCCAGCCGTGCGTCATGATCAGCGGCAACGCGTTCTCGTGAGCCGACTTGACGTGGATGAAGTGGATGCCCACCCCGTCGATCTCGGTCTTGAACTGCGGGAGCGCGTTGAGCTTCGCCTCGGTCTTGCGCCAGTCGTAGTCGGTCATCCAGTAGCGCGCGAGCTCCTGCAGCGTCGCCAGCTGGACGCCCTGCGACCGATCTGGGACCAGCTCCATGCTGGGCCAGCGCGTCGCGTCGATGCGACGACGGAGCTCGTCCAGCGCCTCGTCCGGAATCTCAACCCGGAAGGGCCGGATCTCGGTGGCGGTCTCGACGGTGCTGCTCATGACGACCTCCTTCCTGACGTAGTGATCGGAATGCCGCGCGGATTTCCTCGGTGAAGAGCTGCGGCTGCTCCCAGGCGGCGAAGTGGCCGCCCCTGTCGACTTCGTTGGAGTAAATGAGGTTGGGGTAGGCGCGCTCCGCCCGGCTCCGCGGGGGTCGCCTGGATGCGGCGGCGGAACTCGTCGAAATCCGCCTGCGGGACGTCGACCTCGAACGGACGGATCTCGGTGCCTACGGCGTCCACCTGGGTGCTTTCCACATTGCCTCTATTGGTTGTTGGCAAACGCAACTCTCGTTACAAGGTGGTGGGACTACACCCTTGAGATCTGTCCGGCCGTCGAATCGCGATCGCGGCGCTGTGGTCGTAGCGGAGACCCGACTCGAAGGGTCTCGACGCCCCCAAGTTAAGAAAACGATGCTTCGGGTAGGCCTCTCCGGGAGCCACAAGCCACGTGAAGGGACGTGAGGCTAAATGCAACGTCTGATGATGTGTGTCGTCGCCGCGTGCGCGGCAGTCGCGCTGACCGCGAGCGGGGTGCCAGCGAAGAACGGCAACGGCGTGATGTGCGCTCTGCAGGCGAAGCTGGCGGCCAAGAACGAGACGACCGGATCGACCTCTACCGCCAAGGGCCACACGCTGATCAAGGTCCGCAGCGATGGCACGATCGAGTTCAAGACCCACATCCTCAACAAGAACGGCGAGACGTTCGTCGCCGGTCACATCCACAAGGCGCCTGTCGAAGTCGCCGGCGCGATCGTCGTGCCGCTGTTCGTATCGCCCTCTCCGCCGACGAGCGCGCGCCACATCAAGCAGGGTGGCGTAGCGACGCCGAACGCGGGCACGACCGGCGCTGACCTTTGCAGCAATCCGAGCGACTACTACGTCAACTACCACACGACCGCATTCCCGGGCGGCGCGATCCGCGGCCAGCTGCAGTAGTTGTAGGACCCGAGCAGGTTGGTTCTGCTAAGCGGGGGTTGGCGGCCGAGCTGGAGTTCCCCCGGTTCGGTGGACACCTGATCGCTGGGTCGGCAGTGTCCGATCTGGCGGGAAGGATGTCCGCCCATGCCAAGGGGATCGAACTTCAAGGGGCCGGTCTGCCCGAGTAGGGCACCTGTTTCGTCGCGACCGAGCGGCGCGGAAGGCGCCGTGGTGGTCGAGGTCAGCGTCATCGTTGCTCCTTTCGGTCTGCGTGGGATGGGTCGGCCAGGACTGCGGCGGCGTCTTCGGCGTCCAAGCGGTCTGGGCGAGCTCTGCGTCGCTGCGCGTGCGGTAGGTGCCGACCTCGACCATGGGGCTACGCGGTCACCGCTCGACGACTTGTTGGCCGCCGTCGATGTCGAAGGTCGCGCCGGTGATCGCAATGTTTGTCATCACGTGCACGGCCAGTGCGGCGACGTCGGCGGGGCCGACGACACGCCCGATCGGCAGCGTCGTGCGGAGCTGCTCGCGGCGGGCGTCCAGCCGGTCGCCGAGGATCGCCGCCGACAGCGGCGTGTCGACGAACCCGGCCGCGATCAGGTTCACGCGGATGGGCGCGAGCTCGAGCGCGAGGTTCCTCGTGAGCGCGGGGGCCGCGGCCGTGAGCGCGGAGATGAGCGAGAGGCCCGGCGCCGTGCTGCGGCCGCCGGTGCCGCCCATGAAGAGCAGCGTCCCGCCCGGGCGGACCTTGCCAGTTGCATTCCGGGCCACCTCCAGCGGCAGCAAGAGATGGGCGTCGACGTCGCGGCGGCCTCGTCGACGTCGAACTCCGCCAGCGGCGCGTAGTAGGGCCCGGGGGCTGTGACCAGCACGTGGTCGACCGGCGCGGGCAGCTCGTCGAAGAACCTGGCGAGCCGGTCGAAGTCGGTGGCATCGAAGGCCGCGATGCTCGCCCCGAGCTCGAGACCGACGCTCTGCGGACGATCCGCATTGCGCGCCGTGAGGATCATGCCGGCACCCTCGGCGCGGGCGCGCCAATGACTGGTCGCACGCGGGGCTCGGCTGCCAGAGTGTCGGGTGCAATCGCGGTGCTCGCAGCAGGCACCATCGCACTCTGACTGGCGAATAGTGCCGACCGAGCAGAAGGCGCGAGGGTTCTAGCTGCTGGCCCGCTCGACGACGTGGGCGAGCTTGCCCCGGACTTCTGCGGCGATGGGAGCGAGTTCGGGGTTGTCGACGAGGGAGAGCATCCGGTCGGCGTCGATGGCGGAGATGTGCGTCTTGCCGTCGGCCCGGTAGACCACGACGTTGCATGGAAGTAGCGTGCCGAGGTCCGGCTCGGCGCTGAGAGCGCGGTGTGCGAGTGGCGGGTTGCAGGCGCCGAGGATCAGGTACGGCTCCTGTTCGACGCCGAGTTTCTCGCGCAGGATCGCTTGCGCGTCGATTTCGCAGAGCACGCCGAAGCCTTCGGCCTTCAGCTCCTCTCGGACGCGCTCAACAGCTTGTTCGAAGGGCGCTTCAGTGGTTGCGCTGAGGGTGTAGGTGGTTGTGAGCATTCGCATTCCTCCTCGAGGTAGCGGCGGCGTGCCTTCTCCGCCTTCATCCGATGGGCGCGCGCTTCTCCTGGAACAGGCACGCGCGCGTCTAGGTAGTCGCTGATCGTCTCCTCGCCCACCAGCACCCGTCCTTCAGGGGCGACGAGGACGGGGATGCTGTCGGCGCCGGTGCGTTCTCTCAGCAGAGTGCGGTTGGCGCGTTCGACTGGCACTTGGCGGGTCAGGTGGTCGATCCCGAGCTCGGTCAGTCGCTGCCGCACGCGTCGGGAAGCGGGGCACCACTCGGTCTGCCAGAGCTCGTACATCGAGACTCTCTTCTCTGGGCTTGCCTATCCTGCCTCGAATACTACTATACAACTACATCGTTTGCTAGTGTAAAGGAATACAGTATGGCGCTTCAACACCCGCTTCCCGAAGACCTGGCCGAGCTGATCGCCCGCCGCTTCCGCGCCATCAGCGAGCCCCTTCGTATCCGGATGCTCGACCTTCTCCGCGATGGCGAGCTCAGCGTCACCGAACTCGCAGACCAGCTTGGCGCCAGCCAGCAGAACGTCTCCAAGCACCTCGGCGTCCTCGTCGACGCGGCGATGCTCGCCCGCCGCAAGGAGGGCAACCACGTCTACTACCGGATCGCCGACGAGGGCGTCTTCGCCCTTTGCGAGCAGGTCTGCGGCGCTCTGCAATCCCAACTCTCCACCCTCGCCGCTCTCATCGGCAGCACGCCGGCCTGACCACAGCGAGATGAGAACGACCAGCAACGTCCAAACACAGCGGCTCCCAGCCGCTTGCCCGCGAAAGGAGTGCTGAACATGGATGTGACCACAGAGACCTTCGAGCGCGACATACTCGAGCGTTCACACGAACTGCCTGTCGTCGTCGACTTCTGGGCCGCTTGGTGCGGCCCCTGCCGTATGCTCGGTCCGACGATCGAGTCCGAAGTCGCCAAGCGCGAAGGCAAGATCCAGCTCGCCAAGGTCGACGTCGAGGCCGAGCAGATGCTCGCCGCCCAGTACGGCATCCAGAGCATCCCTACGGTTGCCGTCTTCCGCTACGGCAAGCCCGTCACAGGCTTCGTCGGCGCCCACTCCGCAGAGGCAATCGGACGCTTCCTCGACCAGACGATCGAACAGCACACCCAGGAGGTCGAGGCGTCATGAGCCTGACGCCAGATCCCGCCCCATTCCTGGCACCGGACGAACAGCGCACCGCTTGCCGCGTGCCGAGCGCTCCCGAGCGCCCTGACTGGGCGTGATCGCGGCCATACCGAGGTGTTGCAGCGCTGCCGCAAGGGAGGGAAGGTCCACGCCCCTTTCGACCGCTTGGAGGGTTCTTGCTCACTTCTCCGGGCCATCTCCGCAAGTTCGGAGAAGTCATCGGCTTGCCGGTCCACGTGCTCGACCCCGTCCGCTACCCTCGGCGGCGCACGAATCGCCAGATCGAGTTGCCGTGGCCGTCATCCGCCCGAAAGGCGATCT
This sequence comes from Actinomycetota bacterium, assembly GCA_046735055.1. Taxonomy (GTDB): domain Bacteria; phylum Actinomycetota; class Thermoleophilia; order Gaiellales; family Gaiellaceae; genus DATBLE01. The sequence continues at coordinate 7,108 of JBKPSO010000020.1, forward strand.
CGGAACCGCGCGCGCCCGTCAGGGGCACGTTCAGCCATCCATCTCTGCGCAGGTGAACGGAGAACGAATACAGCCGGACGCCCTGGATCTGGATCGACGAGCCCGGGGGCGCCCGGTAGGCGAGCTCGAGAGCCGGGACATAGACGCGCCCGGCGCCGTCGGCCACGAGCGGCTCCCGCACATCGAGCCGGTGCGCCGCGCGCGAGAAGGCGGCAAGCGCGGGTTTGGGCCGCCCGCCGGCAGCGATCAAGCCGCTCTGCCACGGCGTCTCGGACCGATCGTGGAACACGAACCAGACGAACATGCGCACGCGCGGCAGTGCCGAGGCCATTCGCAGCGCATCTGGCCCGTAGCGCGCCTGCAGGCCTTGCGGGATGCCGTGCGAGTCGGTCGGACGGGTCTCGAGTCCGTACTCGGTGATCCAGAAAGGAATGCCCGGCCTGTTGAACCAGGCGTCGAGGGCACGGCCGAAACGCTTCAGGTTGCTCAGGGCAACCCTCGGCCAACGGACCTCAGCGCTTGGCGGAAGGCTGGGCCGCGACGGGTACGGGTGCTGGGCCCAGGCGTCGAACTTCACGCGAGGCTTCGCTGCGGCGAGGAGGCGTGCAAAGCGGACCGGTGAGTGGCTGTCCTGGATGCGGTCGCGGCTCGGGGCGTCTCGGCCGTGGGCGGATGTCTCGCCGATCGCGACGAGCGCGTCCGGGTTCGCGTCTTTGACACCCTCGTAGGCTGCACGTGCCAGGCGGGCGTAGATCGCCGGCGAGATCGAACGCCCGTGGGTGTCGAATTGCGGCGCGAGGAACTGCTCGAGGTTGGGCTCATTCCAGACCGAGAAGAGACGGACAGATGGGTAGCCGGGGTGTCGGCCCGAGTACCGGTCGGCAAGTGCGTGCGCGAAGTCCTCGAGGTCATGCGGGTCAGAGGGCGCGTGATTCGGCTTCTCTCCCCCGTTCGCCCAGGGTGGGGTCCCCCAGATCGAGATCAGCAGCTCGATGCCGAGCCGTTGAGCATTGCGGGTCAGCTCGTCGACGTCGTCCAGGCGGTAGACCGGGTCAAACGCGTCGGCGGGGCGTGCGGGTCGGCGGGGCGCCACCTGCGCCCAGTCGACGGTCGTGCGGATGACCGTCGCTCCGGCCTTCTGCGCCTTGGCCAGCATGAGCATGCGATCCTTGGCCCAGCGCAGCGTCGGATCATCCTGGAAGCCCACCAACAGCCGACCGGGCATCGCCTCCTCCGGCAGCCGCGGGGGCGTGGCGCTCCCTCGACGGATGGCGATCACGACGACTGCAGCCAGTGCGAGAACCACGCCCGCTGCCACAACCGTGTTGCGCATGGACATGGACGCTCGTGTACCCAATCGCCCCGGCAGCTACCCGCGCGTCAGCATGCCGATCGCTGCCCGGCTGGGGCCGCTGCGGCCGACGGGATTGACCGCTCGGACGGCGTAGTGATATCGCCGACCCGGTGCCCCCGCCGCGTCCTCGTAGCGGGAGACCGGCGTGGTCGCGATCCGGATCCCGTCTCGGAGGACCTCATACCACGCCGCGTTGGGAACCGGACTCCAGGCCAGCCTCACGACGGCGGCGCTACCGCCGTTGCTCGCCCTCAGCCCCCGCGGCGTCCGCGGGGCGCAGGTGCCCGTGAAGCGCGGTCGGGCATCGAACAAGCGGCCCTGGATCCCGGCGCGGAAGGCCGCAAGAGCAGCCGGCGAGGAATCGATGCGCGTGTCGATGCTTCCATCGCCCCAGTCCCACCAGACAGCCGCGCGAATGCGCGGGTAGCGCCCCGTGCGCAGGGCGGCGAAGGCGCGGCGAATCCACTCCGGTTTTACACCGGCG
>JBKPSO010000021.1:0-10428 GCA_046735055.1 Actinomycetota bacterium
TTCTTGCTGCGGGCGTTGCACTATCTGCTGCTCGACTGGGAGGCCGACGAATTCATGCAATTCATGGCCGACCTCGACCGAAACGACGACGGCGGGCTGCAGATCATGTATGGGATCGACGGTCGCCGCGATCTGACCGAGGTGCTCCGCGAAGATCTGGACGGCTACGGCGGTGCGCAGCCTGTCCGCATCGGCAACGGCGCGTTCAATCAGCGGCAGAACGACGTCTACGGCGCCGCACTCGACGCGGTCCTACTGCACTGCCGGCGCAGCCGGCGTATTCCGCGGCGCCTGTGGCCGCTCGTGCAGGCGCAGGCCGAGTGTGCCACAGCATTGTGGCGTCAACCTGATCAGGGCATCTGGGAGGCGCGGGGCGAGCCGCGGCACTACGTGTCGTCGAAGCTCATGTGCTGGCTCGCCCTCGACCGCGCAGCTCGGCTCGCAAACATCGCGGGAGAAGCGGCGCTTGCAGCGATTTGGGCAGAGAGCGCGGCGGCGATCAAGTCCGACATCCTCGAGCATGGGGTCAGCGAGCGTGGCGTGCTTCGCCAGCACTACGACACCGACGCGCTCGACGCCTCGACACTCCTCGCCGCCATCTTCGGGTTCCTGCCGCCCGACGATGCAAGGCTTCGCGCGACCGTGTTCGCAGTCGCGGACGAGCTGAGCGAGGGCGGATTCGTACTGCGCTACCGCACGGAAGAAACCGACGATGGACTGTCCGGCAAGGAGGGCACCTTTCTCATCTGCTCCTTCTGGCTCGTATCGGCGTTGGCGCTCATCGGCGAGACACAGCGGGGAAGAGCTCTCATGGAGCGTCTCGTCAAGGCCGCATCTCCGCTCGGCCTCTACGCGGAGGAACTCGACGTCGACACCGGCCGGCACCTCGGCAACTTCCCCCAGGCGTTCTCGCACCTCGCACTCGTCGAGGCCGCCGCGCGCATCATCCTCGCGGAAAGCGTCACCGAACTGGCCGCCGAGCCGGGCCGCGAGGGCGCCTGAGCCGGAGCGGTGCTCGTCCGCCATGGCGAGCATCCTTCGCGTGGCGATGGCCGATCCGACGATCCGGCAGGGTGCAGGCATGCGCCGTCTCGTCGTCGCAGGCGTGACGTTCACGGTTGTGCTGACCGGTGCCGTGTGGGCAGACGCGCCTGTCGGCGTCGCCATCGCCGCCGCTTGGGGGGCGGCTGCCCTTGTCAGCGTGTCGTCGATCTGGATCCGGGTCGGGCGTTGGGATCCGGCGGAAACCGCTGCACACGCGCGCGCCGAGGATGTCTCGCCGAGGGTCGCGGACCTCATCGTGGTAAGCGCAAGCGTCTGCAGCCTCGTACCGGTCGGTCTCACAATCCTCTCCGCGTGCCGTCATCACGGAACTGACAAGGTGCTGCTGATCCTGCTCGCGACCAGCGTTGTGGCGTTGTCGTGGGCGCTCGTTCACACGGTCTACGCGTTTGCGCTATCTCGATCTCTACTACGCGACGCCGACCGGCGGCATCGACTTCAACGACAGCGGCGAGCCCGATTACCGCGACTTCGCCTACCTCGCGCTGACGATCGGCATGACCTACCAGGTCTCCGACACCAACCTCACCACGAGGGCTGTTCGGCGGACGGCGACGCGGCACGCGCTACTCGCGTTCCTGTTCGGGTCCGTCATCGTCGCCCTGCTGATCAACAGTCCCTGGCTCCAGCCGAACCGCCGCTCCATCGCAGTCACCACGGGCGAGAGAACGGCGACGCCGAAGAGCGACACGAAGATCACGAGAAGGACGTTCGCGATCGACGCGAGTGCCCAGGCGACCGCGGCGATGCCGGCGACCACCAGGATCGTCCAGAGAGAGAGCGAGACATTGACCTCACGCCCACCGGTGTCTCGGGTCCCCGAGGCGGGGTCTGCAACGGTCATCTGCTCTGCAGGGGGTCGCGCCCCAGTCGAAGCTCCGCAGTCGTCCTTGTCTGGGTCTCAGAACTTCGCGTAAAGCCTGTCCGCTTTCCGCTCGAACTCGTCGATTGCGGAGTCGATTTTCTTCTGGTGCTCGCGATGCGCCTCATCCGACGCAGCACGAAGCTGGCGGAGGCGGTCGGGCGACGTCGTTCGGGAACACGCTCGGTGCCGCGGGCATGTCGGCCAGCGTGACGCCGTACGTCTCGAGACCGGGCGCAGCTCGGTAGATGGCCATGAACTTCTCGATCTGGTCTTCGTAGAGCGGACGGCTGTCGACGGCCCCGGCCTCGGCTGCTTCCTCGGTTGTCCAGAGTGAGATCGCGAGCGCTTTGCCCTCGTCGTCAGAAGCAGGTACATGTCCCCGTAACCCTCCTGGTCACGGAGCGCAGGGACCACCGAGTCACGCACGACGTCGACAGCGTCGTCGAGGCTGATCCGTACTCCATCGATCTTCCCTCGAGTACACGCGCGATCATCGGTGCACCTCCGCCCTGGCTGGCTTTCGATCCATGCGAACCGTGTCGGACGCCACTGCCAGGCTGCTGCCGCGCATCGCGCCGCTACTGCCACGCCTCTCATGCCGCGGCAGCGACCGCCGCCGGCGACGGCAGCGCTCTGGCAGCGGCGTCCAAGACCCTCTGTTCGAACCGAGACACGGAAGGAGGGACACGATGCCAAACAAGACGCTCGAAAAGCCGCCGGCGATTCGCCGCGGCGGGTTGACGCTCTGGATGTGAGACCCGCTGGGAGCGTCGGCCCGCGCATGCCGACGACGCGCCGGTGGGCGCTCGACCCGGCCCGCTCTCGGGTCGAGTTCAGCGTGCCGACGTTCTGGGGCTCGGGACCGTCGTCGGGCACTTCGACCGCTTCGACGGTTCGTCTGGCCGCGACGCTGAGAATGTCCTCGCGATCGACTTGAAATCGATCGATGCCGGCAGCCTCGACACCGGCAACGAGACCCGCGACAGGCATCTGCGGTCGAAGCGCTTCTTCGACGTCGCCGGGCATCCGCAGGTGCGATTCAGCTCGACCTTGATCAACGAACTCGACGGAACCCTGGCGATGAACGGCGGTCTCGAAGCCGCGCGAGGGGAGGTCCCGGTCGCACTCGATGCGACGGTCCGGGAAGCCGGCGACGATCTAGAGATCGAGGCTACGATCACGGTCGACCACCGTGAGCTCGGGATGACGTTCGGCCCACTCGGAATGATCCGAGCGCCGGCGACGCTGCACGTCAGGGCGCGCCTCACGCCAGACCGCGGACAGCCCTAGCGGAATCGGCGGCGCCCGCTGACAGGGCGCGGTCGGCTGCTCTGAGCGCGGCGCCCGCACTCGGCGCGTCTCGTCGCGCTGCCGGCGCTCGGCGGCGTCGTCTTTTGTCTGGGTCTGGACGGCGTTGGCCTCGTTCATCCAGCCACGCAATTGAGTGCACTCGCGCGTCAGTAGGCGCTCCGTTGGTCAGAGTCAGTCGTATCGGCGTTTCCCGGTGAAGTCATGGTGGTGGCGGGGAGGTTCCTCTTTTCGGAAAATGCCCGCAAATCGGCCACTAGCAACCACGCGATGGGCATGTAAACGCCGGCATCGTCGCCGCGGGGGCCTACGGCAGCGCGTAGGCGACGATGCGCACGCCGCGCGGCTTGCCGCGGATCGGAACCAGGCGGGGAGTGTCGAGCGCGATCAGGTGCCAGTGGGCGGCCGGCAGCCCCACCCGGACCTCCGTCAGCCTGTGGACGACGAGGCGCGTGTGCGGCCGGCCGTCGAGGGAGACGCGAACGGGCAGCGACTTCGGCGAGATCAGGAAAAGCCGCGCAATCCCGCGGCCGTAGGCCCAGAGCGCGGCGTGGCTCGCGCTCATCTGGCGGCCGGACACGTCCGGCGGGAACCACCCCGAGCAGAAGAGCGCGACGGCGTGTGCCGGCTGCGGGAACGGCGGCTCGGCGCTCGACGCGCCGCGGATGAACGACGTGACCGGGCCGTCAGTCACGACCGGCTTCCACCCGTGGGCGACGAGCCCACGCCAGGCCAGCCACGACGTGTCGGTCAGCAGCGGGTTGTCGACGTACAGCCCGCGGTGCAGCGCGATCGACGAGACCTTCAGGATCCGGAGCCGCGTGCCCGCGCCGGTCGTCCAGTCTCCGCAGCTCAGCGGCTCGAGGTGGCGCGCGACAACGTCGGTGCGCTTCGGCGCGGTCGTCGAGTAACCGAGCGGCCGTTCTCGCCGCACACGCTGGTCGTAGTAGAGGTAAACGCTTCCGTAGTGGATGTCCGGGAGGAAGACCGGGAACTCGACGAGGCGTCCCCTCGGGGCGTGTGCGATCGCGTCGTAAGCCGCGTTGTCGCCGTCGGCGGCCGAGGCGCCGAACGCACGGACGTGCAGGTCGGCGAGAAGGACGACGGCGACGATCGCCGCGAGCGCGAGCCGCGGGATCCGTCGTGCCTCCGGGCGACGCAGCGCCGCGTCGATCGCGAAGGCGACGAGCGCGGCCAGCGCGAGGCAGGCGATCGGCATCAGCCGCTCGGGGACGCGCGGGTAGCGAAGCGGCGGGAACGCATGCCAGAGCGGCCCGTACAGCGGGTTATGAGTTCCGAAGGCGAGCAGTATCGGGACGAGCGCACCGACCCCGAGGGCGCCCGCGAGCCAGCGGTCTTGGCGCGTGAGCAGCACGAAGCCCGCAATCGCGACGAGAGGCGTCAGCCAGCCGAGGAAGACGAACGCCTCGGCGTTGCCGCCGACGTGGCGTGAGACGAAGTCGACCCCCGTCGCGGAGTAGACGTTCACCTCACGCAGCGACCGGCCGCCCTCGTCGATCGAGCCCGAGATCACCGTCAGATCGATCAGCACCCCGGCGAGCACGGCGGCGGCGGCGCCGACCGCGGTCTCGAACACGACGCGTGACTCGCGTGAACGGCAGATCGCGTACAGCACGTAGAAGGGGATCGCGCCGAGCGCAAGGTGCACCTGGCCGGAGAGCGGGATCGAGACGAGCGCTGCGCGCGAAGCCCACCACCAGCGCTGGTCGTCGCTCCGCCGGGCCCGTTCGAACGTCCACAGCGCGAGCGGGAGCAGCAGCGAGATCGGCCCCAGGAGGTGCCCGCGGCTCTGGACGAGCCGGTAGGGGGCGATCTCGTAGACGAGCCCGCCGGCGGCGGCGGCGAGGCGCGAGAGGCCGAGCTCGCGCAGCCAGAGCAGCGTGAACGCGCCCGCCGCGAACAGGCACAGCAGCGTGAACACGTTCCAGGCGAGTACGGGGCCGAGCATGCGCACGAGCGGCCAGTAGGGGAGCCCGTAGGGCCACCACGCCGGGTTTGCCTGCTCGGCCTCCGGCTGGAAGGAGTACGGGTCGACCCACGGCTGCTGTCCGTCCTCGAGCTGGTGGCCGGCGAGCCAGAGGCGGTAGCCGGTCTGGAGATGGTCGCCGGGCGCCGCCTCGCCGTGGCCGGGCGCGCCCGACGCCATGAAGTCGGTGAAGCCGTGGAAGACCGCGGGCTCCGTCGCGACGAACGCCGCGACGGCGTACAGGGCCCAGATCAGAACGACCGGGCCGAGGGTTAGAGAGCCCGGGCGGCCTGGAGCAGCTCGTCGAAGTCCGGCACCAGCTCGTTGCCGTAGCTCCACGCTCCGCGTACCTCCCCTTCCCGGTCGATCAGGAACGCCGCCCGCTGCGCGACGTCCTTCATCCCGCGGTAGTCCTGGGCGGCGTCGAAGCCGCGAACCGCTTCGCCGTTCCAGTCCGAGAGCAGGCCGAACGTGAGGTCGAGCGCCTGCATCCAGGCGATGTGCGTCCACGGCGAGTCGCGCGAGATGCCGAGCGGCCGCACGCCGGTCGCCTCGAACTCCGCGCTCCTGTCACGCAGGAGCTCCATCTCGTTCGTTCACGTCGAGGACCAGTCGAAGAGGTAGAAGAGGAGCAGGACGGGCCCGTCCGCGACGATCTCCTCGATCGTGTGCTGCTCGCGCGGGCCGACCCACACGCTGGCCTGGGGGATCGAGTCGCCGGGCTGCAGCATTGGCTGAGCCTACAGAGGCGGCAGGAGCGCTTCTAGCCGCCGGTCACCCGCACGACCACGCGATGGTCGTACGTGTCGACGGTCAGGGTGGTGCCGTGACGGGCGATGCGGATCGGCGCGCTCGGCAGCAGCACGCGGCCCTCGACCTTCCCGGTCGCCCGGTCGAGCGCGTAGAGGTAGTCCGGCTCGGCCGTGTAGCCGTAGCCGGTGACGACCGTGTCGTTCAGGAGGACGAAGTTCGCGGCGTTCGCGACCTGCGCCGGGCTGCGCCACAGGAGCTTCCGCCGACGCGGGTCGATCGCGTTGAGGTACCCGTTCAGCCCGTACGAGGACTTTGCATAGGTCTGGTGCGCGGTCTCGACGTAGAGCGTCCCCGGGCCGGAGTGATTCGCGTACACGACCTGCTCGTAGACGAACTCGCGCTCGCCCCGCGCGATGCGCGGCGGCCAGGCGTAGTTCTGGAAGTCGAGCGTGTAACCGGGGCCGACGACGAGGTGCTGCGTGTTCCCGTCCGGGCCCTCGATGCGAACTCCACGCGGCCGTGGCACGACCACCGAGCGTGCCGGGTCGATCGCGGTCGAGGAGAGGATCTTGAAGTGGACGGTGCCGGACCCGGCGCCGGTCGCCGGAGACGGGAAGCCCGGCCTCGGCAGGACGATCGTCGTCGTTCCGGCCGCCGGGGCCGAAGCCACGAGGGCGAGCAGGAGCGAGAGGGCTGCGAGGACGCGACGGCGCACGGACGAGAGCCTACGTCGCGGTGTGGACAACCGACGCGCGTCAGCCGACGGGGACCGTCGGGGAACTCACGGATGGCAGGTGGCGGCCGTCGCTAACGGGACGATCAGGCCCGCGTAGCCGGCATGGCCTCCGTCGCGTCTGCAATCTCACGGACGACCTCGACGATGTCCCGGTTCGCGTTGAAGATTCGCAGCTGGCGGTCGGCGCCGTTGCCGCGGGCGAGGATCGCGCGGATGCACTCCAGCTCGCGCTCGCAGCCGAGCTCGCGCGCGTGCGGCTCGAGGTCGCGGAGCGTCCGGCGCACGAGCTGGGCGACCGGGACGCGGTTCCGCCGACCCGTGGCGAGATCCATCACGGGTGCCTCGAGCCCGTAGCGGGCAGCGAGCCACTTGTTCTCGGTCGTCAGGATCCGGTGGTACGACGGGATCTCCTCGCCGCGGTCGAAGCGCTCGGAGTAGAGCTTGACGAGCGACTGGCAGAAGGCGGCGAGCGCCACCGCGTCCTCGAGGTGCGTGACTGCGTCGCACACGCGGATCTCGACGGTTCCGAGCCACGGGTGCAGCCGGATGTCCCACCAGATGTGCGTGTAGTCGGCGATGCAGCCTGTGCGCTCGAGCTGGCCGACGACCTCCGCGTAGTCCTTGTAGTCCCGGAACCGCGGCGGCGGGCCGGAGCGGGGAAAGGCCGCGAAGACCATCTGCCGACTGGAGGCGAGGCCGGTCGGCTCGCCGCGCCAGAACGGGGAGCTCGCCGTCAGTGCGAGGAGCTGGGAGAGGTGGGCGAGCAGTCCGTTCACGACCTGGATGGCCTTCTCGGCGCCGTCGACGGCGACGTGGAGGTGCATCCCGAAGATCAGCTCCCGCCGGGCGACGTACTGCATCTGGTCGACGAGGCTGCGGTAGCGATCCTTGGCGGTGATCCGCTGGCGCTCGAAGAGGCTGAACGGATGTGTGCCGGCCGAGCCGACGCGCAGGCCGTGCTCGGCCGCGATTCCGATCACGTAGGAGCGCAGCCCGGCGAGCTCGCGCTCGACGTCGCCCGCCGTGTGGCAGACCGGCGTCGTGGTCTCGATCACCGACTGCATCAGCTCCGCTTTGATCCGCGACTCGAGCTCGTGCCCGGCGACCGAGGCGAGCACGGTGTCGATGTGCTGAACGAGGTCGAACGTCTCCGGATCGAGGAGCATGTACTCCTCCTCGACACCGAGGGTGTAGGGATCGCCGGTGCCGAAGGCATGGTCGAGCACGCTTCCGCCCGCCGCGAAGCCGGCGCCCTTGCCGGTGATCGACGGAGGGGTGAACTGCTTCAAGGGACGAGTGCCTCCGCCTCGATCTCGACGTGCCAGCGCGGGTCGATCAGCTGCGTGACGACGTAGGTGCATGCGGGCCGCGTGTCGCAGAAGACGGCCCCGTGGGCGCGCGCGACCTCCTCGAAGATCTCGGCGCTCGTAGCGAAGATCCGCGTCCGGACGACGTGCTCGGGGCCTGCGCCGGCCTCGCGGAGCGCGGCGACGATGATCTCGAGGCAGCGCTGCGTCTGGCCGAACGCGTCCGGCAGCGGCTCCTCGCCCTCGGGCATGATCGGTGCGGTGCCGGCGACGAAGACGTGTGGCCCCACCCGCACGGCACGCGAGAAGCCCATCACGGGCTCGTAGGGCGATCCTGAAGAGATGAGCCGCCGATCCATCGACCTAGTATCCCGCGAGTGGACGCTCTGCGGGCCGTCGATCGGTGGCCGGCCGAACACGCGGCGGTCGGCGTCGTCTCCGCCCGCGGTCCGGTCGCGGTGCACGGCGACGTCCCGCGGGAGTTCCGCTGGGCCTCGGTGACGAAGCCGGCGACGGCGCTCGCGTGCCTCGTCGCCGCCGAGGAAGGGACGATCGATCTCGACGAGCCGGCCGGGCCGCCGGGGTCGACGGTCCGGCACCTCCTCGCCCATGCGTCGGGACTGCCGCTCGAGGGTGCGACCCCGATCGCGCGTGTCGGCGAACGGCGGATCTACTCCGACCAGGGCTTCGACGTCCTCGGCGAGACGCTGGCGGAGCGCGTGGAGATGCCGTTTGCCGAGTATCTCGAGGCGGCGGTGTTGCGGCCGCTCGGCCTCGCCGCTCGCTACGAGGGCCGGCCGGGCTCCGGGCTCTACGGCTCGCTCGACGACCTGCTCGCGCTCGGCCGCGAGCTGCTCGCGCCGACGCTCGTCTCCGCGGAGACGCTCGTCGAGGCGACCTCGGTCCAGTTCCCGGGCCTCGTCGGCGTCCTCCCGGGCTTCGGCCGCCAGGAGCCGAACGACTGGGGGCTCGGCGTCGAGCTCCGCGACCGCAAGTCGCCCCACTGGACGGGCAAGCGCAACTCGCAGCGCACGTTCGGCCACTTCGGCCGGAGCGGCACGTTCCTCTGGGTCGACCCCGAGGCTGGCGTCGCGCTCGCCTGCCTGACCGACCTGGATTTCGGCGAGTGGGCAACGGAGGCGTGGCCGAGGCTCGCGGACGCGGTCTTGGCGGAGATCTCGAAGGGTCAGGCTTCAGCCTGACCCATACGCGCGTCACGCCGTCGGGCCAGGCTGAAGCCTGGCCCTGAACGTCAGTCGCTGAAAAGCGGCCGGATCAGCTCGTCGAACGTGGCCCTGTCGCAGCTCGCCACCACGGATGGGGTCAACGCGCGCACCGAGGCGGTGCGGGGGCAGTCCATCGCCAGGGCGACCTCGCCGAAGTAGTCGCCCGGCTTCAGCGTCCGCCTGTCGCCGCGCGCCTCCTGGCTGACGTTCAGCATGCCCGAGAGGACGACGTAGAAGCGATCGCCGCCCTCGCCCTCGCTGACGACCGTCGCTCCCATTGGCAGCTGCTCTCGCCGCATGCGCTCGGACAGCTTGCGCAGCTGCTCTCCGGGCAGCTCGGCAAGCAGGCCGATGCGGGCGAACTCGTGCTCGCGGATGGGCATCGCCTGCACATACTGCCTCTTGTGGGACTCTTGGACGGCTGGCGGCACTGTCCTCGCTGCGGCGCCCCGGTCGAGCCCCGCGACGGCCGTGCGGAGTGCGGCTCCTGCGGCTACGTCGCCTACGCCAACCCGGCGCCTGCAGCGTGCGCGCTGTGTGTCGACGAGGCGGGGCGGATACTGCTAACCCGCCGGGCCTGGGAGCCCTACGCGGGCATGTGGGATCTGCCCGGCGGCTTCCTCCAGGAGGACGAGCACCCGCTCGTCGCGCTGCGGCGCGAGCTCGCCGAGGAGACAGGCCTCGACGTCGAGCCGACGCGCTGGTTCGGCGCGTTCATGGTCCCCTACGGCGAGGGGCCCGGTGCGCGCTGGGTGCTGAACCTCGTCTGGGAGGCGCAGGTCACCGGCGGCGAGCCTGCCCCGGCGGACGACGTCGCCGAGCTGCGCTGGTTTGCGCGCGACGAGCTGCCGCCGCTCGAGGAGGTGGCGATGGCGGAGCCCCTCGCGGCGTGGGTTTCGGCCGGGCCCGACCCGCAATCCGACGGACCGTGAAGCTGAAGCTCAGCTACCTCTACCGGGGCTGCCGGGCACCCGATCCCGCTCCTCTCCGCCTGACCGTCCTGACGGCCAGCCGCCCGAGCGCACCGTCGCCCCGCGGCCCACCCGCAGAAAGAAGAGGCCTCCGCCTGATGGGAAATGACCGGTTGCGTCAAGCGGGGGCGGCCTCGAGGGTGACGTGGTGGCCGAGGCGTTCGAGTTGGGCGACGAGGCGGCGGGTGGCGCGTTCGGGGTCGCGGCGGCTGA
>JBKPSO010000022.1:0-10332 GCA_046735055.1 Actinomycetota bacterium
CCTTGGCGATCTCGACGAGTTGCATCTGAGCGACGCTGAGGTCGGCAACGATCACATGCGGCGAGAGGCGAAGGCCGATCACGTGCATCCATCGCTCCGCCTCCTCCTGCGCACGGCGGTAGTCGACAATTTGGAAGCGCCGGGTCGGGAGCTTCTCGAGCACGATGTTCTCGGCGACGGAGAGTTGGGGGACGAGGTTGCGCTCTTGGTGGACGACGCTGATCCCCGCGCGGAGCGCGTCACGGGGGGAATGGAACCCGACGGACTCGCGGTCGACCTGGAGTTCGCCCTCGTCCGGACGGTAGACCCCGGTGACGATCTTGATGAGCGTGCTCTTGCCGGCGCCGTTTTCGCCGATGAGCGCGTGGATCTCGCCCGGCCGGAGTCGCAGCTCGACCGCGTCGAGCGCCTGAACGCCGGGAAACGATTTCGAGACGCCGCGGGCCTCCAGCACCGGCTCGGTCTGCGCGCTCGGCTGCGACGCTGCTTCGCTGCTCACTGCTCCTCCAGACGGTAGGTGCGCACGGCGTTGAGGCCGAGGATCCGTTCACGGCCCTCCGGCCTGATGGCGCCGAGCGTATCGGTGTAGGCGTCGAAGACCTCCACGTAGGAGGCGGCGAGCAGGCAGACGGGCCAGTCGGAGCCGAATAGCAGGCGCTCGTCGCCGAACCAGTCCACCGCGCGGCGGACGTAGGGGAGGAGATCGTCTCGTCTCCAGTTCGACCAGTCGGCCTCCGTCACGAGCCCGGACACCTTGCAGGACACGTTCGCCAAGTCGGCGAACGGCGCCATTCGCTCTGCCCACGGCTCGAGCGCGCCGGTGGCGATCGGCGGCTTCGCCAGGTGGTCGATCACGAACCGGAGCTCCGGGAGGCGGCATGCCGTCTCGAGTGCCGCCGCAAGCGCGGGCGGCCGGACGAGGAGGTCGTAGACGAGGCCGGCCTCGGCGACAGCGGCGAGCCCTCGCCGGACGTCTTCGCGGAGGATCCAGCCGGGATCGTCGTCGGCCAGCTGGTGGCGGATCCCGACGAGGTATCGACCGCCCGGCTGCGCGCGGAGCTCTGCGATCGTTGCGCCGACGCCTGGGCTCGTCAAATCGACCCAGCCGACGACGCCGGCCACGAACTCGGTCGCCGCGGCGAGCGCCAGGAACGCCCGAGTTTCGTCGATGCTCGACCGGGTCTGGACGAGGATCGTCCGATCGACGCCGCGCTCTCGCAGCAGGGGCGCGAGGTCGCCGGGGGCGAATGGGCGCCGGATCGCGTCGAGCTCGGCGGCCATCCACGGGTAGTCCGCGCGGGCCGGGTCCCAGAAGTGCTGGTGCGCGTCGACGATCACACCCGCACCTCCTCCCCCGCGGGCGTCGGCGCGCCCTCGGGCAGGAGACCTTCGCCCTTCAGGCCTCGCCAGAGATCGCTCGGGATCGGCAGCCGGGCGAGCTCGAGGTTCTGGTCCAGCTCGGCAACCGAGCGGACGCCGAGCAGCACGCTCGCGACGGCGGGATGCGCGAGCGGGAACTGGAGCGCCGCGGCGGCAAGCGGCACGCCGTGGCGGGCGCAAATGCCTTGGAGCCGCCGCGCGCGCTCGAGCCATTGCGGCGGCGCCGGAGCGTAGTCGAACGTCGCCCCAGCCCGCGGGCCGGCCAGGATGCCGCTGTTGAAGACGCCGCCAACGATCACGGAGATCCTGCGTTCGAGGCATAGCGGCATCAGCGCGCCGAGCGCCGCCTGGTCGAGCAGCGTGTAGCGGCCGGCGACGAGGAAGCAGTCGAAGTCCGCCTCACGCGCGAAGCGGGCGAGCATCTCGGCCTGGTTCATGCCAACTCCGACGGCTCCGATTACTCCCTCGCTTCGCAGCCGATCCAGTGCCGGGTAGGCGCCGCGCAGCGCCTGCTCGTAGTGCTCGTCTGGATCGTGGATATGCACTATCTCGACCCGGTCGAGCCCGAGCCGGATCAGGCTCTCCTCGAGCGAGCGCAGCACTGCGTCCGAGCTGAAGTCGAACACCGGATTGAGCGGCGGCGCCCCGGGCCAGGTGGCCGCTTCGCTCGGTTCGGGCCGTGTGGAGGCCCGGAGAAGTCTCCCTACCTTTGTCGCCAGGGCGAACTCATCGCGCGGCCGCTGGGACAGGACGGTGCCGAGACGCTGCTCGGACAGGCCGTGGCCGTAGAGGGGCGCGGTGTCGAAGAAGCGGATCCCGGCGGCCCAGGCGCGTTCGATCGTGGCCCGCGCCTCTTCGTCCGAGACGGGCGCGAACAGACCGCCGAGCGGCGCGCCTCCTAGCCCGAGCCGCGCGATCGCCACGTCGCTCCGGCCGACGGTGACTCGGTCCAGCATGCTCATCTTGGCGCTCCCGCCTCACCGACGGTGGGCGAGGTGCCCGATCGCAGCCGGCGCAAGGCCTCCCCTGCGCGCAGCCCCCGGAGCTGTACGCGGCCGACGATGACTGCGCCGAGGATGAGCGCCCCGACGAGGAACTGGATCCAGAACGGGTTCGCGTCCCGCAAGATCAGGCCGTCGTCGATCAGGGAGATGAGGACGACGCCGAGAAAGGTGCCGAAGATCGGCGCCGTGCCGCCGGTGAGCGCGGCTCCGCCGATGATCGGGCCTGCGAATGAGGGCAGGAGCCACGTCTGCCCGACCGTGGGCTCCGCCTCGCCGAGCTGGGCGGTGAGCAGGATCGCCGCCGTCCCAGCGAGCAGGCCCGAGAGGACATGCGCGCCCATGACGACCCGGCCCACCGGAAGCCCGGACAGCTCGGCCGCCCGGCGGTTGCCTCCGACGGCGAGCATCTGGCGGCCGGGCACCAGCCACCGAAAGAAGACGGCGAGCGCGACGGTCAGCACGAGCGTCACGATCGCCAGGTACGGAAAGAGCCCGGCTCGGGCCTGGCCGAAGTGGGCAAACCCCTCCGGCAGACGGTAGAAGGGGATGCCCTTCGTCAGCCCCTGGTTCATCCCGAGGAAGACGAAGCCGGTCGCCAGCGTGAGGATGAAGCTGTTCAGCTTCGTCCAGAGGACGAGCGATCCGTTAACTGCGCCGGTCGCCGCGCCGAGGAGCAGGGCGAGGACGATCGCCGGCGCGACCGGTACGCCGCCTTGCGCCATCAACCAGCCCATGATCACGGTCACGAGACCGCCGATCGCGCCGACCGAGAGGTTCATCTGGCCGATCGCGAGGACCACCATCTGCGCGAGCGCGATGAGCAGCGTGACGGCGATGTCGCGGAGCAGCACGAACAGATTGAAGGTCGAGGCGAAGGACGGCGTCGTTGAGACGAGCACGAGAATCCCGAGCACATCAACAGCCAGGAGCCCGACGGCAGCGACGGAGAGTGACCTGACGATCCTCCCGATCACGACGTCTCCGTGCCGGCGGCGACGCGGCCGAGGCGATCGAGCCAGACGGCCGCCAGCAGGACGAGGCCGAAGAACGTGTTCAGCCAGAAGCTCGAGACGCCGAGCAAGAAGAGCCCGTTCGTGATCGTGCCGACGAGGATGCCGCCGAGGACGGTGCCCCAGACCGACACGATCCCGCCGGAGAGGAGAGTCCCACCGACGACTGGCGCCACGAACGACGTGAGCAACCAGTCGTTGCCGATCACCGGCGCCGCCGTCCCGAGCAGGCCGACCGTCATCAGGCCGGCGACTGCGGCCAGACCGCCGGAGAGCCCGTGCGCGACGATCACGATCCGCGAGACCCGGACCCCCGACATCGCCGCCGCCCTTCGGTTCGCCCCGACGGCGAGCATCTCGCGGCCGAGCCTCGTGCTCCGGTAGAGGAAGAACAGCGCGAGCGCGACCGCGAGCATAATCGGAACGTAGGGCGAGATCATCGCGAGGCCGAAGACCTGACGCCCTGAGAAGCTGACCAGCGAGAACGGGAGCGCGCTATAGGAGTTCGCCTTCGTCAGGATCAGCATCAGCCCGGTGAAGATCCCGGCGGTGGCGAGCGTGATGATGAAGCTGTTGATCCGGGTCAGGACGATCAGCACGCCGTTTGCCACGCCGGCGAGGACGCCGAAGGCGAGCCCGAGCGGAAGCGCGAGCTCGAGCGGCAGCCCGACCAACTGGAGCATCGCCCCCGTGAACATCGCCACGACGCCGCCGATCGCGCCGACTGCGAGGTTCATGTCGCCAATAGCGAGCACGACCATCTGCGCCAGGCCGATCACGATCTGGATCGACGTCAAGCGGAGCAGCGTGAAGAGGTTGAAGTCGCTCAGGAAGCCGTCGGCGAGGGCGGCGAACAGAACCCAGAAGCCGACGTTAACGAGGAGGAGCCCGAGCCGGCTCCAGAGCTTGAGCGGGTCGAACCGATCGGCGGAAACCCGGGTGATTGCTTCCATCAGCCTGCGCTCGAGGCGACGGCGTCGGCCAGCCGGGTGATCGCCTCGCGGTCCCACTCGATGCCGATTCCTGGCGTCGAGGGCGGGATCGCGACGCCGCCGACGATCTCTATCGCCGTGCTCGCGATCGAGTGGAGCTGCGGGATGTACTCGACGTAGAGCGAGTTTGGGACGGCGGCTGCGAGGCTCACGTGAAGCTCCATCAGGAAGTGCGGCGCAACCTTGACGTTGAATGCCTCCGCCAGGTGGGCGGTCTTCAGCCACGGCGTGATCCCGCCGATCCGGGCGACGTCCGGCTGGACGACGCCGGCTGCCCCGGCTGCCAAGTACTCCCGGAAGTGGCTCGGCGTGTAGATGCTCTCGCCCACCGCGATCGGGATGCTCGTCCCTGCCGCGAGCAACCTGTGGCCGGTCAGATCCTCCGCCGGCAGCGGCTCCTCGAACCAGTAGATGTCGACCTCCTCGAGCAGGCGGGCGCGCCGTCGTGCGTCC
The DNA here is from genome assembly GCA_046735055.1 of Actinomycetota bacterium. Taxonomy (GTDB): domain Bacteria; phylum Actinomycetota; class Thermoleophilia; order Gaiellales; family Gaiellaceae; genus DATBLE01. The sequence goes on from JBKPSO010000022.1 coordinate 4,840, forward strand.
GCGTACGTCAGCGACTGGTTCGCGTCCACCATTACGTCGACGTTCGGCCCCACCGCCTCGCGCACGGCGCGCAAGCGCTCGAGGTCCTCCTGGGCGTCAGGCTTGCCGACCTTGACCTTGATCCCGCGAAAGCCCGCCGCAACCGTCTGTCTCGCTCCCTCGACGAGCTCCTCGGGGGTCAGCTGCAGCCAGCCGCCCTCGGTGTCGTACAGCGGGACCGAGGGTCGGGCGCCGCCGGCCAACAGCCAGAGCGGCTGGCCGGCGGCCTTCCCGCGCAGGTCCCACAGCGCGATGTCGACCGCGGCGAGGGCGAGGCTCGTGATCGCGCCGACGGCTGTGCCATGCGTGGCGAAGAAGAGCTTCTGCCAGATCGCCTCGATCCGCAGGGCGTCCTCCCCGATCAGGCGGTCGAGGAGGTCGTTGCGGAGGAGCTCCAGCACCGAGCGGCCGCCGGTCCCGATCGTGTAGGCGTACCCCGTGCCTACGAGACCGTCGTCGGTCTCAACGTCGACGAGGATCGTCTCCTGCTTGACGAAGGCCTGAATCGCATCCGTCCGCACCCGGTCCGGCTCGAGGTCGCAGAGGGACGCCTCGGCCCTTCGTATCTTCAATGCGTCCCCGCCATCAGCGCGTGAGGTACTTCGGCTTGAAGCTCTTGACGAGCCCGAGCGTGATCTTCTTCAGCTCCTGCTTATAGGTGCCGACCTTGGCCTTGGTCACCAGGAAGGTGCCGGAGTCGACGAGCGGCGTGTTCGACTGCTTCGGCTTCCAGCCCTGCTTGAGCAGGTCGAGCACGTAGACGCCGAGATAAGCCTGGCCGTACGGGTTCTGGGCCATCGTCCCGTTGACGAAGCCCTTCCGGATTGCGTCGAGGACGGCGGGGTCGTCGTCGATGCCCACCATCTTGATCCGCTTGTCGCCGAGGTTCACGAGCGCCTTGGCAGCCGCGACCGACGGATTGAAGGCGGTGGTGACGATCCCGGTGATGTCCTTACGGTGACCGGCCAGGAAGCTGTTGATCGCCTTGTCCGCCTTCTGCGGGTCGTCGATGTCGGTGAGGGTCTGCACGAGCTTGACCTTGCCGTGCGTCTCGGCGACGGCCTTCTTGACGGCTGCGATGCGGCGCTTCGTGTTGGGGTCGATCAGGAGGCCCGTGCCGTGCAGGATCGCCCCCTTGCCGCCCATGAATCTGATCAGCGCGTTCGTGCCCTGGTAGGCCGAGTTGTAGACGTCGGTCGAGATGCAGAACGGCGCCTTCGTCGGATGCGCGACGCACGCCGCGAGCGAGAGGACGGGAATTCCGCGGCCCGCGAGCTCGGCGATCTTACCGTTCGTGCCGTTGACGTCATCCGGGAAGACGCCGAAGGCGTTGAAGCCCTGGACGACCAGCGTGTCGATCAGCTGGTTTTGGTCGTTCAGCGTGAAGGCCGTCGGCACCTTCCACTCGGCCTTCTGCACGTGGAAGGCACGGGCGGCGTCGGCCGTCCCGGGGCCCCAGGGCGCGAAGTAGGGGTGCGGGCCGCCGGAGACGATCGCGATGACCGAGGAGCTGGCGTCGGCCTGTGCGAGGGCGCGGCCGGAGAAGACGCCGAGAACCGAGAGTGCCAAGCCCGCTGCCGCGCCGCGCCGGAGCAGCTCGCCGCGGCTGACGCGCGCGTCGACGAGGTCTTCTAGCGGGCCCAGGCCGTCGGGATCGAGAACAGTCATGTTCCCTCCTGTTCAATTGAGGTTTGCGAGTGATCCTATAGGATGTAGGAAACACGGCCAAGGAATTCGGGTCGGGTCGACTCACCGCCCCGGTTATCGGGTTGCAGATGTCTTCGTCGCAGGTCAGCAACAGCCGCTTTCGCGGCGGTCGCGGAAGCGGCTGGCGGGATACAGGGTCGGCTGCGAAGGCCGGATCAGCCACCTCAAACGCGGCTACGGGATGCGCCGCAGCGGCTTACGAGGACACGACGGCGCACGAACCTGGTCGGCTGGGCGATCCTCGCCTACAACCTCGACACCCTGGCTGTCCACACCACCTGACAGACTCACGGACGCTCGCACACCCCGAGCACCAACTCGCAGAAACGGCCGCCTATCGGCGGCCGTTTCACTTCTCAGGCCCGGAGTTCTTCCGGGGCAAATAGCTAGTCCACGAAGCAGTACGAGTCGCTGGAGGCATCGCCTCCTTGGAGCCGGGTTTGGTGGACGCGGAGGCCGCGGAAGTCGTCGCCGTGCGGGAAGAACCGCGGGTCGATGGTCATGCCGCCGGTTTCGGTGTCGGCGTCGATTCGGGTCGCCCAGGCGCCGACGCCGTCGGGGTAGAAGATCTCGTCCCAGGCGGCGTAGAGGGAGTTGGTCGCGTAGACGCGGCGGCCGTCGCGACTGATCTCGACCATTTGTGGTGCGCCGGCGAGGCGCAGGTCTGGGTCGGCTGGATGGGGCGTGCGTCGGACGATGCCGCCGAGGTGGACGGAGCCGGTCTCGCGCGGGTTGTGCGGGTCGCTGACGTCGTACTGCTTGAGCTCTCCGGTTCCCCAGCAGGAGACGTAGAGCCAGCGGTCGTCGACCGAGAGGTCGATGTCGGTGACGAGCGGCGGGACTGCGCCGAAGGGTTGCAGCGCCGGCGGCAGCTCGGAGGCGTCGGCCGGCTCGGCGGGAATCGTTATCACCTTCTTCGCTTCGAAGCTGCCGTTCTCGCGGTGCCACAGCCAGACGGAGGCGGAGAGGTCGGCGACGCTAATCACGACGCCGACGAAGCCCCAGGTCTTGCGCGGGTCGTGCGCCGGGCGCAGCTCGAGCACCATCTGGTGTTCGTCGCCGAGATCGACGCGCTGGAGAAGCTTGCCCTCCGACAGGCTCCAGAAATTGAGGTGGTGACCGAAGCGGCGGCCGAGCAGATCCTCCGGGTTCAGTCCGTTCTCGATCATCGACGGGGTCGCCCACTCAGAGGTGATCCCGACGTCATGGTTGAGGTGCCACCAGACGTCGTAGCCGAAGTACTGCTCGCCGCGCTCGGTCTCCCAGGCGCCGATCACCTCGAAGGAGTCGTGGTCGATCAAGGCGACCCCGCCCGGCCCGTCATTCCCGTTCGCACCGCCCAGGTTGGACATGAAGATCCCACCCGGCCCACAGTGGAGGGTGTGCGGCCGCGAGTAACCGGCCTTCGCGGCCAGCTCTTCGGCCTCGATCGTGTGCCTGACTTGCGGCTGCCGCGGATCGGGCTTCGTATCGAGCACATAGGTCCGCGAAGAGCGTAGACCCGGTACGAGCAGGTAGCGGCGCTCGAGCCCGTGATGTGCGTGGCCCTCATGGCAAAGCGCACTCGAGCAAGCGTTCCAGCCGAAGTGGTGCACCTCGTTGCCCGCGCTCGGGAGGTCAGTCCAGCCGACCAACTGACCGTAGGTCGCCGAGTCGGCGTCGCAGTCGAGCACCGTCATCGCATCCGGCTGCACCCCGGCTGGGTCGAACGCGGCCACATAGGCGAGCGCCTCCGGCGGCGCAGCGACAGCGGCCGCCGGCGAACGATAAAAAGTCGGATCCATCGTCTCGGGCATGAAGCCTCCCTTCCCAAGTGGAAAGGGAAAGTCTACGACCTGAAAGCTGCCGTTTCCAAGCGCGAATCCGCTGCCGGATCAAGAACCCGTTCCATGACCGCGTTGGCGTTGCTGACAACGACAACATCGCCGATACGAGCAACAACCGCGTGCGCTTCGTCGACGCCGACTTCCGCCCGCCGGCGGGATCGTAGACCAGGGACAACCGCAGGCTGCGGCCGCGCGGGATCAGCGCCTCTCGCATCGCCGAACGTGGCCGTTGGGCCTTTTGCGTCCGCCGAAGGTATGTGCGCGGGCGGTGTCAGGTCTGGGGCTGGGCTGCCTGGGGAGCAGGAGCGGGGCGCTCGATCTGCAGCCGCGGCAACCAGTCGAGCCATTCCGGCAGGTACCAGTTCCAACGCCCGAGCAGGTGCATCGTGGCCGGAAGCAGAACCGAGCGAATGATCGTGGCGTCGATCAGGAGCGCGGCGGCGACGCCGAACCCCATCTGCTGGAACATGACCAGCTCGCCCGCGGCGAAGCCGGCGAAGACGGCGACGATGATCAGCGCCGCCCCGGTGATGATCCGCGCGGTCGAGGAGACCCCGAACGTGACCGCGTCGGTCGTGTCGCCGGTCTCGTCGTAGCGCTCCCTGATCCGGCTGAGCAGGAAGACCTGGTAGTCCATCGACAGCCCGAACAGGACCGAGAACAGGAAGAGCGGCACCCAGGCCTCGATCGTGTCCACGTGGTTGAAGCCCAGCAGCCCGGTGGCGAACCCGTCCTGGAAGACGAGCACGAGCAGCCCGTAGGCGGCGCCGACCGAGAGCAGGTTGAGGACGACCGCCGTCGCGGCGACGACCAGAGAGCGGAACACGACGGTCAGGAAGACGAGCGTCAGCCCGAGCACGAACGCGATCACCCACGGTGCCGGGCCGATCACGGAGTCGAAGTAGTCGATGTTCTCGGATGTCGTGCCGCCGACGAGCACCTGCGCGTCCGTGCTTGCGAACGCGGCCGGCACAGTGGTCGAGCGGAGCTGCCGGACCGCGGAAACCGCGGCGTCTCCCGACGGGTCGCCGCGGATAGGGACCGTGAGCATCGCGACCTGGCCGTCCGGTGAGCGCTCGATCTTGCCCCGGCCGAAGCGCGGGTCAGACGCAAGCGTCGTGCGCAGCCGCGCGAGCGCCTGTTCGGCGGTTGGTTGCCTCGCACCCTTGGCGACGACGATCTCGACCGGGTCGGCCGTCATTCGGGGGAAGTAGCGGTTAAGCGCCTCGAAGCCCTGGCGTGCCTCGAAGCGGGTGGGCAGCAGGGTCGGGCCGCTGGTGCCGATGTGCATTCCCAAGATCGGCGACGCGGCTGCAAGGAGCAGCGCAACGGAGAGGCCGGCGGCGAGCCATGGCCGTCGTAGCACCGAGTGGACGATCACGCCCCAGAAGCGGCCTTCGGGGTTGGCGGCGTCGACCGAGCGCCGGCCGACGATAGGGATTCGCAAGCTGTTGACGCGATCGCCGAGCACCCCGAGCAGCGCCGGCAACAGCGTCGCCGACGCGACCACGGAGACGATCCCGACCAAGATCGCTCCGACCGCGAGACTGCGCATGATCGAGCTCGGCACGATGAACATGCCGAACATCGCAATCACGAATGTCGTGCCGCTGAAGAGCACGGCGCGGTTCGCGGTCATTGCCGAGGCTGAGATCGCGTCGAGCTTCTCGCGACCGCGGCCTCGCTCCTCGCGGAAGCGCGAGACCACGAACAGCGAGTAGTCGATCCCGAGCGCGAGCCCCATCCCGGTCAACATGTTGATGGTGAAGATCGAGAGGCTGAACGCGTGCCCGAGCACGGCGACGAACGAGAGCGCGACGATGATCGAGGGCAGCGCGATCAACAGTGGAACGAGCCCGGCGACGATCGTGCCGAAAACGAGCAGGAGGACGATCAGGGCGGCCGGGAGGCCGAACTGGAG
>JBKPSO010000023.1:0-5108 GCA_046735055.1 Actinomycetota bacterium
ACCGTCACCAGCCGACAGCGGCTCTCAGTGCAAGCCTCCTCGTATGCCCGCCGCAGCGCCGCCAGCTCTCGTTTGCGCCCGACCAGCGGCGTGTCGAGCGCACGGACGATCGGGCGCGCTCCTTCCTCGACCGCCCGCAGCCGAACCGCGCCGTCGCCGGGCTCCACGGTGACCGCGTCGCGACAGCGCGAGAGCGTTGCCTCGCCGAGCAACGCCTCGCCCGGGGCAGCGTCGCGCAGGAGTCGCTTCGCGCGGGCCACCACGTCGCCGCTCACGAAGCCGTGGCCGGCGAGCACCTCGCCGGTGTCGACGCCGACGCGCAACTCCGGCAGCGCGTCGCGGATCTCCGCCGCCGCGCGAACAGCGCGAAGCGCGTCGTCCTCGTGCGCCGCCGGCACGCCGAAGACACCGAGGAGCTCGTCGCCGGCGCGGGTCTCCACCGAGCCGCCGTGCACCTCGATGACGGAGCGCGCCTCCGCGAGGGCGCGCACAGTCCGGCGGCGCAGGCGCTCCGGGTCGAGCCCTTGCTCTGCCGGAGTGAGCTCGCAGAAGAGGACGGTGACCGTCTTGCGCCGCTCCTCGACCGGCGGCAGCACGGCTGGCAGGTCGAGCGCGGGATCCTGGCGCAGGATCGCCTGCTGGAGCTCCCGCAGCTGGACGCCCGGCTCGATCCCTAGCTCGTCCATGAGCGTCTCACGCGCATCGCGATAGGCCTCGAGCGCGTCGGCCTGGCGCCCGGCGCGGTAGAGCGCGAGCATGAGCTGCCCGATGAGGCGCTCGCGGAACCGATGCTCGAGGACGAGCGTCTCGAGCTCGGTCACGAGCTCGCCGTGGCGGCCGAGCTCGAGCTGGGCGTCGATCAGATCCTCCTGCGCGGCCAGACGGAGGTCTTCCAGCCGCCCCGCCTCGCGAATCCCGATCTCGTCGTAGGCGAGGTCGGCGAGCGGCGCGCCGCGCCAGAGCGCGAGTGCGGCGGTCAGCTTGGCCGCCAGCTCCTCCGCCGAGGCGGCCCGGCGAGCCTCCCCGGCCAGCCGCTCGAAGCGAAGCAGGTCGAGCCCGTCCGGATCGATGTTCAGGACATAGCCGGGCTCCCGCGTCTCGATCACGTCGCTGCCGAGCTCCTTGCGGAGCTGCGAGACGTTGTTGTGCAGCGCCTCGCGCGCGGTCTTCGGAGGACGCCCGCCCCAGAGCTCCTCGATCAGCACGTCGGCCGGGACGACCTCGCCTGCCCGCAATGCGAGCAGGGAGACAAGCTCCCGGTGCTTCTTCCGCTGCAGCGGGATCACGCGGTCGCCGTCGCGCACCTCGAGCGGGCCGAGAATCGAGAGGTCCACGATCGGATTGTCCCGCTCGTTCAGCCTGAACGGAAGGGCGCGCGGTTAGCGGCGTGTTAGCCGCACCCTCCATCGTGGCCGCTGTAGCTCAAGACCACGGAAGGAGGGAGAACAGTGCGCATGAAGCGAATCATCTCGCCGCCGAGCCCGGCGATGGCCGTGGCGCTCCTGGCGTTGTTCGTGGCGCTGTCGGGCACCGCCTTCGCCGTCGGCAGTGCAGTCGTTCCGCTCGCGAAGCGAGCGCTCACGGCGGACAACGCGAAGGTGGCGAATCTCGCGAAGGAGGCAACCGTCGCCGCTAACGCGAGGAAGCTCGGCGGTCAGGGCCCATCGGAACTCGTACATCAGGCGGTCTCGCAGTCGTCCCAGAGCCCCGGCCCCGCGAGCACGGCTGCGGGGCTGATCACGGTGAAGACAGCCCCATGGTCGGCCGGCGCAGATGCTGGGGGAGAGTTCGTCGTCACCTGTGACGCCGGACAAAAGGCCGTGGCAGGCGGGTGGGAAGATCCCGGCGGCTGGGGCCACCCGTGGGACACTCGTCCGACCCCGGACGGGACGGGTTGGCGCACGTTGGTCAGCGTCAGCTCGCAGGCTCCGGGCACGCAATCGGGGACCGTTTATGCGATCTGCCTCAAGTAGGCGTCGAGCGCCGGGCCTGCCCGCCCTGCGGGCGGGCCTGGCGCTCTGTTTCGCGGTCGCCGCTGCGGTTGGTCTGGGCCTCTCTGTCGGTTCGTCTGCTCGGGCTCCTACGGTCGCCTGGCGGAGCGATTTCTTCGCGCCCGGCCAGGGCACAGCGCTCAGTCGCGCAGGGGAACGCCGTGTCCGCGCCTCGTCGTGGTGGGGGCGGACCTACACCGCGTCGACGGGTGAGGCGGTGACCGTGAGCGTCTCGGACTCGTATCCACCCGACGACGCGATCGGCCAGAGCTGGGCGGACACGTTCGCCGGCCTGGTGCACGGGAGCGAGCTGCCGCTGCTGCACGTCTACGTAGCGACACCTCAGGAAGTGCAATCGACATGCGGCGGTCCCGACGCATTGGGGTGCTACGGCTCGAACATGCTGGTCGTGCCGGAAGAGACGATGGACGGCGTCGACCCGAAGACGATCGCGACGCACGAGTACGGCCACCACGTCGCCTTCAATCGCGTCAATCCGCCCTGGCAAGCCTTCGCGTCGGGGACGAAGCGTTGGGCGTCCTACGCGAACGTCTGCGCGCGAACCGTCGCCGGAACCGCGTACCCCGGCGACGAAGACTCCCACTATCGCCAGAACCCGGGAGAAGCGTTTGCCGAGGCCTATCGGCTACTCAACGAATCGAAGGGGGGCGCGACGAGCTTCACCTGGCCGATCGTCGACTGGAGCTTCTACCCCGACGCCGCCGCGCTCCACGCGGTCGAGCAGGACGTCCTCGACCCCTGGACGACACCGACGACCAGGAGCCTGCGCGTCCGATTCCCGAAGGGAAAACGGGTCTGGACGCTTCAGCTTGCGACCCCGCTCGACGGTCAGCTCGACGTGAGCGTGACGCTTCCTACCGGCGCGCTCGACGACGTGTCGGTTGTCGCCGCCGGGCACGTCCTCGCCCAGGCACTCTGGTCAGGGCTGCACGAGAAGAGGGTCGGCTTCCAGATCTGCGGCCAGCGCTCACTTCTCCTGCGCGTCGTTCGAAAGGCAGCGCCGGACTCGTTCGTGGTTCGGGTGACCCAGCCGTGACCTCCGTGCTTGCCGACCCGGTGGACGTCGCCCAGCTGATCCGGGAGATCGAGCGCTACCTGTCGGCCGTCGACCTCTTCCGGCGGCTCGGCTGCGAGCCGCGCTGGCGCGCCGGCTCGGGGCCCGCTCCCGCGCCGGCTCACAGCCCGCGTTAGCGCGGCGTTAGCGGCGCCGTCGATCGTGGGCGGCGGGGTCGATCACGGAAGAGGAGGAAGCAATGCGTACGAAGGGAAGGCTGCGCCGGCCCGGCCCGCGTCCAGTGGCAGGCCTCGTGCTGCTTGTCGCAACGGTCGCGGCAGTCGTGGTCGCATCGGCCGGGGCCGCGATTATCAGGGGCACGCCCGGGGGCGACATCCTGCGTGGAACCGCCGCGGCGGACAAGCTGTACGGCAACGGCGGGAAGGACAAGCTCTACGGTCTCGCCGGCAACGACTACCTGAACGGCGGGCCGGGGAACGACGTCCTCTCGGGCGGTCCCGGCTCGGACGTCCTGGCCTGCGGCCCCGGGCGCGACACCGCGCTCGCGGACGCGGCCGACAAGGTCGGAGCCGACTGCGAGACGGTGCAGGGGCTGCCGAAGCCGGCCGTCTCGATCGCCAGCGCCTTGCTGGCCGAGGGCAACGCGGGGACGAAGTCGATGAGCTTGACCATCACGCTCGCGACGGCGACTCCGGTGCGGGTGAGCGTCGTGTATGCGACCGCCGACGGAACGGCCACGGCCGGGTCGGACTACACCGCGACGTCGGGCACCCTCGTCTTTGCGCCTGGTCAGACCAGCAAGACGGTGGCCGTCCCCATTCTCGGGGACACTGGGTACGAATCGGACGAGACGTTCAGCGTCACGCTCTCGAATCCCGTCAACGCAACGCTCGGCACGGCAACGGCGACGGGCACGATCACGAACGACGACGCCGCCACGGCGACGCCGGGTCACTACAACGGGCCGATCAGCAGCGGCGGCAACATCGACTTCGACGTCGGCGCTGACGGACACAGCGTGAGCGGCCTGACGATGGTGCTGTACATGTCGTGCGACAACTCGGCGGGATCGGGCGTCTACTCGCTCGGGTGGACGAGCACCGTGCCAATCCAGTCCGACCTGACGTTCGACGCGAGCGGGAGCGGTCCTGGGATCACGGTCGCCCTCCAAGGCAAGTTCGACCCCGCGACCAACCTTGCGACCGGCACGTTGCACGTCCACATCGGCTACGACGACGGCGGCTCGCATTACGAGTGCGACAGCGGCGACACGAAGTGGGCGGCAGCCCGGAAATGACCTACGAAGCCGGCTACGACCGGAGAAAGGCGGGCACCGGCGGCAGACGCCGGTGCTCGCTCGGTTCCCGTGTGGCAGGGACGTGACCTGGACGGTCCAGTAGAGCCTGGGCTGATGCGACACGCGCGCCGGACGTAGTCCTCGGTCGTGATCAACAGTGCCCGCGCACACTCCGGGACGGTCAGCTTCTTCGTTGCCGCATCTGGCACCACGACCCAAGTTCCGCTGGAGACTCCGGTTGGCTCGTGAAACCGATCGTCGGACTTCGGGCACAGTCCGGGTGATGGAACCGGTTCTGTCGGACGTGGACTGCCTCGCACGCTCCCTGAGCGAGCCGGAAGCGTTCGAGTTGATCTTCGAGCGGCACTTCGACCCTATCCACAAGTACCTCCATCGACGCGTTGGACGGGACCTCGCTGATGAACTCGCTGGGGGAGACGTTCGCCTAACGCCTCCGCCTTCGAGGGGCGAGCGAGTTGCCGCGCAGGCGATAGCGCCCTCCCGTGGCTCTACGGGATCGCGACGAACCTGCTTCGTCGCCGATTCCGCGCCGAGCGCCGTCAACTACGGGCACACGCGCGTCGCGGAGTCGATCGGGGGATCGTGTACGAGGACGAGGCGGAAGCACGAGCCGAGGGGTCGTCCTGGACCTCTTTCGTGACTTCCGTCGCGGAGTCGCGCCCCCGAGCAGCGACGCCAAAACCCGCGCTTCGGCTCTACTGGCGGGCGCGGTTGCCGGAGCGCACACGCCGAGCACCCATCGTCGGAGACTCCGGGACTCGCT
>JBKPSO010000024.1:0-4212 GCA_046735055.1 Actinomycetota bacterium
GCCCTCGCGCGGGTAGGTGCGGTAGGTGCGCGTCGGGATCCAGGAGGGCATCCCCTTCGGCGCCTGCTTCTGGAAGTACGCGTCCCCGGCCACTCCGTAGGGCGAGCGCTTCATCGTGAACGGCCGGTTGCGCAGGTGCGGAACGAGCACCGGCGCGATTGCGCGGTAGTACTCGAACAGGTCCTGCTTCGTGATCCCTTCGTCGGGGAACAGGACGCGTTCCGGGCTCGAGAGGCGGACCGACCGCGGCGCCATGCAGCGGGTTGTACCTGACCGGTGATGCTCTGCAGCCGGCAGACCCGGCCCGTTCGCCTTCGCTTCGACTAGCTGAAGTTGGTGCCGCTACGGGTGAACGCGGCTGCGAGTGCCCAAGGGCGGGACTACGGATGCCGCCCCGCGGCGTTCACGTACGAGCAGCCGTCGAAGGGCCTCGTCGAGCATGACTGCGTACGTTCACGGTTACGGAACCCTGGAGCAGGAGCGGCTCCTGCAGCAGGCCGAGCACTGGCGGCACCGGCTGATCCGCGACGGCACCGAGCTCGAGCCGGGCACGCGGTTGATCGAGGTCGGCACCGGCGTCGGCGCAGTCCTCGCAGTGCTCGGACAGGAGTTCCCCGGTGTCGAGCTCTACGGCGTTGACATCGAGCAGAAGCAGCTCGACTTTGCGCAGGGGCACCTGGAGCGCGCCGGCGTCGAGGCAAGGCTGCGTCAGGCCGACGCACTCGCGCTCCCGTTCCCGGATGAGTCCTTCGACCGCGTCTGGATGATGTGGTTCCTCGAGCATGTCGCAGACCCGCTCGCAGCGCTGCGCGAGGCCGGGCGTGTGCTCGTGCCGGGGGGCCAGATCACTGCGATCGAGGTCGATTACTCGACGGTCCGGGCAGAGCCGTCGACACCCGAGCTCGACGCCCTGTTCGACGCGATGGTGCGAACGATGGCGGCGTCTGGGTGGAGCGATGCGGGGACACGACTCCCGGGCTGGTTACGCGAGGCCGGATTCGGCGCGGTCGACGACGGCGAGCGGCCGTTCTGGTGGCAGGGCGAAGACCTATCAGGCGAGGCCGACTATGCCGCCGACGTGATCGAGAGTGCGCTTCCCGCGTTTGCCGGGCTGCCGGGCGCCAGCGAGGAAGAGTTGCGCGCAGGACTGAGAGACCTCCGTAACCTCGCGAACCAGGCGAACGCGGGCCTCGGCTGGGTCGTGCACAAGTCAACCGCAATGCGCTAGGCGTCCGGCCTGCTTTTCGCGTGATATGGGTGCCGCGCGAAAGTTCCGGTTTGTAGAGTCCGGGGAGTGAAGCTCGGCGCGCTCGTCTGGAACCAGTACACCGACTGGGAGTCCCTCCGCGAAACCGGTGTAGTCGTCGATCGGCTCGGCTACGACTCGCTCTGGACCTGGGATCACATCTACCCGATCGTCGGCGACCCGGACGGCCCGATCTTCGAGGGATACATGACGCTCGCCGGCTGGGCACAGGCGACGGAGCAGGTCCGGATCGGCCTGATGGTTGGTGCGAACACCTTCCGCAACCCGGGTCTCGTCGTGAAGATGGTCACGGCCCTCGACCACATGAGCGGCGGCCGGATGTGGCTCGGGATCGGTGGGGCCTGGTTCGAGACGGAGCACACCGCCTTCGGGATCGAGTTCGGCTCCGGCTTCGGCGAGCGGCTCGACTGGCTCGACGAGGCCGTCGAGCTGATGCGCGACCTGCTGCCGGGCGGGCCGGCGTCCGCGCGCGGCCGCTTCTACCGCGCGAAGAACGTCCTCAACAACCCGCCGCCCGTACAGGAGAAGGTGCCGATCATGATCGGCGGCAGCGGCGAGCGGAAGACGTTGCACACGGTTGCGAAGTACGCCGACGGCTGGAACACCGGGGGAGACCTCGAGCTCGTCAGGCACAAGGACGAGGTGTTGCGACGCTGGTGCGACGAGGTCGGCCGGGACGAGTCGGAGATCGAGCGCACGCTCGGGGGCGGAGCCCCGATCATCCGCGACACCGAAAGCGAGGCGAGGAAGGTCGTCGAGACGATGGCGGAGCGGAACAAGTACCGGGACGACGACATGTACGACGGTCCTTTGGGCCCGCCCGAGCTCGTCGCCGAGGCCTGGGCGCCCTACCTCGACCTCGGCTTCGAGCACATCTACATCGACTGTCCCGCGCCGTACGACCATGAGACGCTCGAGCGCCTCGCCCGCGAGGTCAAGCCCATGCTCGAGGCGCGCTGAGCAGCGCTCAAAACGGCCGTGTGGGCGATTCTCGGCGGTCTCGGGGCCGCGGCGTCCTGGGCGGTCACGGCGCTGACCGCGGCGAAGGCGAGCAGGCAGATCGGCTCGCCGTCCACGCTGGCGTGGGTGATGCTGACCGGCCTGCTCGTCGTCGGGCCCGTTGCGCTCGCCCAGGGCAAGCCGGCGGGCCTCGACGGCGCGGCGCTCGGCTGGCTCGCTCTCGCCGGCGCGGGCAACGTCGGCGGGCTCCTGCTCCTCTACACGGGCTTTCGCCTCGGTGGCGTCGGTGTCGTCGCTCCGCTCTCGTCGACCGAGGGCGCAGTTGCAGCGCTGATCGCGGTCGCGGCCGGGGAGGAGCTCGGAGCCGGAACCGCCCTCGCGCTCGTCGCGATCGTCGCCGGAGTGGTTCTCGTCGCCGGCGCGCAGGCGCAGGTCCCCGACCTCGAGCACGTCGATCCGCGCGCGGCGCTGTTCGGGCTGGCCGCCGCAGGCGCGTTCGGTGCGAGCCTGTACGCGACCGGCCGCGCGAGCCTGGACCTGCCGATCGCGTGGGCGATCCTGCCGCCCCGGCTGCTCGGTGTCGCGTTTGTGTTCCTCCCGGTGCTGCTCGCCCGCCGCCTCCGGCTGACACGCGCTGCCGCGCCTTTCGTGGTCGGCGGCGGGCTAGCCGAGGTGGTCGGGTTCAGCTGCTACGCCTTCGGCGCGCGGCACGGGATCGCAGTCGCCGCCGTCCTCGCCTCACAGTTCGCGGCGCTGGCCGCGCTCGCGGCGGCGGTCCTGTACGGCGAGCGCCTGGGCCGGAAGGGCGTCGTGGGCGTCGCCGTGATCGCGGTCGGCGTCGCCGTTGTGAGTGCCCTTCAGGCCTAGCACGGCGGCCGGGAGAGCTTGCAGCCGACGCTGTTTTGGCTGGGGGAGACGGCGGCCCGGTTGGGTCGGTGCAGCGGTCTCTGGCCGACTCGCCTGGGATCTGGAGCTGTTTGTGCGAGGCTGCGCGGAGCGGGTGGCGCCCGGGATCGGCGTCACCGCTTGGGTGGTCGATGACACCGGGATTGCCAAGGACGGTAAGCCACTCGCCGGGGGTGAAGCGTCAGTACCGGCAGCTCAAGGGCGAACTCGGGCTCGACCACTACGAGCGTCGAGGAACGCGTAGCCGTCCTAGCACCCTCGCCGCTCTTGGCAACGTCGGGGCCACCTGCAAGACTTGCCCGCGACGTCTGGCACCTAAAGGAGGTCTCAAATGGCAGTGAAGCCACCGATGGCCGGATGGATTGTCTTTGCCTCGATCGTGATGCTGATCGTGGGCGCGATCGATTTCTTCGAGGGGCTGACCGCGGTCATCCGAAAGCAGTACTACGTCCTCACCCCGAACCAGATAATTGTCTTCGACGTCACCACCTGGGGGTGGCTGATGCTGATCTGGGGGATCGTTCTCTTCCTCGCAGGCCTCGCGCTCTGGAGCGGCGCCGGCTGGGCGCGGTGGTTTGCGGTCGTCGCCGCCAGCATCAACGTCTTGGGCCAGCTCGGCTTCCTGGGTTCGACCGCGTACCCGCTCTGGTCGCTGACGTCAATCGCGCTCGGGATCTTCGTCATCTATGCGCTGACCGTGCGCTGGGAGGGCTACCCCCAAACAGCCCGCTGACACTTCACCGACAGGCAAGACCGGAGATTTCCGCTGAGGGAACCTTCCACGCCACGTTCGGCGTGTCCTACACGGGCGGCTAGAGACGCTCGTGGCTATTTGAGCGCGTCGAGGCCGCCGCGCAGGAACGTCATGACCGGGTCGATGAGGGCTGCCATCTCGTCGACGCTCTTTGGCTTCGCGCTCTGATCGCCGCCTTGCTCGAACAAGACGTCGAAGGCGGCCATCAGCGAGGCGGCGACGACCTGAGGGCGCAGGTCGTCCTCGGCGGCGCCGAGGTCTTCGGCGATTGCTGCGGCGACCAGCTCCTCCATCTGGGAGAGGCGGGCTCGCAGGTGGCTGCGCA
>JBKPSO010000025.1:0-10067 GCA_046735055.1 Actinomycetota bacterium
AGGTGTGTGAACATGCGCGCACCGTCGAACCGGCCTCAAATGGCCCAGTCACGGGCGCCCAACGAACTGCTAACGGCACCGTGGTCAAGGGGGACCAGCGCCGCGCGGATGCGCGCGGCGCGACTTCGCAGCTACCGCCTACCTCGGGACGAGCCCGAAGAGCCGCTGGGTAGCCCGACGACGTCTGCGCGAACGGCGTCCGCGACGAGCGTGGGCGCCGTTAGGCTGGGAGCTTCCCCGCGGCGGCGAGGATCGAGTCGACGATTGAGACGTAGCCCGTGCAGCGGCACAGGTGCGCCGCGAGCTCGGCGCGCACCTCCTCCTCGGTCGGATCGGGATTCTGCGCGAGGAAGAACGCGGCCGTCATCAGGATCCCCGGCGTGCAGAAGCCGCACTGCAGGCCGAAGTGCGCGTGGAAGGCCTGCTGGAGCGGATGCAACGCGCCGCCGTCGGCAAGCGACTCGACCGTCTCGATCGAGGCGCCGTCGGCCTGGACGGCGAGCGTCAGGCACGACCGCGCCGGCCGCCCGTCGAGCAGCACGGTGCACGCGCCGCAGAGGCGGTGCTCGCAGCCGACGTGCGTGCCGTAGAGCTTCAGCTCGTGGCGGATGAAGTCGGAGAGCAAGAGGCGCGGCTCGACGCGCCGCTCGTAGCGGACGCCGTTCACGGTCAGGGCGATCTCGATCACGCGGCCGCCCGCCCTTGCGCCCTGCTCGATCAGCGTGAGCGCGACCTCGCGCTTGTAGCCGGCCGGCGCGAACAGGTCGCCGATCGGGTCGAGCTGCCGCCGTCCCAGAGCACGGGCGTCGCGCCGTCGCCGCCAGCCTGGTAGCACTCGCCGTCGGGTGCGGTGGGAAGACAGCAACTGACCTCCGCCTCGACACCCGGCTCGTGCACCTGCGGCACGAACACCTCCTCGACCGGCTCGCCCAGCTCGCACCGGCGGCGACGCACGTAGTCGCGCACCGACGTCTCGGCGACGTCGGCACCCTGCTCCTCAAGGAGCCGCTACCAGATCCGTTTCGCCGTGTGCCGCTGCTTGCGCGGCGCCTCCCGATCCGCGATCAGCCACTCGTCGATCAGGGGCCGGGGCCCAGCGTCGGCGCCGGCCGCCGCTCCGGAGCCTTCCGACTGGAGGGATCCGCGAGCGAATAGGTCTCCGGACGGGTGGGGTGGCGGCTGATCGATGGACGCCGGATCAGCGCATACTTCTTGTTCGCGCGCGCGCGAGGCTCGGAGCATGAGCGCGCGAGCTTCCGACTCAGCAGATCAGTGGTGCACTTTTCGACGCCTGAAAGTGGTGCGCTTTTCGGTGCCGCTTGACACGGTTCCAAACCCCTGGGCTCTCTAACTTGATGGGGTGGAAATGTGCGTGAGCGGCCCGTTGATCCCCCTTTCCCCTCCACTCGACTTGCCGATCAGGGCGGGATGGCGGTGGTCAACTTGCCGCAATTGCTTGCCGCACGGCCCCTGCAGCAAGATGCAAGGCCCAGAAACGGCTTGGTTGACAGAGCCGACGCCCGGACTCGAACCGGGGACCCCTTCATTACGAGTGAAGTGCTCTACCAGCTGAGCTACGTCGGCGCGCGGCTAGTCTAGCCCGTCCTCGGCGTCCCCCGATGCTCCACGATGCTCCTCAGTGGCCGCGGTCGCGGGTTCGGGATAGACCAGTTGCTCGTCCCAGACAACCGGCCTCCCTTCCGGGGTGAGGTCGAGGAGGTTCCAGGACGGTTCGAGGGTACCGACGTGGCGCGGATCCTGGTCGGGCTCGTTCGGCGCGTAGAAGAGCTCCGAGCCCCAGAAGTGGCGGATCGTACGGCCGTCGCGGTGGAACACGTTCAGCATCGGTCTCTGCCGCCCGTCGGGCGTTTCGGCGAAGTAGTCGCGGTTGTAAGAGTTGCCGGCCGAGGACACGAGGCGCAGATGGCGCCAGCCACGCTCCCGCGCGAAGGTGAGAACTCGCTCGATTGGTGCCTTCGCGACAACGGCGAAGTTGATCAGCTGGGTGGCGTGCAGGGCAGCACGATCCAGCTGGTCGAGGAGAGCAACGCAGGACGGGCAGGGGCCTTCCGAAAGCGGCAGGAGAGCCGTCTCGCCTGTCTTCGGGCCCGGCCGATCGTCGGCGGGGTCGCGCGGGAACATGAAGCTGTAGATCACCAGCGAGTCCTTGCCGGGAGCGAACAGCTCGGAGAGCTTGATCCCGGTCGGAGTGCCATCCGCACCGGCCCCGTCGAACACGTAATCCTCCGGGACGACGCCGCCGGGCGGCAACTCGCGCCTGGCTGCAGCCACCTCCTCCATCGTCCGGCGCAGCTGAATCTCCTGCTCCAGCAGGCGGTCACGTGCTTCCCTGTACGCCGCTGACTCTCCTGGAAACCGAACAGTCATCGCTCCTCCTCACAAGGCGTCGGGCGTCGGGACGTGACGCAAGGTTAATCGTCGGGCCCGGTTTCGGGAGGTTTTCCCGCGGGATCAGCAAACATGAGCGGGAACATGAATCGTCTGGTCGCCGCAGGCGCCCTCACCGCTTTCTTCGTCGTATTGCTGGTAATCGTGCTGACGAGCGCGGACGACGGCGGCAAGTCGAGCACCACGACCGTCACGACCCGGACGACGACGCGGACGACCACCCGCCCCGCGACGACGCCCAGGCCCCTGTCGAATCCACGGATCAGGCTCACGGCCGTCGGCGCCTACGACCCGGAGGGGGACAGGCACGAGAACGACGACCTCGCCCCGCTTGCAGTCGACGGCGACTCGACGACCTTCTGGAAGACCGAGCACTACCACAGCTTCGGCAAGACCGGAGTCGGGCTCGTCCTCGACGCCCGCCGGACGCGCCCGATCGCGCGCGTCGTCGTCTCTACGGACACCGCCGGCTCGTCGGCCGAGATCGAGGTCGGCCGCAACCCGAACGGACCCTTCCACCTCGTGACGCAGGCGGAGCCGCTCACCGGGACAACGATCTTCAAGCTGGCGAAGACGCCGATCGGCCGGTACGTCGTCGTCTGGGTCACCGCGCTGCCGGGTGGGGCCGGCGAGGCGCACGTGACCGAGGTGAAGGCGTTCGGCCCGGCTCGCTAACACTAGACCGAAGCGGGAGTGCCGGCGAGCTCCCGTTGGAGGCGCACGAAGAGCGCCTCCAGCGCGAGCGGGGGCGAGACGTTGAACTCCTCGAAGGCACGCCACGCCTCCCGGACCGCCTCGGCCGCCCGCTCGGCGCCGATCCGGTCGACGCCGGCATCCTCGGTGAGCTCGGCGAGCCGGTCGAAGTGGATCACGGCCCGCTCGGCTTCGACCCCGACGACGACGAGGTCGCGGTACCAGGCGGCGAGCTCCTCCAGGGCGAGCAGGATCTCGTCGCGCTCCGCGCCGCGTTCGGCGCGTTTGAGGTACTGCTCGGCCTCGCGGTCGGGCAGCTCGCGGCCGACAAGCGCCTCCTCCGCCGCGGCGCGCGCCTCGGCGGCCCGCTCGGACGCGAGCGCCAGCACGGCCTGCGCCGCAGCCGTCGGGTCGAAGGCCGGGTCGGTGTACACCGTGCGCGCGATCCCAAGCAGCTCCTCGCGCCGCCGCGCCGCTTCGGGATTGAGGAGCCGCTCGACCCGGTCGAGCCGCCCGGCGGCGACCCGCGCGATCGCAGTCGCCCGGTCCGCCGCCAGCCCCGGCGCACGGCGGTCGATCTCCGCGCGGATCGCACGCTCCGAGAGCCGCCGAAAGGGGATCAGCTGGCAGCGCGAGCGGATCGTCTCCGGCAGCGGCCCGAGCGCGTCCGCGACGAGTACGACGACCGCGTACGGCGGCGGCTCCTCGAGGTCCTTGAGCAAGGCATCGGCCGCCTCCGCGTTGAGCAGGTGCGCGCCGAAAACGAGGTAGACGCGCCGTTCGGTCTCGAACGGTCGCATGTGCAGGTCGCGGCGGAGCTCGCGGATCTCGTCGATGCGGACCTGGTCGCCGAGCGGCTCGAGCACGTAGAGGTCGGGGTGCGCACGCCGCTCGACTCGTTCGCGGTCACCGAGGAGCTCACCGGCGAACGCCAGTGCGGCAATCCGCTTACCGACTCCTGCAGGGCCGTGGAAGAGGTACGCGTGCGAGGGCTCGTCCGGAAGGGCGGCGTTCAGCAGGCGCTTCGCCTCGTCCTGCTCGAGCAGCGTCTCGAAGCTGACGCCTTCGGCGTCACGACATCGCCTCGCACCAAGGCCGAGACCTGCGCTCTCGCCTTTGTGCTCGGCTTCGTCTCTCACAGCCCGAGTCGTCTCCGCACCTCGGCGGCGATCTCCTCGGCGGGCCGCATCCCGTCGAGCAGCTCGACGCGCTCCGGGAACCGCTCGGCGAGGTCTTCGTAGGCGCGGCCGACCTCGGCCTGGAAGCCGTCGCCCTCCCGCTCGATACGGTCGGGCTCGCCTTCGCGCCGGGCGGCGGCCGTGCCCGCGTCGACGGCGACGACGAACGTCCGGTCGGGCAGCAAGCCCTCGAGCACCGTCACGTTCAGCTCCAGCACCGGCTCGAACCCGAGGCCGCGCGCGATCCCCTGGTAGGCCAGCGAGGAGTCGACGAACCGGTCGCAGACGACGTCCGCGCCGCGGGCGAGAGCAGGCCGGATCACCTGCGCCGCGTGCTCGGCCCGCGCGGCCGCGAAGATCGCCGCCTCCGCCCACGGCGAGATCTCCGGGCCGTTGAGGACGAGACGCCGGAGCTCCTCGCCGAGCTCGGTGCCGCCGGGCTCGCGCGTCGCGACGACGTCGCGGCCGAGCCCGCTCAGGTGCTGCTCGAGCAGCCGAGCCTGGGTCGTTTTCCCCGACCCGTCGACCCCTTCGAAGGACACGAACACGACAGCCTAGGATACGAGTCGTGCGCGCGCTGGTCACCGGCGGAGCCGGCTTCATCGGCTCGAACCTCGTCGACGCGCTGCTCGCCCGCGGCGACGACGTCGTCGTCCTCGACGACCTCAGCACCGGCAAGCGCGAGAACGTGGACGGCGCCGCGCGGCTCGTCGAGGGAAGCATCCTCGGCGGCGCCCTCGGCGAGGCCTTCCGCGAGGCCGAGCCCGAGGTCTGCTTCCACCTCGCGGCGCAGGCCGACGTCCCCACCTCGGTCGCGCGCCCGGACTTCGACGCCGAGGTGAACGTGGTGGGGACCGTACGGGTGCTCGAGGCGGCCGGGGAGGGAACGGCAGTCGTCTTCGCTTCGACCGGTGGTGCGATCTACGGCGAGTGCGAGCGCTCGGCCCGGGAGGACGACCCGCGCCGGCCTCTCTCTCCCTACGGCGTCGCGAAGCTCGCCGGCGAGGAGTACCTTGCCGGCTGGAACCGGCTCCACGGCACGCGGCACGGCGCGCTCCGCTTCGGCAACGTGTACGGCCCGCGCCAGGAGGCGGGACTCGAGGGCGGGGTGGTGGCGATCTTCCTCAACGCGATGGCCGCCGGGGAGAACACGACGATCTACGGCGACGGCCGGCAGACGCGCGACTTCGTCCACGTGGACGACGTCGTGCGCGCGCTGCTGCTCGCACCCGGTACGGCCGGGGTGTTCAACGTCGGCAGCGGCGTCGAGACATCGGTGCTCGAGCTCCACGAGCGCTGCCGTGCGGTCAGCGGCGACAGGCGAGAGCCGACCTTCGCGGCCGTGCGCGAAGGCGACGTCCAGCGGAGCGTCCTCGACGTGTCGCTCGCGGCGCGGGAGCTGGCCTGGCGACCGGAAGTCTCGCTCGCCAAGGGCCTGCTGGGGACGTGGGAGTGGATGCAGTCGAGGACGTAGGAAGGAGGCGCCCGCGGTAGGACGAATCAAACGTCCGCTGTGGATCATCCTCTCGCCTCCGCCGAGCTCGTCCGCCCGTGGCGCACCGCCACGCTGGTCGCGACGGGGATTGCCGCGCTCGAGCTCGTCCTGCTGATCGTCGCAGGTCTCGTCCTGCTCGGCCGGCAGATGGCACCGCACGTCCACGCGGCGGCCGCCCGCGAGGCCGCGGCGAAGCCGGCGGCCGCCGTCCACAAGGCGGCGCAGCCGACGGCGGCGCCTCGGGCCAAGCGAACGGTTCCGATGCTCTCGCGTGCGAAGACGAAGGTGCTCGTCCTGAACGGCAACGGCGTCCAGGGCGCCGCGGCCTCTGCGGCCTCGCTCGTGCGGGCCCGCGGCTATTCCGTCCTCGAAGTCGGCAACGCCCAGCGCACCGGCTACGCGCGCACGATCGTCATGTACCGGCCGCACTTCCGCGCGGAGGCGCTCCGGTTCCAGCACGACCTGAACCTGAGCATTGTCGCGCCGCTCGACGGGATGACGCTCGCCGAGCTCAAGGGCGCCCACCTGGTCGAGATCCTCGGCGCCGCTCGCTAGCCGGGCGGTTTTCCACAGCAATCGGCCTGCTTGAGACATGTCCTAGTGCCTGGCACTGGGGTGTGGCGACTTCGTAACGTTTTGTCCACAGCGCGCGCGGCGCTAGCCGCCCTGAGCCTTCGCCCGGGCCTGGTCGAGGAGCCCGCCCGGGCGGCCGGCGGGGCCGTAGGGATCGAGTCCGTACGCGCGGTCGAGGTCGTGCAGCGCAAGCTCGTATCTGCCGGTGAAGAACTCATAGGCGCCGAGCGCGTACCAGGTACTCGAGTTCTCGGGCTGGAGGTCGACCGCCTGCCGGTAGCGGCGGAGCGCCGCCGTCTCGTCGCTCCGCGCCGCCTCGACGTCGCCGAGCGCGAACAGCGCGTCGACAGAGAGGGGATTCAGCGCGTGCGCGGCGCGGCCGTCGGAGAGCGCAGCGGCGGTCTTCCCGGCGGAGAGATCCGAGTAGGTCGAGTCGACCAGCCGCGAGGAGGAGTACGGCGCGACGAGCGAGTAGAGCACGCCGATCCCGACGATCGCGACCGCACCCGCGACACGCCGCGCGACCCGCGCTCGCCGTCGCGCGCCGAGGCCGACCAGTGCACCGAGCACGAAGAACGCAGGGCCCGTGACGGCGACGAACTCCCAGTCGATGTCCACGAGCGCATGCAGGAAGTAGGCGCCCAGGCCGAGCGAGAGCGCCGCCGCGGCCGCCCGCTCCGCCCCCTCCGCACGCCGCACGGCGACGACCGCCGTGGCCGCCCCGGTACCCACGACCCCGAGCAGGAGCAGGAACCCGACGATCCCGGTCTCGGACAGGAACTGGAGCGCGAGGTTGTGCGGCTCGGTGGTCGTGATCGAGCCCTCGCGGATGTCGCGGCGGGCGACCTCGAACGTCGCCGCGCCCTTGCCGCCGGCCGGCGCGTCTTTCCACAGCGACCAGGCCTCCTGCCACCAGCGCCAGCGGTTGCTCGAGCTGAGCTCGGCGAGGCGCGTCGGGCTCTGCGAGACCTGCTTGCCGCCGGTGCCCCGGAACTCGTCGAGGATCTTGCCGCCGCGCAGCGCGAGCACCACGGCGAGCCCGACGAGCGCGACGACCCCGGCGACGGCCCCGAGCCGCCGCGTCCAGATCGTCCGCTCGCGGTCGGTGAGCACGCGGCCCGCGAGCCAGAACGCCACACCGATCACGACTGCGGCCCCGGCCGAGATCAGTACCCCGAACCAGGCTCCGTCGTTGACGCGGTCGGCGTAGGCCTGGAGGTCGTCCGTGATCGCCGGGCGCGAGAAGGCCCAGAGCGCGACGAGCCCGGCGACCGGCGTCGCGATCGCGAGGGCGGCGAGCGACTCGAGGCGGTCGCGCCCGACCCACACCCAGCCGACCGCAGCGAGAGCTGCAACGGCGATTCCGGCCCGGGAGTAGGTGAGCACTACCGTGAGCTCGGCGAGGTAGAGGAGGAGGACTCCGGCCGCCCGCAGCGCCCGCGTGTGTCCACGAGCAGAGGCGAGCCAGAGTCCGAGCGGGACGGCGGTCGCGGCGGCGAGCGCGAGCGAGTTCCAGTACCCGATCGGGTTCCGCAGGCGTGCGACGCGGGCGCCGTCCGGGAAGAGCGACGGAATCACCTTCCCCGCAAGCGCCCAGAGCAGCACGAGGCCGAGCAGGAGCGCGAGCCCGCCGGCGATCGTCCGCGCCGGTTGCGGTACCCGGGTCCCGAGCAGCCCGAGCAAGGCGAAGGCGAGGTAGACGAGGATCCGGTCGAACGCCGCCCAGGAGAGGTCCGGCGCCACCGACCACGCCATCGTCACCCCGACCCAGGCGGCCAGCGCCGCGAGCAGTGCGAGACAGGCGAGCCCGGGCCCGCCCGGAACGGGAACCGAGCGCCCGAGCAGCACGACGACGGCGATTACCGCGAAGGCGCCGATCCAGAAGAGCCGCCAGTCCGAGGTGCTCTCGCCGAAGAAGAGGGCGACGAAAAGGAGCACGCCCGAGACGGCAAGGGTCGCCGGCCCGGCGAGCTTGGCGGCCTGCATCGACGGCCGACGCTAGCACAGGCCTCCGAAACCGCTTTTCCTTACAGACGCTTAACCGCAGCCTCACCACCGTTTCACGTCCACGCTCGACACTCCATTCAGGCCCAGTTCGCCGGGGCCATAGGTACAGTGCAGCGAACGCGAACCGACGACCGCCGCCCCGCTGAGCGCGGTTCCCGTTTCTCGTGACCCATCCGGCCAGGAACATCGTCAAATCGCTGCTGCTGGCAGCCCTCGCCCTCTCGCTCGGCCTGGCGATCTGTACAGGCACCGCGTCGGCGAAGAGCAAGGCGCCGTGCTGGAAGGCGCTGATCAACGACTGGTACGACGGTCGCATCGACGGCACCTACCCGATCCACTGCTACCGCGAGGCACTCCAGCACCTGCCGACAGACGTCGAGACGTACTCGAGCGCGCGCGAGGACATCAGGCAGGCGCTCCAGCAGCGGATCACGCAGGGCACGCAGGGCGGCGGCACGACGACGACGGGCGGCTCGAGCAACGGCGGCGGCGGCTCGAACGGCGGCGGGACGGGCACGCCTACAAACGGCCAGGGCGGCGGCGGTGACTCGACGAGCGGGCCGATCGGCGATGTCTTCTCGAAGACGAAGCCCGGGAACGCCGACTCGGTGCCCGTTCCCCTGATCGTGCTCGGCGCGGTCGCGCTCCTGCTGATGGCGCTCGGCGCCGCCGGCTTCCTCGCCCGCCGGATGCGGACGCGCAGGGTCCAGCTCGCCTCCGCCGCGGCGACGCAGCCTGCCTCGGGCAAGCCGCCGCCCCCGCCCAGCTAGCCCTCCAAAAACTCCCTGCAAACGGGCGAAAAAGCGTTCCGTCCGGTAGTCGCTCTACCCTGCCAGGTCCCTCTCCGGGGGGGCCGGAAGGGCACAGCTATTCTTGGGAGGAGAGATGGCGTCTACGAAGGCATCCGCAGTCACTGGTAGCGCCGGGGCAGTAACCGAAGACGCCGCCGAGATCGTCAACACCGTCGTCGAGGACGGCGCGAGCGTCGGCGTCGAGCGCTACTTCACCATCCCGGGTCGCGACCCGTTCGAGGAGGTGGAGTGGGAGCTGCGAGATGCCTTCATCGGGGGCAAGGACAAGCCTGCGTTCGACCAGAAGGGCGTCGAGTTCCCGAAGTTCTGGTCGCAGACCGCGACGAACATCGTCGCCCAGAAGTACTTTCGCGGCCGCCTCGGCTCCCCCGAGCGCGAGTCGAGCGTGAAGCAGATGATCGGCCGGGTCGTCGACACGATCGGCGGCTGGGGCCGCGCCGGCGGGTACTTCGCGACCGACGAGGAGGCCGACACGTTCGAGGCCGAGCTCAAGGCGATCCTCGTCAACCAGTACGCCTCTTTCAACTCCCCGGTCTGGTTCAACGTCGGATTCGAGGAGCGCCCGCAGTGCTCGGCGTGCTTCATCCTCTCCGTCGACGACTCGATGGAGTCGATCCTCGACTGGATCCGCCGCGAAGGGATCATCTTCCGCGGCGGCTCCGGCTCCGGCGTCAACCTCTCCCGGCTGCGCTCCTCGAAGGAGCAGCTCTCCAAGGGCGGCTACGCCTCCGGTCCGGTCTCGTTCATGCGCGGCGCCGACGCGTCCGCCGGCACGATCAAGTCCGGCGGCAAGACGCGGCGCGCGGCGAAGATGGTCGTCCTCGACGTCGACCACCCGGACGTCGAGGAGTTCATCTGGTGCAAGGCCAAGGAGGAGGAGAAGGCGCGCGTCCTCGAGGC
>JBKPSO010000026.1:0-9735 GCA_046735055.1 Actinomycetota bacterium
ACCGTGGCCTGGAGAAGGTGCGCGGCGTCTCGTTCCAGGTCCAGGCCGGGGAGATCGTCGGCATCGCAGGGGTCGACGGGAACGGCCAGACCGAGCTGATCGACGCGATCACGGGCCTGATGCCCGTGGCAAGCGGCCGGATCACGGTCGGCGGGCACCCCGTCGAGCACCGCGCGACCTCGCGCGAGCTGCTCGACCACGGCGTCGGGCACATCCCGGAGGACCGCCAGCGGCGCGGGCTCGTGCTCGAGTTCTCGATTGCCGAGAACATCGCGCTCCACGATTACAACTCGGAGCCGGACTCCAAGTTCGGCTGGCTGTACCCGAGCCGGCTGGTCGAGCGCGCGCGGCGGCTGATCAAGGACTTCGACGTGCGCGGCGGGGGGCCGCAGACGCCCGCGGGCGCGCTCTCGGGCGGGAACCAGCAGAAGGTGGTCGTCGCGCGCGAGGTGGCGCGCAACCCGAAGGTGCTGATCGCCGCGCAGCCGACGCGAGGGCTCGACGTCGGCGCGATCGAGTACGTCCACCGCCGCCTTGTCGCCGAGCGGGGGGACGGCCGCGCGGTGCTGCTCGTCTCGCTCGAGCTCGACGAGGTGATGTCCCTCGCGGACCGGATCCTGGTCATGTTCGAGGGCGAGATCGTCGGCGAGTACGACCCGAGCGTCAGCGAGGAGGAGCTCGGGATCGCGATGACCGGCGGGCGCAGGAAGGAGACGGCCGCGGCGTGAGCGAAGGCCCGCTCGACCCGCAGGAAGAACGGCTCGTCTCGGCCGAGGAGCAGCTCCTCGAGACGCCCACGCCGCCCGAGCCCGGCGGCTACGCCCCGAGCGTCGCCGCGCGCATGGCCCTGATGCAGCGCGCGGGCGGGATCGTGATGCCGCTCGTGACCACGGTCTTCGCCTTCGCGATGGCGATGATCGTGATCGCGGTCACCGGCCACAACCCGTTCAAGGCGTTCAAGGGGATCTTCGACGGCACCGGCCTGAACTGGCTCTTCCCGTGGGTGACCGGCGCCGCGCGGACCGAGGCGGCCTTCAACCTGCAGCAGACGCTCATCCTGACGACCGGCCTGATCCTGACGGGCTTCGCCCTCTCGTTCGCCTTCAAGTGCGGCCTGTTCAACATCGGGGGCCAGGGCCAGGTCATCGTCGGCGCGTTCATCGCGACCTGGGTCGGCTCGTCGTTCGTGGAGATGAACTCCGGCCTGCACATCGTGATCGCGATCGTGCTCGCGGCGCTCGCGGGCGCCGCGTGGGCGGCGATCGCGGGCTTCCTGAAGGCGACCGTCGGGGTGCACGAGGTGATCTCGACGATCATGTTGAACTGGATAGCGATCTGGGTCACCCAGGCCCTGGTCGGCCAGGGCGGGCAGCTCCAGAACGATGTCGACAAGTCCGTGCCCGTCTCCAGCGACATCGCCCAGGGCGCGCACCTGCCCGTCTTCTGGGGCGACCCGATCCTCCAGGGGCTCCACATCGGGTTCTTCATCGCGCTGGCCGCGCCGGTCGTCTACTGGATCATCCTGAACCGCACGACGCTCGGCTACGAGGTCCGCGCGACGGGGTTCAACCCCGAGGCGGCGCGCTACGGCGGGATCAGCGTGAAGCGCAGCTACGTGCTCGCGATGGCGATTTCAGGCACCTTCGCCGGCCTCGCGGGCGCGCTCGACATCCTCGGCTGGCAGTTCCGGCTCGGGGTGCTCGACATCCAGGTCGCCGGGGCCGCCGGCATCGGCTACATCGGGATCGCCGTCGCTCTGCTCGGCCGCAACTCGGCGATCGGCGTCCCGCTCGCGGCGCTGTTGTTCGGCGCGCTGCTCCAGGGCACCTCGACGCGCAACCCCGCGATCCAGGACGTGATCAAGCCCGAGCTCGCCGGCAACCTGACACTGATCATCCAGGGGCTCGTGCTGCTCTTCGTCGGTGCCGACCTGCTCTTCCTCTGGCTCTGGAATCTCCGGCGGAAGCTCAAGGGCAAGCCAGCCGCGCCCACGGCGGCCGCAACTGCAGAAGGGACGTCGTCGTGAGCGCGCTCTCGCCGGCGGTGCAGCAGGCGATCCGCTCGGATTCCACTGTCCGCTGGGCCGGGTGGGCCGGCATCGGGCTGTCTGCGCTCGGGCTCTGGCTCGCGCTGCCGCCGGTCGAGCTGCGCTCGCCGGTGACGTCGTTCATCCTGGTGGCTGTCGGCGCGGCTGCCGGCGCGTGGGCCGCTGCCCGCGGGGAAGGGAAGCTCGGCTGGGGAGGGGTCGCCGTCGCCGGGATCTGCGCCCTCCTCGCCTGGGGCGCGACGCAGTCGAGCCTCGCGCACCTCGACGGTGCGCTGACGACCTCCTCGGGCGCCGGCGTCGTCGACTGGGGCCAGCTGACCTACAACATGTTCATCTTCGCGACACCGCTCGCCTTCGCCGCGATCGGCGGCATGTTCTCCGAACGGAGCGGGGTCGTGAACATCGGCCTCGAGGGGATGATGCTCTCCGGCTGCTTCTTCGGGATCCTTGGCGCGGACAAGCTCAACTCGTGGGAGCTCGGCATCCTCACCGCCGCGATCTCCGGCGCGGTGCTCGGCCTGATCCACGCGTTCTTCTCGGTGCACATGCGCTCGGACCAGATCGTCGGCGGCACGGCGATCAACTTCCTAGCCGTCGGGGTCACCGGCTACTTCTACATCCAGATCTACGGTCTGAACGGGACGCCCGGCACCGGCGTGCCGTACATCCCGGACGTCAACCTGCACTTCCTGAACCACATCCCGCCGAAGAGCCCGGGCCGGCCGAGCTTCTGGTACCAGGCCTTCGGCCACCTGAACCTGATGATCTGGGTCCTGTTCGGCGTGATCGTGCTCGCCTACTTCGTCTTGTTCCGGACGTCAATCGGCCTCCGGCTCCGGTCGGTCGGCGAGCATCCGCGCGCAGCCGAGACCGTCGGGATCGACGTCTACAAGGTGCGCTACGGCGCGGTGATCCTCTCCGGGGTGATCGCGTCGCTCGGCGGCGCGTACCTCGCGGTCGGCTACGTGCACTCGTTCACGGAGAACATGACCGCCGGCCGTGGGTTCATCGGGCTCGCGGCACTGATCGCCGGAAGCTGGCGGCCGGGCGGGGCCTTCGCCTTCGCGCTGCTCTTCGGCTTCTTCGGCGGCCTGGCGACGCGCGTGCAGGGCTACGGCTACGAATACAACGTGCTCGTCCAGTCGATTCCATACGTGATCACGCTCGTCGCCGTGATCGGAGTGATCGGAAGGTCGGTTCCGCCCGCAGCTGTTGGACGGCCGTACGTCAAGCAGTAGCGCGCACCGGGCCAACCCGCGCGCGGGCTGGTCGCTGGCGTGCGGGATCCTGTCGCTGCTCGCGATGCCCGCCGGGGTCGTCCTCGCCCGCGAGACCGACCGGGTTACGCTCGTCGACGCGACCGGCTCGATCGCCGTCGCCCTGGCACTCGGCTGGTTCGCGATCATCCTCGCCCGCCGCGCTCGGGAGCGGATCGAGCTCACGCTCGGCCGTGCCGGTGGGGCGGGGGCCGCCCGAGCCGGGCGGCTGCTCGGCATCCTCGGCGTTCTGTTCGCAATTACCGCAGCCCTTGCAGTCGGTTTCTGGGGCCTCTTGACACTGTTCGCCACCTGACGGCTTAGAATGGGCCGCTCTCGTGTTCGAGATCGGTAACAGCCTGCGCGAGGCGCGCCTGCGCAAGGAGCTCGACTTCCCCGAGCTCGAGCAGGGCACGAAGATCCGCGCCAAGCACCTGCGGGCGCTCGAGGACGAGGCGTTCGAGACGCTGCCGGGCCCGACCTACATCAAGGGCTTCCTCCGCACCTACGCGGACTACCTCGGGCTCGACGGCCAGCTCTACGTGGACGAGTACAACGTCCGCTACGGCTCGGGCGACGAGGTGCTGGAGCGGGGCGTGCGCAGCAGCCCGTCTCCCCGGCCACGGCTGCGCCGGCGCCGCCGCCGGCGCAGGCTCGAGTCGAACGTCGTCTGGTTCACGCTGATCGGGATCGCGGTCGTCACGGCGCTCGTGATCGCCGCCTGGCGCTTCGGCGGCAGCGGGCACGAGGAGCTCCCGCTCAGCACGCCAGCGAAGGTGCCCGCACACGCGCGGACCGGCGGGCTCTTCGTGCGGGCGGTCAAGGGCGACACGCTGCTGATCGTCCGCTCGGGCTCCGACAACGGCAAGCAGGTGTTCCAGGGGACGTTGACCAAGGGGTCTTTTCAGCGCTTCGGAACGAGGAAGGGCCTCTGGGTCTACCTCGGGTCGCCGGAGAACGTCCGGATCAAGCTGAACGGGCGTGTCGTTCTCGTCGGCGGCGGCCGACCGCGCAGCCTGATCGTCCCCGCAGGCCCCAGCTCCTAATTGCGCCCGCGGGCGGCGATCGTCGTCACGGGCAGCGAGCTCGTCCGGGGGGAGCGCACGGACCGCAACGGCCCCTTCTTCGCCGGCGAGCTGCTGCAGCTCGGGCTCGACCCTGCGCGGATCACGATCGTCGGGGACGACCCGCGTGAGCTGGACGCAGCCCTCCGAACCGGCTTCGAGTCCGACCTCTGCCTGGTCTCGGGCGGCCTCGGGCCGACGCACGACGACCGCACGGTCGAGCTCGTCGCCGCGACTGCCGGCCGGGAGCTCGTCCTCGACGAGGGGCTGCACGAGGAGATCGAGGCCGTATCGCGGTCGATTGCGGAGCGGCTGCGGCGCCCCTACGCCGACTTCGAGCCCGGCGTGCGCAAGCAAGCGACGCTTCCGGAGGGGGCTGTCTCGCTCGGGCTCGCTGGGACGGCGCCCGGCTTCGTCCTCGACACGGGCCGCGCCGTCGTCGTCGTCCTGCCGGGACCCCCTGCCGAGCTGCAGCGCCTGTGGCCGCTCGCACTCGGGACGGAGCCGGTGCAGCGGGTGCTGGCGCGTGCGCGGGTGCCGGGCCGCCGCGTGCTGCGCTTCTACGGCGCGAGCGAGTCGGCAATCGCGAAGGCGCTCGCCGACGCGGGCGGCGATGGAAACGGGGTGGAGGCGACCATCTGCGCCCGGGATTTCGAGATCCACGTCGACCTGCTCGTCGAGCCGGGCGCGGAGAGCCGCGCCGACGAGCTCGAACGGGCGCTTGCCGACCCGCTCGGCGAATACCTCTTCACCCGCGACGAGCGTGGGGTGGAGGAGCTCGTGCTCGACCTCTGCCGCGAGCGCGGGTGGACGCTCGCGACTGCGGAGTCCTGTACCGGCGGCCTCGTCGCTGCACGGCTCACATCGGTACCCGGGTCGAGCGCGGCCTTCCTCGGCTCGGTGGTCGCGTACGCGAACGAGGTGAAGGAGTCGACGCTCGGCGTTCCGGCCGCCGTGCTCGCGGAGCACGGAGCAGTGTCGGCGGAGACGGCCGCGGCGATGGCCGTGGGCATCAGGAAAGCGCTCGGCGTCGACGTCGGGATCGCCGACACCGGGATCGCCGGGCCCGGGGGCGGAACGCCGGAGAAACCGGTAGGCCTCGTCCATCTCCACGTCGTGACGCCGGAGGCGGAGGCGGCGCGCGAGTTCACGGTCCCGGGCGACCGCGAGTCGATCCGTACGCGCGCGACCGTGGGAGCGCTCCATCTCGCACGCCGAGTTCTGACCCAGAGTCGTGACGGACGTGTATGACTGCCGCTGCTAGCGTCGACGACGATGTTCGCATGCGGCTTTTCTGCGCGCTCGCGCTGCCCGACGAGGTGGTCGAGGAGGTCGTGGAGTGGCAGGCGGGCCTTCCGCATGAGGGGGTCCGCGTCGTCCCGCCCGACAACCTGCACCTCACGCTTGCTTTCCTGGGGCACCGCCCGCGGCGCGACGTCGATCCGATCGCGGCGGAGCTCGAGGCTGCCGCTGCCGCCGCCGCGCCGATGTCGTTCACGGTCCGGAGCTACCGGGAGACGCGCAGCGTCGGGATGCTCGTCTTCGACGACGAGGGCGGGGCCGGGGCCGCGCTCGCGACCGACGTGCATGCGCGGCTCGAGCGGGTCGGCGTCTACGAGCGCGAGCCGCGGCCGTGGCTCCCGCACCTCTCGGTCGTGCGCTTCGGCGGGCGGCCGCGTCTCCGGCCGGAGCTCCCCGAGCTCGGCGCAGTCACTCCGTCCGGAGCCGCTGTCTACCATTCCGTGCTCCGCCCGACAGGGGCGCAGTACGTTGTTCTCCATGAGTTCAGGCTGAATCGTTGAACGGCTCAATCGTCGAACGGCCAGGAAGGGGATGATCGTGGATCGCGAGCAAGCACTCGACGCCGCGCTCGGGCAGATCGAGCGGGCGTTCGGCAAGGGATCGGTCATGCGGATGAGCGACCGCCCACAGGTTTCGATCGGCGCGGTCTCGACCGGCTCGCTCGCGCTCGACCTCGCCCTCGGCATCGGCGGGCTGCCGCGGGGCCGCATCGTCGAGATCTTCGGCCCGGAGTCCTCGGGCAAGACGACGCTCGTCTACCACGTGATCGCCGAGGCCCAGCGGCGCGGTGGGATCTGCGCCTTCATCGACGCCGAACACGCGATGGATCCGAGCTACGCCAAGCGGATCGGCGTCGACATCGACGAGCTGCTCGTCTCCCAGCCGGACACCGGCGAGCAGGCGCTCGAGATCACCGAGCTCCTGATCCGCAGCGGCGCGCTCGACGTCGTCGCGATCGACTCCGTCGCCGCGCTGACCCCGAAGGCCGAGCTCGAGGGCGAGATGGGCGACAGCCATGTCGGCCTCCAGGCGCGGATGATGAGCCAGGCGATGCGCAAGCTCGCCGGCACGCTGAACCGCACCGACACGATCTGCATCTTCACGAACCAGCTCCGCGAGAAGATCGGGGTCATGTTCGGCAACCCGGAGACGACCCCGGGCGGCCGCGCGCTCAAGTTCTACTCTTCGGTGCGTCTCGATATCCGCCGCATCGAGACGCTGAAGGAGGGTGTCGAGGCGATCGGCAACCGGGTGCGCGTCAAGGTCGCGAAGAACAAGGTCGCGCCCCCGTTCAAGCAGGCCGAGTTCGACATCCTGTACGGGCTCGGGATCTCCTGGGAGGGCACCGTGCTGGACGCCGGGCTCGAGCGGAAGATCGTCCAGAAGTCCGGCTCCTACTTCAGCTTCGAGGACGAGCGCCTCGGCCAGGGCCGCCAGAACGCGACCGCATTCCTCCGCGAGCATCCCGACGTGACGCAGGCGATCCTGCAGCGGATCCAGACGCAGCTCGGCGAGGATCAGATCGCCTCCGCCCGGCTGCTGCCGGTAGCGGAGCCGGCAGACCAGGAGACGGCGGCGAAGAAGAAAGCGGCGGCCGCGGCAGCCGCCGGCGAGGACGCCGCCGTCGAGGAGGCGGTCGAGGCCTAGACGATGGGCGCCGAGGAGCGCCGCGAAGCGCTCGACCGCTCGGTCCGGGCTCTCGCCCGGCGAGACCACTCCGCAGCCTCGCTGCGGGCAAGACTCGAACGGGCGGGCCTCTCCGAGGAGGCGCAGACCGAGGCGCTCGAGGCACTGGAGCGCGCCGGCTACCTCGACGACGCGCGGTTCGCCCGGGGTCGCGCAGAGCAGCTCGCCGCGCGGGGCTACGGCGACGACTGGATCCGCGCCGACCTCGAGGCTCAGGGCGTATCGGCAGCGAGGGTCACGGACGCTCTGGCGAGGCTCGAGCCGGAGGCGGAACGCGCGGCGCGGCAGTGGTCCAAGCTCGCGGATGGCGTGCGCGCAGCGCGGACGCTCGCACGCCGTGGCTTCGCCGAGGACACGCTCGAAGCCCTTGTCGCCGGGTCGGTTGCGCACGACCCTGCGTCAGGAGTAGGATAGAGATTCTTCATTCGACGTTTTGCCTGCATACGACGCATTTCCGAATCGAACCGAGAATTTTCACGTACTCGAACATCGATAAGACCAGCGAGCGACGGCTTCCGGAGGCGCCCGGCCGGGTGAGGTAGTTCACCGAGCGGCCCCTTGCAGGGTCGCCGTTCGCTGCTCTTCGATTCGCGGCATGCGTCCGCGCCGGCTCGGCGGCGGATGGAGTCCGCGACGGCCGTCGCGGGACAACCGAGTCCGAGCAGGGAGGCGGCAGTGGAGATCGTGATCGGCATCATCATCGGCCTTGTCGCCGGTGGCGCGCTGGTCATCGGCTGGCTCGCGCTCACGGGAAGCTCCAGGCTGGCCGCCGCCCGCCGAACTCGCCAGCTGCTCATCCAGGAGGCCCGCCAGGAGGCCGACGCGCTGCGTCGGGAGGCCCAGCTCGAGTCCAAGGAGGAGGCCGTGGGCCTCCGCGAGGAGGTCGAGCGCGAGCTGAACGAGCGGCAGGCGGAAGCGCTCCGCGTCCAGGAGCAGCTGTCCGCGCGCGAGGGCGAGGTCGAGCGCCGGCTGAACGAGGTCCAGCGCCGCGAGCAGGGTGTCGCCGACCGCGAGGTGCACGCACGCGGCCTCCAGGAGGAGTTGAAAGCCGCCAGGGAGCGCGAGCTGCAGGAGCTGGAACGGGTGTCCGGGATGACGATGAGCGACGCCAAAGGCGAGGTGCTCGCGCGCTCGGAAGAGCTCGTACGCCACGAGCTCGCCCGCCGTGTGCGGCAGCTCGAGGAGGAGGCGCAGTCAGAGGCCCGCCGGCGGGCGCGCAACCTCGTCGCCGACGCGCTGCAACGCGTGGCGGCGAGCCACGCGGCGGAGACGACGGTCTCGCTCGTCGAGCTTCCCTCCGACGACATGAAGGGGCGGATCATCGGCCGGGAGGGGCGGAACATCCGGACGCTGGAGCACTTGACGGGCGTCGACATCATCATCGACGACACTCCCGGGGCGGTCGTGCTCTCCTCGTTCGACGGGATCCGCCGCGAGGTCGCGAAGATCACCCTCTCGAAGCTGATCGAGGACGGGCGAATCCACCCGGCCCGGATCGAGGAGATGTACTACCAGTCGAAGGCGGAGCTGGACGAGCACATCCGCCAGGCGGGCGAGCAGGCCGTGTTCGAGGCGAACTGCGGCGAGTTCCACGAGGAGATCGTCAAGATCCTGGGCCGCCTGCGCTACCGCACAAGCTATGGGCAAAACGTGCTCAAGCACACGCTCGAGGTCGTCCAGCTCGCCGGGATCATGGCGAGCGAGCTCGACGCGAGCGTGAAGACCACCAAGCGCGCCGCGCTGCTGCACGACCTCGGCAAGGCGCTGACGCACGAGGTCGAGGGCTCGCACGCGTTGATCTCCGCGCAGTACGCGCGCCGCTACGGCGAGACCCAGGGGGTGGTGCACGCGATCGAGGCCCACCACTACGAGGTGCAGCCGCAGACGGTCGAGGCCGTGCTGCTGATCGCCGCGGACGCGATCTCCGCGTCGCGCCCGGGTGCGCGTGGGGAGAGCCTGGAGAGCTACATCAAGCGCCTCGAGTCGCTCGAGGAGCTCGCCGCTCAGAGGAAGGGCGTCGAGAAGGTCTACGCGCTCCAGGCCGGCCGCGAGATCCGCGTGATCGTCAAGCCCGAGGAGATCGACGACGACCAGGCCGTGCTGCTCTCGCACGAGATCGCGCGCGAGATCGAGGAGCACCTCGAGTATCCCGGCCAGATCAAGGTGACGGTGATCCGCGAGTCGCGCGCCGTCGAGTACGCGAAGTAGCGGCCTAGAAGTTCGGCGGGCGCCGGCCCGGCTGGATCGCGGAGCGGCCTCGCTACGATGCTGCCCGTGAAGCGCTATCACGTCACCACCTTCGGCTGCCAGATGAACGCCCACGATTCGGAGCGGATCAAGGGCATGCTCGAGTCGCTCGGGCTCGGTGAGGCAGTCGTTC
>JBKPSO010000027.1:0-14527 GCA_046735055.1 Actinomycetota bacterium
CGGGCGGCGCCGATCCCGATCAGCTGGTCGTAGATCAGGTCCGGTGTCATCCGGACCAGCGTCAGGTCGCGTCGCTGCTGGCGGATCAGCTCGTGTCCCGCGGCCTGGGGGATCAGGTGCGTGAACCCCTCGAGGGCGACGGTGTCTCCGTCGTGGACGAGCTCGGCGACCGCGTCGCTCAGCGGCAGGACGCGGGCCACCGTGCCTCTGTGTCGGTCGAAGTCATGCCGCCCCTTCTCTCGGTTCTCCCGGGCAGTCGGAAAGAGACCGAACCTAAGCACTTCTTTATCACCTGTCAAGACAGTGTTCTAATATGCGGACGATGACGGAGGCGGCGCTCCCCGAGCCGCGGAGACGGCGTGCTCCTGCGCTGCTCGACGCCGCCGTCGCGATCCTCTCCGTTCTCGCCGCGCTCGCGCTCTGGGAGCTGATCTCGCGCACCGGCGTGATCTCCGAGCGCGATCTGCCGGCGATGAGCACGACCGTCCAGGAGCTCTGGTCGCTGATGAAGACCGGCGACTTCTGGACCGCGTTCTTCGAAACCGTACGCGGCTGGGCGATCGGCCTCGGCCTGGCGATCGTCCTCGCCGTGCCGATCGGGATCGCGCTCGGGTCGAGCGACTTCGCGGCCTCCGCCTTTCGCGTCCCGATCGAGTTCCTCCGCCCGATCCCGTCGGCGGCGCTGATCCCGCTGCTCTTCCTGACGCTGGGCACGAACCTGAAGAGCGAGATCTTCCTCGCCACCTTCGGCGCCTTCTGGCCCCTGCTCGTGCAGACGATGTACGGGGTCCACGACGTCGACCCGATCGCGATCGACACCGCCCGGTCGTTCAGGGTGGGCCGGCTCGAGCGCCTCTACCGGGTCACGCTGCCCAGCGCGCTTCCGTACATCTTCACGGGTGTGCGCATCTCGTCGACCGTCGCCCTGATCCTCGCCTTCACGGCGGAGCTCTTCATGGGCACGGGCGGGCTCGGCGTGGCGCTCAACTACGCCGAGACCTACGGGCTGAATCCGCAGATCTACGCCCTCGCGCTCGCGACCGGCCTCCTCGGCGTCGTAATCCACTTCGCAGTCTCGGCGGCCGAGCGGCGGATCCTGCGCTGGCATCCGTCGCAGCGGAAGGCAACGGCATGAACCCCCGCCTCTACCGCACCGCGAAGATCGCCGCCGAGATCGCCGTCCCGATCCTCCTCCTGGTCGCGTGGCAGCTCTGGACGGTCCACAAGGACGACCCGAAGTTCCCGCGGCCGACGACGATCCTCTCGACCTTCCAGGATCTCTGGCTCTTCTCTCAGTTCGACACCCACGTCGTCCCGAGCCTCGAGCGGATCTTCGTCGGCTTTGCGATCGCGGTGGTGCTCGGTGTCGCGCTCGGCATCCCACTCGGACTCTCGCGGATCGGCCGCAGCGCGGCGATGCCCCACATCGAGTACTGGCGGGCGATCCCGCCGCCGGCGCTGCTGCCGATCTCGATCATCCTCTTGCACTCGATCGGAAACCTGCAGAAGGTCTCGTTCATCGCCTTCTTCTGCATCTTCCCCGTCCTGTTGAACACGATCGACGGCGTTCGCTCGATCGAGCCGACGCTGATCGACACCGCCCGCTCGTTCCGCGTGCCGGCGCACGAGCGGGTCCGGCGAATCGTCTTCCCCGGCGCGCTCCCGCAGATCTTCGCCGGGATGCGAAACAGCCTCGCGCTGGCCGTGATCGTGATGGTGCTCGCGGAGTACTTCTCGAGCTCGAACGGCGTCGGCTACGTGCTCCTGATCTCGAAGAACACGTTCGAGTTCAAGCCGATGTGGGCTGCGATCCTGCTGATCGGGGTGCTCGGCTACATGCTCAACCTCCTCTTCCTCCTCGTCGAGCGCCACGTGCTCGCCTGGCATCGCGGCTGGCGCGCCGTCACTCCCCAGTAGCCGATGCTCGAGATCAAGAGCCTCGCGAAGACCTATGGCACCGGGCCGACCGCGACGCATGCCGTCGGCAACGTGTCGTTCTCGATCGACGAGGGGGAGTTCGTCTGCGTGGTCGGGCCCTCCGGGTGTGGCAAGACCACCCTGCTCAAGTGCGTCGCCGGCCTCCTGCAACCGTCTGCCGGCGAGATCCTGCTGCGCGGGAGCAGGGTCACGAGCCCGCCCGAGCGGATGGCGCTCGTCTTCCAGGAGTACGGTCGGTCGCTGATGCCGTGGTCGTCCGTGCGCAGCAACGTCCTTCTCCCGCTCCGCCACAAGAAGCTGACGAAGCGTGAGCGGAACTCGCTCGTCGAGGACGCGCTCGGGGCGGTCGGGCTCCTCCGTTTCATGGACCGCTACCCGTGGCAGCTCTCGGGCGGGATGCAGCAGCGGGTGGCGATCGCCCGCGCGCTCGCCTACCAGCCTTCGATCCTGCTGATGGACGAGCCGTTCGCGTCGGTCGACGCCCAGACGCGCGGCGACCTCGAGGACCTCGTCCTGCGGGTGCGGGACGAGTTCGGGATCACGATCCTGTTCGTCACGCACGACATCGACGAGTCGGTCTACCTCTCCGATCGAATCGTCGTCCTCTCACAGGCGCCGACCGAGGTGAAGGAGATCATCCCGGTCGACCTGCCGCGGCCGCGCGACCAGATCGCGACGAAGGAGCTCGCGGAGTTCGCGCACCTGCGCGCGCACGTCTACCGGCTGATCAAGCGCGAGCAGGTCGAGGAGGGGGAGAAGCTGCCCGAGGTCGTTCCACTATCCGGAACGGAGGTCTAGAAAGTCGATCACTCTTTGGTCATAATCGCGGCCGGGGCAAAGGCTCAGTCCGGACACGTTCACATGCGATCGACCTCATGGTCGGGAGGGAGATGCGATGAAAGTCACGAGGACGCGCCGGGTGCTCGCCCTGGCGGTGGTCGCTGCGGGAGCGCTCCTGCTGACGGCCGTCGGTCCGGCGAGCAGCGCTCCGGACAAGCAGCAGCGGCGGGCACTGGCGACGATCACGCTCGACGGGCTGCCGATCGCGAACGGCTTCCCGCTCGACATCGGGATCGCGCAGGGCTTCTTCGCGAAGCACGGCATCGAGATCAAGAAGACCGTTTTCCAGAGCGGCAACGACATCGTGCTCGCCATGGCCAACCACCAGGGCGACATCGGCTACATCGGCTGGGTCCCGGCGATCATCGCCCGAACCCAGGGGATTCCGGTCGTGACCGTGTCAGCGAGCGACGTCGAGGCGACCTCGGTGGCCGACAACTGGCAGAACGTCCTGGTAAAGGGTGACGGCCCCGTCAAGACGCCGGCCGACCTGGTCGGCAAGACCGTCGCGGTCAACGCGCTGAAGGGCGTCGGCGAGGTGGTAATCCGGGCGGCGCTCGACAAGCTCGGCGTCGACCAGACGAAGGTCAAGTTCGTCGCGATCCCGTTCCCGGCTATGCGCGCGGCGCTGAACGCGGGGCAGGTGGACGCGTTCTTCGCTCCGGAGCCGTTCCTGACGCAGGGACTGACCCTGGACGGTGACCGGAGCGTCCTGGCGCCCGGGCCGACGCTCGGGAAGTACTGGCCGAACGGCACGTACGTCGCCCTCCAGGACTGGGTGGCAAAGAACCCGGCCCTCGCCAAGGGGTTCCACGATGCGATGGCGGAGTCGCTCGCCTACGCGCAGGCGCACCCGGAGGCCGTCCGGGCGATGCTGCCGGCGGCGATCAGGAACATCCGGCTGCCGGTCTGGAGCTCGCTGATCGACCGGCGCCAGCTGCTCCTGCTCGCGCAGTACACGAAGAAGTTCGGCGTGATCACGACGCTGCCGAACATGGCCGCGCTCGTCCCGGCGTCGATCGCCACCGGCCTGACGCTGCAGGGGACGGTCACCGGCAACTCGATCGGGCTCAAGCTCGACGGCAAGCAGTTCAAGTCGCTGCGGCTAGGCAGCTACACGTTCGTCGTCTCGGACCGCTCGGCGAGGCAGAACTTCCATCTCAAGGGCCCCGGCCTCAACAAGAGCACCGGGACACGCCAGGTCGGCCGGCTGAGCTTCACCACGAAGCTCGCCAAGGGCAGATACACCTACGCGAGCGACGCGAACCCGTCACTGAGGGGCTCTTTCACCGTCGCCTGACGCGTACGGGTGGGTGCGCGGGCAGGTTCGCCGCGCACCCCCGGCTCCGCGACCACGGTCCTCCCGTTTATCGAGACACTCTTCTACTATGCGGATCGTGGCGACGCGCGAGAGCACGCAGACCGGCTCGGGCCAGTCCCAGTCCCTCGAGCGGGGCCTGGCGATCCTCTCGGCGTTCAAGCCGGCGACGCCGGAGCTCGGGATCAGCGAGCTCGCGCGTTTCCTCGGGCTGACCCGCAGCACGTCCCACCGGTACGTCGCCACCCTCGCGCGGCTCGGCTACCTGCAGCAGAACCCGCAGTCCCGCAAGTACCGGCTCGGCCCGCGCGTCCTCGATCTCGGCTTCTCGGCGATCAACTCGATGGAGCTGCGGCAGATCGCGGCCACGCACCTCCAGCAACTCTCCGACGAGACGGGCCACACGGTGAACATGGCGATCCTCGACGGCACCGACATCGTCTACATCGAGCGCTGCCGGAGCGCCCAGCAGGGCCAGCGCGAGATCGACCTCAACCTGCACGTCGGCTCGCGCCTGCCCGCCTACTGCACGTCGATGGGCAAGGTGCTGCTCGCCGGACTGCCCAAGGCCGAGCTCGAGGCCGTCCTCGACCTCGTGCAGTTCCAGCAGCGTGGCCCGAACACGCTGGTCGACCGGCGCGCCCTGGTCGAGGCGCTCGCCGCCGTCCGCGAGGCCGGAATCGCCGTCAACAACGAGGAGCTCGCCTACGGCCTGCGCTCGATCGCGGTTCCCGTCCGGGACCAATCAGGCGCTGTGGTGGCGGCGATCAACCTCGCCGTCCACCGCTCCCTCGTCTCGATGGAGGACCTGGTCGTCCGGCTCAGCCCGGCGTTGAAGCGCACCGCGGACGAGATCTCGGCGCGGATCGGCTACCGCCCCGCCGTCGCGTAGCCGCGCCGTCCTTTTGGGACATGTCTGGGGTCAGACCCCTGTCATGTCCGTTACGGACAGAGGTCAGAGCAGGTCGAGGAGCTCCGCGACGCCGCCGACGACTGCGTGCGGGCGGTGGGGCGGCGGTATGCGCTCGTGCTCGACCTGGCCCGTGATCCCGCTCGCGACGAGCACGGTGCGGGCGCCGCCCATCCGGCCCAGCCTGACGTCCATCGCCAGGTCGTCCCCGATCACCGCGATCTCGCTCGCGGGCGTCTGGAGCTGCTCCTCGATCGTCCGCAGCGCGGCCCGTGACGGCTTGCCGACGACTACCGGTCGCCTGCCGGCCGCCTTGGCGATCGCCGCCGCGGTCATCGCGCCCCGGCTGAGGATCGGGCCGTTTGCGCCGGCGTACGCCGGCGCAAAGCTCGCCGTCAGCAGCATGGCGCCGCCCATCACGGCTCGGGCCGCACGCTCCAGCAGCTCGAAGTCGACGGTGTCGGTGTGGGCGACGAACACCGCGTCCACCGGTCCCTCGGCTCCGGCGAGCGACATGCCCTGCTCGCTCAGGAACTCGCGCACGGGGCCGGTCGCGAACGCGAGCACAGGGCCATCGGCACGGCGCATGCGCAGGTACACCCGGACGCTGCGCAGCGGCGTGAGCAGCTCATCGTGGGCGATGTCGAGCCCGGCGTCCCGGAGGCCCTGCGCAAACCAGGCCGGAGGGGCGTGGCTGCCGTTGGTGAAGATCGCCAGGCGCCGTCCCGACCTCCGGATCTTCGCGAGCACCTCGGCCGCGCCCGGCTGAACGTGCACCTCGTCGCCGGCGCGATGGACGAGCGTCCCGTCGACGTCGAAGACGAACGCCTTGACGTCGTCGAGCCTCAACGGTGCCACTCCACTGTGCGGTCGCCCGCGGCGACGCGGACGTGCGAGACCGACTCGCGCTTCGCCACCTCGCGCAGGAGCCTGGCGACGGGGCTGCGGGCCGGCCTAGATGAGACCATGGCGTCCACCTGCTCCTCCGGCATCGTCAGCCGGAGCAGCAGCTCCTCGTCGGGGATCTTCTCCCCGAATCGCCGGCGGGCGCCTTCGAGGTGGATCGGCTCCAGGTCACGCAGCGCATCGGTCCGCGGGCGCGAGAGGACCCGGTCGGCGACCTCGGACGACCAGGGCGCGGCCGGCTCGCCGTAGTGGCCGAGGAAGTAGCGGATGATCTCGTCCGGAACGTTCAGCCAGCGCTCGCCGTCCATCACGTTCCGCACCGCCTGCGTGGCGACGAGCTGGCTGACCGGCGTGACGATGATCGGGTAGCCCATCTCGGCGCGCACGCGGCCGACCTCCTCCAGCA
Organism: Actinomycetota bacterium; assembly: GCA_046735055.1. Lineage (GTDB taxonomy): Bacteria > Actinomycetota > Thermoleophilia > Gaiellales > Gaiellaceae > DATBLE01. The sequence continues at coordinate 6,319 of JBKPSO010000027.1, forward strand.
CGGCGTCGAACAGCTCCGGACGTCGCTGCTCCTCGAGCATGCGCCGGGTGGTGGAGACCATCCCGCCTGCCAGTTGGTGGTGGTAGTACGTCGCATCGAACTCCTGCGGCTGTCCGGCCGGTAGGCCTTTCTTGCGACCGAGTTCGCGGAAGTACTCCGTCATCGCGGCCAGCGCCTCCAGATCGAGCTCGTGCGAGAACCCCTCCGCCTGGAGGTTGCGGAGCGTTGTGTCGGCCGCAGGGTTAGACGTCCCGCGCGCGAGCGGCCCGACCGCGGTGTGCAGCGCCTGGAAACCGGCCCGCAATCCCTCCAGATAGACGAACGGCGCCAGACCGATCGTGCAGTGGCTGTGCAGCTCGACGGCGCGCCCGCCCGCGGCGGCGAGGAAGTGCGGGGCGAGCTCTCGCACCGCGTCCGGTGTCAGCAGGCCGCCGGGGTCCTTCAGGTACAGGCGATCCATGTCGCCGCAGTCGGCGAGCGCCGACGCCCGCTCGGCGTAGTACTCGTGCGTGTGCACCTCGCTGACCGAGTAGGTCAGGCCGATGACGATCTCCTCGGCTCCCTCCTCACGGGCCATCCGCGCACTCCGGCGCAGCCGCTCGGGGTCGTTCGTCGGGTCGGCGATCTGGAACCGCCGGATCCCGTTGCGGACGACGCACCGGAAGGACAGTCGCATCAGATCCTCGTCGCACGGCGCCCACGAGATGAAGCGCATGCCCGTGGTGATATAGCTGAGCGGGGTGTTCGGCATCGCCGCCCGCACGAGGCGGAGACGCTCCCACGGATCCTCGCGGTGGAAGCGCACGGCCACAGCCATGTGCGTGCTCGAGCTGAAGTCGGCGGCGTGAAAGCCGACCCGGTCGATTTTCGGTGCGATCGAGACGATGTCCTCCGTGGTCAGGCCGGTCGCGCTCCAGAGACTCTGGTTGCCGTCGCGCGTCGTCGTGTCGACGATCCCCACGGCATTGCCTGCGGCGCGAGGCCGCGAGGCGGGCGGGCGAGGCGCCGGACTATCCGAGGCCTGCACCTGCCGGACATAGAGCGAGAAGGCCTCGGTCTCGAGGCTGAGCTCCTCGTCCTCGGTCTGGTCGATCAGCCGCAGAATCTCGCGGACGTCGTCGTCGCTCAGCGGCATCAGGGCCGGTCGCCGGCACCGAAGGCGTCCATCACGAGCGCGATTGCCGACCCGGACACGGGCGATGCGGCTCTGGTCGCGGTCACCGGCCGTGCCTGGAGAGCGTGCAGTCGCCGGGTTCCCCGCTCGATCGCCCACTCGACGTCCTGGTGGCAGTCGAAGTGGCGCTCCACGCGCCTCGCGAGCTCGACGAGCTCGGCGAGCTCATCTTCGCCGAGGCAGGCCGCGTCGCGCCGCTCGGGCGGCACCTCCACGCGCACGGTCCCGCGCCCGGAAGGGTCGACCACGTACTCGACCTCCTTCGGGTTGACCGTGCTGCGGACGACCTCGCCCGTCACCTTGCTGACGAGGTAGTCGTCGGGATTCGTCTCGCCCCCGACGACCGCGAGTCCCAGCCCCCAGCTCGCGTTCACGGCGACCATGCTCGGGTCGCCGCTCACCGGGTTGCACGTGAACATGACGCCGGAGACGACCGCATCGATCATCACCTGCACCGTGACGCCCATCGCCGCCTCGGTGACTCCGAGCTTCGCGCGATAGGCGATCGCGCGCGGCGTGTACAGGCTCACCCAGCAGTCGCGCACCGCGTCGCACAGATGCTCGATCCCGCGAATCCAGAGGAAGGTCTCCTGCTGGCCGGCGTAGGTCGCGTCCTGGCTGTCCTCGCCGAGCGCGCTCGAGCGGACGGCGACGGGCGGCTCGCCGAGCGCCACGTAGAGCGACCCGAGCTCTTCGCGCATGTCGGCCGGCAGCGGAGCGAAGCGCATCGCCTCGTCGATCGTCTTCGCCGCGTACTCGCCGCCGCGTGACAGCGCCGCGGCGATCATGCCGTCGAGCCCGGCGGCCTCGACGAAGGCGCGATACGCGCTCGCGCCGATCGCGAAGCCCGTCGGCACCGGGATCTCCGCGGCCAGGAGCTCGCCGAGGTTCGCGCTCTTGCCGCCGAACTCGGCAGCGTCGCCTCCCCGCAGCTCCCCAAGCAGGCGCGTTCGACCCACGGCCACTCAGCTGTCGAGGATCGTGACGACGCCGGCCGAGCCGTCGACGCGGATCGACTGGCCCGTCCGGATCTGCGCCGTTGCCCGGCCGGTACCGACCACGGCCGGCAGCCCGTACTCGCGGCACACGATCGCGGCATGCGACATCACACCGCCGATGTCGGTGACGACGCCCTTGACCTTCGGGAAGATCGGCGCCCACGCCGGCGAGGTGATCGGGCAGACGAGCACCTCGCCGTTGCGAACGTCGGCGATCTCCTCGACCGTGATCACGACGCGGGCCGGGCCCTCGACCACTCCCGGTGCCGCGGCGGCGCCGGTGAGCTCCGTTCCGCCCTCTTCGGAGCGAGCCCATTCCTGGACGCGCTGCGTCGTCACGCCCCAGAGCATGATCACGGCCGGGTCCGTGATCGCCTCGGGCGTCGCCCCGATCGCCGGAGGCGGGGTCCACTCGCCGAGCCCGCGCAGCAGCTCCCGCCGCCGCGCGACTATCGGCGGCCAGTAGGTCGGCCCCAGCGCTGCACCTCCGGTCGCCCATGTCAGCAGCAGCTCGTCGAGCGCGCTCGCCACCTCGTGGCGGCCGAGCTGGAACACGTCCTCGGAGTCCTCGAGGAACTCGTGCCGCGCGAGCAGCGCACCGAACTCGCGCACCTTGTTCCACCAACGCGTGAGGAACCAGTAGTCGCAGAAGAACTTGTGCTCCTCGACGTACGGAAAGACCGTGCGCGAGAGCGCGAGCAGGTCGTCGAACGACTTGCGCGCTTGCTCGCCCAGGAGCGCGCCGTACTGCTCCGCGAGCCGGTCGCGCTCGCGCCGGACCTCCTCGGTCGGACGCTCGACCTCCTCCCCGGCCTTCAGCGCACGGACGTAGCCGATCAGCGACGCATAGGGGATGCTCGGGTCGTCGTACCAGCTGCGGTAGTAGTGGTAGAGACCGTCCCCCGTCGCCATGTTGAACCACGGGTCCTTCGTCCGTTCGAGCTCCTCCAGCCAGCGGCGGCCCTCGTCGCTCTGTGCGAGCGCGGCCTCGATCTCCTCCGGCGAGCAGCCCTCGACGAACGCGCCGTCGACGCCGCGCTCCAGCGCGAGCCGCGCGAGGCGGCGCAGCTCCGCGTCCGGCCGGAAGAGCACGACGTCGATGCCCGCGACCATCTGCGCGATGTGCTGGTCGGGGATGTCGGGCAGGTGCGTCTTGCAGAGGTCGGCGAAGGTGAGGTAGGCGCCGTAGCCGAGGAGCAGGAACTCGAAGTGGTGCTGCCACATCAGGTCGCCGCAGCGCAAGGTGCGCTGGTACGCGTCGAGCACCTCGACGGTCGCGGTGTTCTTCTCGTCCCGCTCCATCACCTCGTCCGTCTCGTACTCGGGGAGGTCCGGGACGTGGAGGTTGGTGATCTCCTCGATCAGCGCCTCCATCTTCTTCTTGAAGGCCTCGTAGAGCTCGTTCCAGTGCTCGTAGTAGTAGCCCGCGCGCCGCTGGAAGAAGGCGGCACGTTCGGCGATCTTGTCCGGGTCGGTCACCGGGTTCCCGGAGATGTAGACGTAGCCGTTGACGATCCGGTAGTCGATTCCCATCGCGACCGGCAGCGCAAAGAAGCGGTTCTGCCACTCGCCGAGCGCCTGGTACGGCGCGTCGATGCAGGCCACGTCGAACGCCGGCATCGGCACCGGGAAGTGCATCGAGTTCCAGAACCAGAACCTGCCCTCGTCGGCCTTGCGCCGGCCCTCGGCGAACAGGGCGTGGTACGGGTACATCTCCTCCCAGCCCTCGCAGCCCGGAGGTGTCTCGATCTCGTACGGGCTCGGGAATGCGCTCGTCTTGGGAGGCGCGGCCATAACGCCTGTATATACACAACCGATGCGAGCCGTCCGGCAATACGCACTCGGCCGGCCCGAGGTGCTCGTCGTCGCGGGTGCTGGTGCTCGGCGCGGCCGGCGGAGTGGGCCACCTCGCGGTCCAGGTCGCCAAGTGTCATGGGGCGTGGGTCGCCGGCACGTCGAGCGCCGAGAAGCACGCCTTCCTCGCCGAGCTCGGCGTCGACGAACCGCTTGACAAGAACGCGAGATCGCGCTGAGGGAGATCGACGCCGTGCTCGACGCGGTCGGCGGCGAGACCGGGCTCGCCGCGCTGACGTCGCTGCGCGACGGCGGGACGCTCGTCACCGTCTCGGCCTCCGCCGTCGCTGCGCTCGTAGAGCAGGCCGCGGGCCGCGTACGCGTCGCCGGGATCCTCGTCGAGCCCGACCGAGTCGGCATGGAAGCGCTCGCGGCGATGAAGCTGAAGCCGCACGTCGAGCGGACGTTCCCGCTCGCGGAGGCTGCCCGCGCGCACGAGCTGGGCGAGCAGGGGCGCACGCGCGGGAAGATCGTGCTGACCGTCTAGCTGACCGTTGCCTTCGTCCGCCAGCCCTCGTGGTAGGAGGTGCGGGCGACCTCGGAGTACGGGCAGGGGCTGACCACCGCGCGGATCTCGACCTGCGAGTGCCGCTCGACCACCGGCTTCGCCGAGCCGCCGTTCTCCTCGCCCCAGACGAGCGTGACCTCGGTGCCGATCTCGACGTCCGAGTTCACCACGCCGAGCGAGAGCATCGAGCGTTCGTTGTAGCTGTACCCGGAGAAGGTCGACACGCCGACCGTCTCGCCGTCGAGCAGCAGCTTGTCGTTCGGCCAGGTCGAGTAGTTCGAGAGCGGGAGGTCGATGTACTTCGCGGGGTCGCCCTGCTCGAAGAGCGTCCGCATCGCCGCGGCGACGTCCTCGCCGTTCCAGGCGAGGGTGACCTTGCGTCGCGGCCCCTCCTCGCCCATCGACTCGAGCGCCTCGCGGCCGACGAAGTCGTGGTCGAGCTTGACGAACCCCCAGTAGCCGAGGTCGTGCGGGGTGAGGTAGTAGTCCGAGATCTCGTCCGAGTAGAAGCTCCCCCCGAGCGAGCCGGTCGCCTCGTAACCATCGGCGGGCAGCCACTCCCGATAGGCCTTCATGTCGTCGCCGGTGAAGACGGCCGGGAGCGGGCACGGGATCCAGCCCGACTCGAGCGTGTTCGTCGCGTAGACCCGCGAGCCCACCTGCTTCAAGCCGAACTCCTCGCCGGCCTCGACGATCGCGGCGCGGACATCCTCCGCCTCCTCCCACGGGCCGAACAGCTCGCGGCCGGCCACGCCCGACATGCCGTGGTGCAGCGCGCGCGCCGTGTGCCCGGCGATCGTGATCTCGCCCAGGTTGAAGAACTTGATCTCCGGGAGCGGACGGCCGGTCGCCGTCTCCAGGACCTGCATCGCATTCGGCCCCTGCACCTGGAACCGGTACAGCTTCCGCTTGCCGGTCGGGTTGACGGCCGTGCGCTCGTCGCGCTCGAAGCTCACGTCGTAGCCGCCGGTCTCGCCGTGGTACTGCACCCAGTTGTGCGCGGACGGGCGCCCGACGATGCTGAACCGGTTCTCGTCGAGGTGGAAGAGGATCGCGTCGCCGATCACGTAGCCGTCCGGGTTGCAGACGACGAGCTGCTTCGCCTTGTTCACCGCGAAGTTCTCGAACGTGTTCACGGCCAGCGAGGCGAGGAGAGAAATCACGTCGCGCCCTTCGATGTACAGGTCGGTCATGTGGTGCGACTGGTCGAAGAGCGCGGCCGTCTCGCGCCAGGCAACCTGCTCGTCCCGCCAGTTCGAGAACTCGGCGGGCACCTTCGGGTAGACGTAGGGTCCGATCTGCGAGTTCCGCGCCATCTCGACGGCGCTCCCGGCGGCCGTCAGCTTTTGCTCGAGCGTGTGGTGCGTCATGTCGGCGTGACCTCCTTCTCGACTTCGGGGGCAGTGCTATTTCGCTTGTCCAGCTCCCATGCCCACGTGTCCAGGAGCCGGTTGAAGGTGAAGAAGTGGAACCCTTCGAGCTCCGCGGCGTGCGGGGCGAGGGCGTCGTAGAGCGCGTCTGCCGCGGCCGACAGCCGGAAGAACCTGCGCAGCCCGCGCTGCTTGCGGAGGAAGCGGAGGGACGGCCCGACGCCTATCTTCACCGCGACCCCGAGCAACCGCCGCCGGTCGACGATTCCAGGCAGCCCGACGATCACCGGCAGCTCGGCCTGCCGCGCGAAGCGCAGGATCGCGTCCGGATCGAAGCAGAGCTGCGTCGTCACGTAGTCGGCCAGGCGGCTCTTCTCCGCCAGGGCCACGGCGAGCGCTGCCGGGTCGACCAGCGGGTGACCCTCGGGATAGCCGGCGATCCCGAGCGTGCGCGGCCGGTTCGGGTGCTCGTGCACGATCGGCAGGAGCTCGACGGCCGACGAGTACGGCCCGACCGGCTCCGTCGCGTCGCCGCCGATCACGAACGCGTCGTCGATCCCCGCCTCGGCCATCGTCGCGAGCAGCTCGTCGAGGTGCGTCCGGTCGCGCACCATCCGGGCCGAGAGGTGGACGGTGACCCCGTGGCCGAGCGCGCGCAGGCGCGTCCCCATCCCCACGGTCCGGTCCGGCCCGTGCCTGGGTGAGCAGGTCACGGTCAGGCGGACGCGCTCGGACAGCTCGGCGGCCTGCTCCTCGCCGGCGCCGACGGGCAGGATCTCGAAGCGCACGCTCACTCGAGCGGGGGCGTGCCGTAGGTGTGGAAGCTCTCGACGGTCTTCACGCCCCAGAACTGGCCGCGCCCGCGCTCCTCCGCCGTCCACGTGACAGGCTCGTAGTCCGGGTCGAAGACGAAGTAGCCGCCGGTCGTGACCTCGATCCGGTTCCCGCCCGGCTCGAAGCCGTAGAGGAAGAACCCCTGCGCGACGCCGTGCTTCGACGGCGCGGCCTCGATCGGCACGCTGTTGTCGACGAAGAGGTCGGCGGCGCGCAGGCACTCCTCGCGCGTGTCGACCCAGAACGCGAGGTGGTGCAGGCGGCCGCGCGCGCCGTAGTGGTCGGCGACGTAGATCAGCTCGTGCGCGGCGATCGAGAGGCTGAGCCATGCGCCCTGTTCAGTGCCGTCGTCGAGCTCGATCCGTTCGTACAGCCGGTAGCCGAGCAGCTCCTGTGCGAACTCGCGGCAGGCGCGGACGTCGGCGGCCAGGAGGTTGACGTGGTCGAGGCGCTTGACCGCCGCGCCGCGGCCGACGTAGCGCTGCGGCTGGTTGCGCCACGACGGCTTCAGGTGCTCAGGGGCGACGTAGCGCTCGGCCTCGTAGTAGAGCTCGAAGACGTGGCCGTCGGGGTCGGTGAAGCGGTACGCGGGGCCGTGCCCGACATCGCCGTCGATCCACCCCTGCCCGAACCGGGTCTGCTCGATCGCGGTGACCCGGCGGTCGAGCGCCTCCGGGCTCCAGGCGCGGAGCGCGACGTGACCGAGGCCGGGCTGCGGCGACTCCGTCAGCTTCAGGCTGTAGCGGAGGTAGTCGCCCCAGCCGCGGAGGTACACCGACTGCCCCTCGCGCGCCTCCTCCTCCATCCCGAGAACGTCGACGAAGACGCGCAGGCTCTCGGCCGGCTTCGGAGTGAGCAGCTCGGCGTGTCCTATCCGGGCAACGTCGTGAAGGGCCGTGGCCGTCATGTAGAGGGTCTACTCGACCAGGGCTCTCAGCCCGTCCAGGTCGTAAGACAGCGCGCCGGCTTCGAGCTTCGCGCGCTTCTCGACCTCACGCGCGGCGCGGTCGCGCGCCCCGGCGAGCACGTCCTCCACGCGCTCCTGCTCGACCACGATCGCCCCGTCGCCGTCGAGCACGACCGCGTCGCCCTGGCGGATCGTGGCGCCGCCGACGACGATCGGCTCACCGATCGCCCCCGGCACTTTCTTGTCCGCGCCGCGGACCCTGACCCAGCGCGCCCAGACCGGGAGGCCCACCTCGCGCAGCTCTTCGACGTCCCGCACCGCTGCGTCGACGAGCAGCGCCACCATGCCGCGCCCCTTTGCCTGCGTCGCCAGCAGCTCGCCGACGAGCGCGACCGGTCTCGGCTCGGGCATCGTCAACACGAGCACCTCTCCGGGCTCGGCCTCCGCGACCGCGGCGTGCACCATCAGGTTGTCGTCCTGGCCGCAGCGCACCGTCCGCGCCGGCCCGGCCGCCCGCGAGCCCGGGATCACCTGGACGAGGTCGAGGTCGACCACCTGCGAGCG
>JBKPSO010000028.1:0-12308 GCA_046735055.1 Actinomycetota bacterium
CGTCCAGCTCGGCGCCTGGGACGAGACGATCGAGACGATCGCGAGCTTTGGGCAGGAGCCGTTCGTCAGGCTCGATCCCGGTGAGACGGCGAAGCGGGCGGGGGCGGGCACGCATCTCGGGGGCGTCTTCGAGCCGACCGCTGCGTCCGTCCAACCGGCGCTCCTCGCCCGCGGGCTGCGACGCGTCGCGCTCGAGGCCGGCGTCCGAATCTTCGAGCGCTCGCCGATGACGAGCCTCGATCGCTCGCGAGCGCCGCGCGTCGTCACGGCCCGCGGCTCGGTCCGCGCGACGAAGGTCGTCCTCGCCCTCAACGCTTGGGCGGCGGCGTTGCCCGAGCTCCGCCGCGCCCTCGTCGTGATCGCGAGCGACATCGTCGCCACCGTACCCGCTCCCGACCGGCTGGCCGAGATCGGCTGGGTGAACGGGATCTGCATCTCGGACTCGAGGATGCTCGTCAACTACTACCGCAACACCCTCGACGGACGGGTCGCGTTCGGCAAGGGAGGCGGGAAGCTCGCCTTCGGGGGGAGGATCGGCACCAGTTTCGACGGCCCGTCCCCGCGTGCCGATGACGTCGCGGCGAGCATGCACTCCCTCTACCCCACGCTGCGCGACATTGACGTCACCCACAGCTGGATGGGGCCGATCGACCGCTCCGAGGTCGGGCTCCCGTTCTTCTCCCGCCTCGGCGGCCGGGAGGACATCCTCTATGGTCTCGGCTACTCGGGAAACGGCGTTGGCCCGACCTTCGTCGGCGGCCGGATCCTCGCTTCCCTCACGCTCGGGCTCGACGACGAGTGGTCGCGCGCCGGGCTGGCGCGGCCTCCGGTCGGCGTGTTCCCGCCCGAGCCCGTGCGCTACCTGGGCGGATTGCTCGTGCAGAGGGCCATCGAGCGCAAGGAGGCAGCAGAGGACGCCGGCCGCACGACCGATGCCGTAACACTGTTTCTCGCTGGGCTCGCGCCCGCGGGGCTCGTGCCGCTGAAGAAGCCGGCGGGCGAGACCGTTCAGCCGGGGACGCGGGCCGTGACATGAAGGACGTCGTCGTCGTCGGCGGGGGCATCGCGGGGCTGACGGCCGCCTGGCAGCTCCGTGATCTCGACGCGCTCGTGCTGGAGGCGGAGGATCGAGTCGGCGGACGGATCAAGTCGTTCTCGCGCGGCGAGCACTGGGTCAGCGTCGGAGCCCACATGTTCCCCGGCGAGGGCTCTCTCCTCTGGGATCTCCTCGCCGATCTCGGCCTGGAGCCTGCGCGAATCACCGGGAGCCTGCTGGGGATCGCCTACCAGGGGCGCATCGTCAGCGGAGGCCGGGCGGAGACCTTTCCGCTGCGCCTCCCGCTCGCGGCGGCCGCCCGGATCTCGCTCGTCAGGTCGGGACTCCGCATCCGCCGTGACGCCGCCCACTACAACCGCCTCGCGCGGCGCGCCGAGGGAGAGACCGATTCCGACATCCGCCGGCGGATACTCGGCTTCTTCGACGATCGCTCGTGGGCCGACTACCTTGGGCGGGTCCACCCGCAGGTCGAGGAGATCTACCGGGCGACGGCAAACCGTCTGACGGCCGAACCTGACGAGATCGCCGCCGGCTGCATGATCGGCCTCTTTGCCCACGTCTGGAGCGAAGCCGGCGTGGTCCTCGGCTACAACCTGCGCCAGGGTCCTTCCGCCCTTCCGGAAGAGCTGGCCTTGAGGCTGGAGGGCCGCGTCCTGACCGAAGCGCCGGTGCACGAGGTCGCGCGCGACGCGGCCGGCGTCACCGTCCGCTACCGCCGCGAGGGACGCGACGAGGAGGTGAGGGCGCGGTGCGCGATCGTCGCGACCCCGGCGCCCGACGCTCGCTCGATCGTGCCCGACCTGCCTCCCGAGACTGCGCAGGCGCTCGACGCGATCACGTACGGCCCGTTCTTCGTCGGCGGCATCGTCACCGACGAGACGAGGTCGATGCCGTGGGACGATCTCTATTCGCTGCTCACGCCGGGCAGGGCATTCAACATGCTCTTCAACCACGCGAACGCGCTGCGAACGCCTGGAGCCCCTCGCGAGCCCGGCGGCGCCTTGATGGTCTACGGCGGCGCAGACCTCGCCCGCAGCCAGTTCGAGCGAACGGATGCCGAGATCGAGACGGCGATCGGGGACAACCTCTACTCGATCTACCCGGAGGCCAGGGGTGTCGTGCGCGAGGTGATCGTCCAGCGCTGGGAACGCGCGATCCCGTTCGCAGCCCCCGGGCGCTCGCAGGTGCAGGCGGCGCTCGAGCGGGGTGTTGACGGCGCAATCTTCTTCGCCGGCGACTACGTCGGCGAGTGGACGCATATGGAGGCAGCGGCGTTGACCGCCACCGAGGCGGCAGCCGCCGCTCGCGCCCGTATCGCTGCCGCACCCGCCAGCGCGTGAAGCTCGTCTGCCCGGACGGCGAGCCCCAGTACCGCCGCCTCCTCGAGCCCGAGCAGCTGGCGCGCATGGAGATGGACGGCCATGAGCTCGAGTGGTTCGACGAGCCGCCGCACTCGGACGAGGCCTGGGTGGAGCGGCTGAGCGTAGCCGAGGGGGTGCTCCTCCTCTGGCGCCTTCCGCCCGGGGTGCTGCGCGCCTGCCCGAGCGTGCGCGTGATCAGCTTCGTCGGCACAGGCGTCGAGTCGTACGTCGAGATGGACGAGGCACGGGCGGGCGGCGGCGTCACCGTCTGCAACGTGCCGCACTACGGCGACAACGCCGTCGCCGAGCACGCGCTGGCGCTGGCGCTCGCCGTGGCGCGGGGTGTCGCCGAGGGCGACCGCGCCGTACGCGCAGGCTTCTGGGAGCAGACGGAAGGGCTCGAGCTGGCCGGCCGACGGCTCGGCGTCGTCGGCGCCGGCCCGATCGGCAAGCGCATGATCGACCTCGGCCGCGCGCTCGGCATGACGGTCGTCTGCTGGACGCGGCGCCGCAGCGCCGAGCGAGAGCGCGAGCTGGCCGTTCCGCTACTCGAGCTGGAGGAGCTCTTCTCGACGTCCGACGTCGTCTCGCTCCACCTCGCGCACCGGCCCGAGACGGAGGGCATCGTGACCCGGCGCCTGCTCTCGCTCCTCCAGCCGCACGCCATCCTCGTCAACACGGCGCGCGGCCGCCTGATCGACGAGCAGGCCCTGGCCGAGCTGCTCCGCGCCGGTGCGATCCGCGGTGCAGGGCTCGACGTCCTCGGGACGGAGCCGCCCCCACCGGACCATCCTCTGCTCTCGGCGCCACGAACGGTCCTCACGCCGCACGTGGGCTTCCACACGACCGAGGCGTCCGGTGAGCTCGTGCGGGTCGCACTCGAGAATCTGCTCGCGTTCGCCCGCGGCGAGCCTCAGAACGTCTGCGACCCATAGGGTTTCTTTGCTGATGGCCGCCCGCGTCGCCTGGCTCTCGACCGCGCCCGTGAAGGCGCTTGCGCTCGTCCACCCTGCCGAGGTGCAGCTCGAGGGTAAGGAGTGCGAGAAACCGCCGCTTCCACCTCGTCGACGAGAAGGGACGGCTGGTGAACGCCAAGACGGTAGGTCGCCTGGTTCAGGTGAGCGCCGGCTCCGACGAGGCTGCCCGCACGCTCGAGCTGCGCTTCCCGCACGGCGCCGTCGTGAGCGCGGAGATCGAGCTCGGCGAGCCGGTGGACACGTCTTCTTCGACCGCACCGTGCCGGGGCGGTTCGTGGTCGGACCGTGGTGTCCCCTACCTTTCCGATCATGCAAGCGAGCCTTGCGCGTTCCGCGCACCGGGAGTACATCCTCGTCCTCGATCCCGGCCAACGTGCGGACGACTACGACCATTGGGGGTGACGGGATGCAATACACGTTCGCCCTCCCGCCGACGTGCGGCGCTCCGCTCAGCTCGCCCCCGGCCGGTAGCTGCCGCCGAGCCGGGAATAGCTCCGCCCGGGCGGCGTACGTGCAAATGAATCGATCACCAACCATACTCATGCGACAGCGGTCGCTCGGCTCGACCGTCACCTGCTCCCAAGGAGGGGCTGGAGTGAAGCTCAGCGTGAGTCGTCGCGAGCAGCCTACGTCGCCAACCGTCCCCCACGGTGCGCCGATGCGTCGCGGAGCTGCCAGAAAGGTGACCACATGATGCGTAGTGCACGGCGGACGCGCGCAATGCTCGGCGCGGTCGCTCTCATCCTCGTCGCTGCCGGTGTCGCCGCGCTGACGGCGGCGGCGCAGACGAAGCGGCACCAGGACGTCACGATCACGTGGATGACCTTCGAGACGCCGAACCTGCCGGCGTCGTTCTGGGAGGACGTCCGGACCCGCTTCGAGGCCGCCAACCCGGGAATCCACGGGCGTCCCCTGCGGGATCATGGATCAGCTGGCCTCGATCGCCGGCCGTGGCGACGGCGCGCTGCTGATCGACTGCCGCAACCTCTCGGTCGAGCTGGTTCCGCTGCCGCCCTCCCTCGCGGTGCTCGTCGTCCAGTCGGGCCTGTCCCGCGCGCTTGCCGACAGCGCGTACGCGGAGCGGCGGGCGACCTGTGAGGCCGCCGCCGAACGGCTCGGTCTCCGCGCGCTGAGGGACGCGACCGCGGATCAGGTCGCGGACGACCCGCGGGCTCGCCACGTCGTTTCCGAGAACGAGCGCGTGCTCGCAGCGGCGGTCGCCCTCCGCGGCGGCGACGTCCACGCCCTCGGTCGGCTCCTCTCCGAGTCTCACGCGAGCCTGCGCGACGACTTCGACGTCTCGACACCGGAGCTCGACGCCCTCGTCCAGGCCCTGATCGCAGCCGGTGCGCTCGGTGCGCGACTGACCGGCGCCGGCTTCGGCGGCTGCGTCGTGGCACTCGCCCTGGAGGAGGACGCCGACCGCGTCAGCGCCGACGCCTGCGAGCGCTACCGCCGTCTCACCGGCCTGGAGCCGAAGCCGTTCCGAGTCCGGGCCGTCGCCGGCGCGGGTCCGGCGGAGGCCCCGTCGCCGGGTAGCCAATCGGAGATCTCTGCTCCCCGCGGCCCCCGTCGACAAGCCGGACCAGATCATGGGGCCGCATCACGGCGTTCGGGCGCGCTACCGTGTGGTTGCGCTCGCGAAAGGAGGCACAGCGTGTGTTGGTCGAAGCAAGAGCGTGAGCAGTGGGAGCGCGAGCGGCGCGAGGCCGAGCTCGAGGCCGAGCGGATCCGGCTTGTCTCCGCGACACACAAGACAGCGGAGCCTGAGCCCGAGGTCCAATTTGACGAGCGCGAGGAAGAGCTCGTCCGCGCCTAGCTCGACCGACCCATACCGACGACGGCCGCCCCAAGCGGGCGGCCGTCGTGGATCTCGACGAGCGGAGGGGTGACTCCTTCGGGCGACTCCGGATCCGTCAGACCAATGCTCGGGGAGAATCGCCGTGTGGTCGGGTGCCGCTTCGCTCACGATGAGAGTGCAGGGACCGCCGGTTGGGCGGCTCGACGGCTTTGGGGTGGTTGTTCGCGGCTGCTTCTAAGAGCGCCTTTCAGAATGAGCATCTGGCTTGAAGGAGCTTGAGGCAGATGAGGCTGCAGCCGATCTCGAGGAAGGCTTCGTGGATGTCGTCGCGGCGCTCGTAGCGGATGCGTAGGCGCCGGTACTGGTGCAGCCAGGCGATCGTGCGCTCGACCACCCAGCGCTTCGCCCCGAGCCCGGAACCGTGACTGGTCTTCGGCAAGGCGATCTTCGCCTGGATGTGGCGGCGACGCAGTTCGCTACGGCTCTCGCGGGAGTGGTAGGCACGGTCGCCGAAGAGGCTGCGCGGCCGACGGCGCGGGCGGCCGCGCCCTCCGCGCACCGGCGGGATGGCATCGACGAGCGGCATCAGCTGGGTGATGTCGTTGCGGTTGCCGCCCGTGAGCGAGCAGGCCAGCGGCGTGCCGCGCCCGCAGACGATTACGTGATGCTTGGAGCCGTTTCTTGAGCGGTCGACGGGGCTCGGGCCGGTCTTGTCGCCCTCCAAACGTCCGCACGTGCGAACGTCGATCGCCGCCCGCGACCAGTCGATCAGATCCGCCTCGTGCAGCTTCGCCAAGAGCAGCTCGTGCAGCCGCTGCCACACGCCCGCCTCCTGCCACTCGCGCAACCGGCGCCAGCAGGTCACCCCGGAGCCGCAGCCCATTTCCTGCGGCAGGTACTCCCGCGGGATCCCCGTCCGCAACACGAACAAGATCCCCGTCAACACCTTGCGATCGTCCAGCCGCTTGCGCCCCGGAAAGCGATGCCGCCGCGGCACCTTCGGGATCAGCGGCTCGATCAACTCCCACAGCTCGTGCGACACCAACGGCCTCGCCATCTGCGCCCCATCCTCCCAGTCGAAGTGGACGCAGCCCGCTTCGCCGCCGACCAGCGGGTCCTTCTTATGAAGGGGGGTATCCGACTCCCTCAACTAGATTCCGCAAAAGCGCCTGCAAACAGGGGCCTTATTGGTCGAGAGAGTCGAGCTATCCGGCTTCTCGTCTCTCTGCGACCGAACGCCGTGACCCGACCGAACACCTTGAGCGGGTCCCCGGTCACGGATAGACGAAACCGCCACGGTGGTCGAACTCGGAGCCGTATTTGAAGGCAACGTCCCGGACGTTGCCCTCGGGACCGCGGAAGCTGAAACCGCAGCCCCAGCCCGATTCATCCGGCCGCTCGTCGAGATCGAAGACATCGTCGAACTCGCGCACCCGCTCGTGTGCCCGATCGACAGCCTCGGCGTCCTCGCAGGCAACCGTGACCGACACGCCGCGAAACCCGTCTGCGACGCGACCGAACCGTTCCTCAAACCTCGTGTCCGAAAACAGCCCGAGCACAACGCCGTTCGTGCACTGGAAGACGACGTGTTCCGGCACGCTCGTCGGCGCCTCCGGCCAGCCAAACTGGCGGTAGAACGCTGCCATCCGCCCGATGTCCCGGCAGGCGAGCGTCACAGCACTTATGCGAGGAAGAAGGCTCATAGGCACACGAGTCTAGGTCGCGCGCAAGGCGAGCGAGCCGAGCCCGACGACCCACTGGCCCCGACGCTCCAGATACCAACCCTCAGCTTGCTGAGCGACCGAAACCCTCTTTCTGAAAGGCGCTCTGACATGGAGCGAAAGGTCAAGAGGTGACGCTCGGTGGATGGGTTGTCCTCTCGGCCTGGAGCAGCGGAGCGTCCGGAGCAGCGACGGTGGATCAATCTGACATTCGCCGGTCGGAACGGCATGAAGGGGAACCGTCGACTTCGCCATCGCACGCCGGGTTCCTGCCTAGCGGGATACGTCCTTAGTGCTGTTCGGCTGGTGAGGTGGTGGGGGCGGCGCTACGGCCGCCCCCTGGTCCCGCGCATCGTCTGCTGCCCGGCGTCGAGACTCTCCCCCTCTGAGTGAGACCGCGATCTCCACCCATCGCCCGGAACCCCCACCTCGCGAAGGACCTTGCCATCGTTCAGGCGCTCGCCGGCATGAGCGAGAGCGTTCCCGCGAAGGTGAGGGGGTTGTCGTTTACAAGCGCGCCCTGTTCCCGTACCTGGGCGCCGGCGAGCCATCCCTCCGTCACGACGCCGGTCAGGAGGGTCCCCAGCGTGCTGAAGTTGAACGTTCCCTCGAGCATCGCGGTGAACGATCGGTTGTCCGAGAGCGACGCCCGCAGGGTGACGTCGAAGTGCTGGATGCTCCCCGTCACGGAGGAATTCGAGACCCACATCTCGATCGTGCCGCCGTCTCCGGTGCTTCCTGCGTAGTAGCCGGGAGCCGTCCAGACTTTCACGAACGTCACCTCGATCGGTGCGTTTGCGGCCGGCGCGGCAGCTGGCGACACAGCGACTGCGACGAGCGTGACAAGCACCAGGAACGGGCGTGCCCACCCGACCCTACGTGAACGAGCTCTTTCCACCATCTCGACCTCCTTGGCTCGTGGCGGGGACCGCCATGTGTATGAGGGGGCGGAGCGTCCGCACGGCCCTGGTGCCGACCGTCTTGGCGGCGGCCTGGCCTGACCTCGCTGGATCGAACAGCCACCCCTCGAGGACGACTCCGACCAGCTGCTCGTCGCGGAGGACGTGGACGCTCGTGACGCCGAGTTGCGCGAGTTCCGAGATCTCGTCCTCGCGGACGGCGAACGCGCCGTCAACGTCGTCGAGAAGCAGCACCATCATCGCCACGCTCCGCTCCTTCGTAGGTGAGGAGAAGTCCGTGGACGACGCTAGGCGGGGAGGCTCCCTCGGATCATCGGTGAACTCCCTCGACTTCGAGCTCTGCCACCCGCGCGGCGAGTTCGGCTCGGTTACGCGCGCCGACCTTCCTCAGCACATTGGAGACGTGCCGCTCGATCGTCTTTCGCGACAGGAAGAGCTGCTGGGCGATCTCTGGGTTGCTCGCGCCGCCTGCGATCAGGAGCGCGATCTCGCGCTCACGTTCTGTGAGCCCCTCCGCTGCCGTGCCCCGGTGCCACGTCCTCACCCCGAGCAAGCGCAGCTCCTGCTCGGCCAGCTCAACGACCGTGAGCGCGCCGCGCTCGGAGGCGACCGCCGCCAGCGCTTCCAGCTGGGCGACGGCCCGCTCGTCACCGATCGCGGCGAGCGCGCGGCCAAGGTCGAGCCGGATCCAGAGTGCCGGCAGCCCGAATTCGAATTGTTCCGCCGACACCAGCGCCGCCTCGAGCCTGACGGCGCGGGTCGAGGGCTCTCTTTCGGCGAGCCCTCCTGCATGCAGACGGAGCGTTTCGTCCAGTACGTCGTGCGCTTCCACGTCGTCCCAGCGAGCCAGAGCGTCGTGCGCGTCCAGCTCGTGGCCGATGCGGGCAAGCGCCTCGGCTGAGAAGAGCAGTAGTTCGCCGAGGCATCGCGTGCAGCCGACGGCGTCCACGCAGGCCTCCCCCTTCGCGATCTGGTCGAGGACGGCCGACTCGGCGGCCGGCCCGTCTAGCCGCGCGCGCCAAAGCGCGAGGTCGCCGTGGAGCATGATCCGCTGGTGCTCGTTCGGCTCCTCCGTCGCCTCGAGCCGCCGCAGCTCGTCCCGTGGCCGTCCGCGCTCCAGGCCGATCGCACACTCCGCCCGAAGGACGCGATGCCGAGCGCGCGGCACGTCGCCGGCGCGGGCCGCGACTTCCGCCGCCTGCCGAACGATGCGCTCCGCCTCGACGAGGTCACCGTGCCACGCAAGCGCCCGGGAGTGCCAGAAGCCGGCGTCCACCAGCAAACGCGGGAACAGGTGCCGCTGGGCTTCGCTCCAGACACGACGACCGCGCGCAATCGCGTCTTTGACGCGGCCGTTCAGGCGAAGCGCAGAGCAGACCGCGAGCGACGCGCTCAGGAACGACTCGAGGTCGACGTGCCGAGCGGCGGCTTCGCGTGCCTCCGCGGTGCGCAGTATCGCAGCAGGGCCGCCCCCCATCACCGCCGCCTCGTAATCGAGCCGAAGCACGTCGGCATAGACGCGACGCCTGTGCGCTTGCAGCGCCTGGACGCCTCCGGCCGAATCGACGAGACGCGTCGCTTCTGCCACCGCCTCCCGTGCGACCGCCCGCCCCTCCTCCGTCCGCTGCTCGAGCCAGAGAAGGATTGCTGCGTCTTGCGCCGTCTGCTCGAGCCGGAGAATCCGGTCTGTCGTCTCGATTCCGCGACTCTGCTCCAGGAGGTCGCGCGCGACCGGCGCCCGCCCGAGGCCGTACGCGGCCCGCGAGGCCGCGAGGAGCGCCGAAGCCCGCCCTTCCGGATGCTCGTCACGCTCCGCGACGAGCGACCAGCGCTCGAGCGCCTGCTCGTGCTCGCCGAGTTCGGCCGCGAGCGTTGCGATTCCCTCGTCCAATAGGAGCGTCTCCGCCTCCAGCGGGTCGGCTTCGTCCGCGATCGACCCGAGGAGAAGCAGCCCTTCGCTCCCGAGAAGCGTCCGGTGGGAGGACTGCACGAGCCGGTTTGCGAGCTCGAGGGGCTGACCACCCGCGGCACGGATGTGACCGACGGCCTCGCGAAGCCGCCGGACGTCGTTCCCGGCCAGTCGCGCAAGCCAGTCGCCGAGGCGCCGGTGGAGCTCGCGGCGGCGGTCGTCGCCGATCTCGGCCGATGCGGCGGCGCGAATCAGATCGTGCGCCAGCCGGAACATGCCTGCCGACTCCGCGGCGACGCCGCGCACCACGAGCTCGCGCGCAGCTTGCTCGGCCCTTGCCGGTTCCCACTCGGCGAGAGTCGCTGTGTCGGCGAGCGTCAGCGGGCGCGCAGCGACCGCGAGCAGCGCGAGCAGCGCACCTGCGTCGGCACCGGCTCCGCGGAGGCGAACGGTGACCAGGCGGCCGGCATCGATCTCCGCTCCATCGCTTCGGGCGAGGGCCTCCAGCCAGAAGGGCGACCCGCCGGACTTCGCAGCGAACACACGCGCCGTCTCGTCGCCTGTTCCGGGGGCAATCGCCTTCGCCAGTGTGAGCGCCTCATCGTCCGCCAGCGGGCCCAGCTCGAGCTGACGAACGCGCTCGGGTGCCAGGAAGTGGGAGAGCGAGTCCGAGAGTGAGGTGAGGTTCGGAGATGGGCGCCCCGCCGCGATCAACGCCAGCGACTGCGCGTTCGCGTCGGCCGCCCGCACAAGGTAGTGGCAGAGCGCCAGCGAGAGCTCGTCCACCCACTGCAAGTCGTCGACGAGGACGAGAGCCGGCCCCGCCGCACGGAGCGCGCGGTACGCGGCCTCGAAGATGCGAACAGGCTCGAGCGGTGAGTTCTCCCCGTTGGCGTCGCCCAGCAAGAGTCCGTCGAGACGATGCCCGTCCAGACCTGCGCCAGCGAGACTGCGCAGCAGCTCCGAGGCCGCGGCCAGCGGCACATCGGACTCGGGCTCATACCCAACAACCCGGAACACGCTCGTCACTCGAATCCGTGCAGTGGCCTCCGCCAAAAGCCGACTCTTGCCGCTGCCGGGATCGCCCACGACCAGGGCAACGGCGGCATTACCACTTGCAGCCGCGGCGGCGACTTCGCTCAGCGCAGCGAGCTCGTCCACACGACCGACGAACACGGCCATGTGATGAAGCGTACGACGTAACGGCCCGAAGCGTCCTGAGGCATGAGACGTCCTGTGTCAACCCTTGGCCGGATCTCGGCCAGCAGTTCGGCGGCGGTGACGACGCTCTTGGGGTCGCGGAAGAGGGAGAGGAAGATCTGGCCGTCGTCGTGGGCGTGGATGGCGCCCGCGATCTGGCTGGTCAGGAGCCGGATCTGCTCGACGAGCGGTTTGAGCGCGGCGACCAGGGCGAGCACGACGGCGCGGCGCGCCTCGAGCTCTGCTTCGCCGGCGCGGCCGGCGGCGGCGGTGCGGAGCCGTTCGAGCAGCTCGTCGGCGCTTCGGCGGCCGCTGTAGCCGTTGCGGGCGAGGAAGCCGGCGAGCCGTTTGGCGCCGAGGCCGCGCGCGTCGGCCGGGCTGGGGTAGCGGTCGAGGAAGGCGAGCGCGATCGGCGAGTCGACGTCGGCGAAGATCCGTTTGGCGCCGGGCCAGAAGGCATCAAGCTGGGCGCGCAGTTGGTTGGCGAGCGCGACCTTCTGTTCGACCAGGTCCTCGCGGGCGCGGGTCAGCGCCCGCAGCGCTTTCGTCTCGTCGCCGTCGGGCTCGAGCAGCCGCAAGCGGTGCATGTCGGTGCGGGCGAGTTCGGCCAAGACTTACGTCGAAGCCGTCCGACTTGCCGCCGCCGGTGCGGTAGCGGTCACGGGCCGCGGCCAGCTGGTTGGGATGGACGGCGACGACGGCGATGCCGGCGTCGAGCAGCCGGTCGACGACCAGCCCGTTCGGTGTTCGATCGCGACCGCGCGACGCGCAGGACGGCGAGGTTGCGGACGAGCGCGTCGATTCCGTCCTCGCTGTGTGCGACTCGCCGCTCCTGCAGCCGGCGCCCGTTGCTTTCGACGATCGCGAGACGGTGCTCCTCGCTGGCCAGGTCAAGCCCGGCGGTGCACTCCTGCATCGATCCTCCTTGAATCGGATTGCCGAACGCGGGCCGACCGGCTCGGTACCGTGGCGGATGCTCATAGACGGGCCCTCGGTGGGGCAACGCCCTGTCGCCGCTCCGGGTGCCTCACACCGCCGGGAGGCGCAAGTCTCATGCGGGCCGTCTGCGCGGCAAGCGACGAGGGCGCTCTCCCGGCGGTGGTCAGCCACCAGCCGACGCTACGAACCGCGCCGGTCGACGCCCGCGATCACTGCGCGCGGGCGGACTCTCAGATTTCAAAGAACAAGCAAAACCACAAGCAAGCGATGAGGGCCTGTGTCCTGCGGTCGCCGGCACGACAGCCCGCGGCCCGGGCCAACCGCCGAGATCAGCGGCTGGCTCGGGCCGATATGGGGCGGTGCATTTCAGTCGCGGATCTCGAACGGCACGACGGCGATGTTCGATGCGACTCCGTAGGCCTC
>JBKPSO010000029.1:0-4876 GCA_046735055.1 Actinomycetota bacterium
GGTTTCCCCAGACCCCTTCCACCGGTCCGCTTCGCGGACGGCATTCTTCGAATGCGGGCGACAGGACTTGAACCTGTAAGGGACTTACGCCCCACTGGGACCTAAACCCAGCGCGTTTGCCAATTCCGCCACGCCCGCGCGACTCCAGGGTAGACCGTGCGGCCGGAGGAGCGTACGATCTCAGCCGCCGGGAACATGAAACGCGCTGGACTCTTCGCCCTGATCATTCTTGCGGCCGGGGCGGCCACAGCCGCTGCCGCGGGGAACCATTCGTCTGCGCCGAGCGCGGCCCGCTGCGGCGGCCTGACCTGGCGGCTGAAGACATTCAGCGACCTGCGCCGCCGGCTAGTGAGCACCAAACCACAAACGACGACGATCGCGTCGATCCGTGACCGCCGAGGCCCGGGGCGTCCGCCGACGCGACGCTCGACCGCGTTCCAGCTGCACACCTGGGAAGTTCCGGCGCAGGTCACGTCGTTCAAGCTCGACGCGACCGGATCCGTGCGACTGGTGCTGTTTGACGACCCCGTGTACATCAACGCAGTCATTCCTTCACCCGGCTGCCTGTCTGCGAGATCACTTCACCGCGCCGACATCACGGCCGCATGGCATCTGTTCGTCGACAAGTGCGGCAGGGCGACGTCGAACTGGCAGTCGCTCGGCGCGATCTTCTTCGTCCGCGGAATCGGGTTCTGGGGGCCCAAAGGCCCCTCGCGGGGCGCCGCGCCCAACGGCGCGGAGCTACACCCTGTAACGGGCCTCAGGATCGTCGCGGGCTGCTAGGCGGCCATCGGAAGCGGCCGCGGGCAGCTGCAGCCAGAAGGTCGAGCCTTCGCCGTCGGCGCTCTCGAAGCCGATCTCGCCGCCGTGCGCCTCGACGATCTGACGCGCCAGCACGAGCCCGAGCCCGGTCCCGCTGATCCCACGCTCGCGGCCGACGTCGCCGCGGAAGAACTTCGTGAAGATGCGTTGCTGATGTTTGGCCGGGATGCCGAGGCCCTCGTCACGCACCCAGACCCACGCCTCGTCGCCGACGAGCGATGCGCTCACGGCGACGTCGCCCCCCTCC
Source organism: Actinomycetota bacterium (assembly GCA_046735055.1). GTDB lineage: Bacteria > Actinomycetota > Thermoleophilia > Gaiellales > Gaiellaceae > DATBLE01. The sequence goes on from JBKPSO010000029.1 coordinate 1,070, forward strand.
GGTGAGTACTTGATCGCGTTCGAGAGAAGGTTCCCGATCACCTGCGCGAGCCGATCGCGATCGGCGTAGACGACGAGAGAGTCGTCGGCGGGATCGAGGCGCAGCTCGTGGTTCTCGCTCTGCGCCGAGTAGAGCGTGACCTGCGCGGCCAGGAGGTCGTTCAACTCGACCTCCTCGAGCCGGAGCTCGATCGTGCCCTGCTCGATGCGCTGGATGTCGAGGAGATCGTTGAGCAGCTCCGCGAGCCGGCGCGCCTCGGTGCGAATGACCTCGAGGTATCGGCGCATCTCTTCGGGCGGCAGGTCGCGGTCGAGCATCAGGGAGGAGAAGCCGAGCACGCTCGCCAGCGGCGTGCGCAGCTCGTGCGAGACGTTGCTGACGAGCTCGCTCTTCGTCTGCTCGCTCTCCACGAGCGTGCGGTTGCGTTCTTCGAGGTCGGCCAGCGTGCGCTCCAACGATGCGGCCATTGTGTTGAACGACCGCTCGAGCTGACCGACTTCGCCGGGACCGTCCTCCCGCAGCCTGTCCGAGAAGTCACCGCCGGCCACACGGGCCGCCGCCTCTGCCGCAGAACGGACGGGCTCTGCGACTGCACGATTCACGTAGAGCGCCCCGAGCAGGATGAGGAGCAGCGCGGCGGCGAGGCCGATTCCTCCGACTACGAGCGCGTGCTGCGCAGTGGTGCGCGCCCGGTTGTCTCGCGCGTCGCCGAAGCTGCCCTCCGTGGCAAGGAATCGGCTGAAACGGGTACGGATGTCGTCGACCTGCATGCGGCCAGTCGGTGCCGTGGCGTATTTCGCCGTCAACCCTGGATTGCGCCGCAGAAAGCCGACCAGTGGGACGGAGTAATGGAAGTACTGGTCGATCGCCCGCTTGATTCCGATGGCGCGCGTGTGCTGGAGCCGGTCACCCGCGGTGAGCTGCACGAGCCGGTTCGTAAACCCCGGGTATTGCTTTCCGGCATCCGACCAGGGCTGGAGAAAGGTCTCGTCTCGGGTGATCGCGAACCCGCGGATGCCTGTCTCCAAGTCGATGACGAGCGTTTGCAAGTGGTTCGCCGTCGCGATCACCTGCTGCGAGTGGCGTGCCTCGAGCGAGCGGTGACGCAGGCCTGTGATCGCGAGGAAAAGCACGGCGAAGACGAGCGCCAGGCCGGCGCCCACGAGCGTGGCGGACACGGCGATGCGGACCGCGAGGCCCGAACGTGCCCACCAGCTCCTCCGCTCTTCCTTCCTGCCCGTGACGCTCGGAGGCTCACTCATGCTTTGTCTGCGAGTACCTCCTCCACGGCGGCCGCTATTTGCTCGGGCTCGAAAGGCTTGACCATCACGATGTCGGCGCCGGCGCGCAGCGCCTGCTCACGCGTCGCGGGTTGGGCAGTGAGGACGATGACACGGGTGTCGGCCAGCTCTTCCTCCTGACGCACGACGCTGAGCACGTCGAGACCACTTCGGCGCGGCATCATCAGGTCCAGGATCATCACGTCGGGGCGCACAAGGCGCGCCAATTCGAGCGATCGCTCGCCGTCGTCGGCCTCCACGAACTCGTACGGACCGTCGAGGCTGATCCGAATCAGCTCCCGGAGTGACGGCTCGTCGTCGCAGATGAGGACGGTTGCTAGGAAACCGGCCATCGCTCCCATGGAAGCAGATCCCGGCTGAAAGTCATAGAAAGCCGCCACACACTCAAGAAAGATGCCGTGGCGGCCGATTTCCTGACTCGTGGCGGCGCACGATCTCCCTGATTTCGACCCGCGCGTCCTCGAGCGCTCGGCCGAGGCTGCCTATCGCAAGGCAAGCGCGATCTTCACGGGCTGCGTTGCCGGGGGCGTCGTCCTCGGCGCGATGTTCGGCGCGACGCCGTTGACGCCGATCGGCGCCCACTGGCCGATTCCGCAGGCGTTCGGGTTCGCGACGATGCTGCTCGGCGCGCTGCTCGGCGGCGTCGTCGGCTACGTCGTCGGCGACACGCGCTCCACGCTTTGCCGCCTCCAGGGCCAGACCGCGCTCGCACAGGTCGAAGGCGCGAAGCACGCGCGCGCGATGGCCGACGCCATGCGCGAGATCCACGAGATCCACGAGCAGATCCGCGAGCTCGCGACGGCCGCGCCCATTGTGGTCGCGCGGGAACCGCAGGCACTGGCCCCGGAACCGCAGCCTGCACCCGAGCCGGAGCCGTCGCCGTTCAATCTTCCGTCGTTGCCCGCGCTGCGCGTTGCCACCGGCGGCGCGCCGGACATCAAACCGCCGCCCGTCTCTTCCTAGGCACCTAGGATGGGCCGCGTGCCCGACGAGCCCGCACAGGAACAGGAGGAGACCGAGGCGCCGGAGTGTCCGCGCGGCCACGGCCCGATGCGCCTCCGTACGCGGTGGGCGAACGCGCAGTCACGCCCCGGACAGAAGGGCTCGCACGCGCAGCCGGTGACCGAGTGGTTCTGTCCGCGCTGCGGACGCACGGCTCCGCTCGACTAAATGTCGATTCGCGCCGCCCGTCTTCGTCGTAGCTGCGTCAACGACATCAGGAGGCGGAGATGAAGTACATGCTGCTGGTCTGCTGGAGCGCCGAGCAGATGAACGCGCAAGAGGAGCCGAAGCCGGGAGAAGCGCGCGACAACGAGAGCTTCCCGTGGCTCGACGACCTCCAGGCCCGCGGGCAGTGGTTGACGGGCGATCAGCTCGCGCCGCCGCGTCGCGCACGGTCGGTGCGCGTGCGGGGCGGCAACAAGCTCGTCACCGACGGACCGTTCGCGGAGACGAAGGAGCTCGTCGGCGGCTTCGACATCATCGAGGCGGGGAGCCTGGACGAGGCGGTCGAGATCGCGGCCGGGCATCCGGTCGCCCAGATCGGGACAATCGAGGTGCGTCCGTTTTGGGGAAGCTGAACCTGTAAAGAATCCGCGCGGTCTACGGAACCGGCGAAAGGAGATGTCATGGCAGTTGACCGCGGACGGCGTGGCGGAGTCGGCGGGATCAGCCTCGGCGGGATCCTCGTGATCATCGGGATCATCGTCGCGCTCATCTGGAGCCTCTGGCTCGGACTGATCATCGTCCTGATCGGCCTGATCGCGTTCGGCGGCTTCGTGCGGGGGCGGTGGTACTAAGGCCAGCGCTCGAGCGTGAGCAGGGGGTGGGTCCAGACGTCGTGGAAGCGCGGCGAGCGTGGGGCCGGTCCTGCGACCTGCGTACCGATCGGATTGGGAGCGTGGAAGAGGTTGATCTCTCCCCAGTAGCCGGGGAACGCCGCCCATTGCGGTGACCGCGCCGTGAGGCGCACGATCCGCGCCTGTGTGATGCCGGGTAGCGGCGGGCCGAGCGCTGCGCCGTGGCCGGTGTACTCCAGCACCGGCGAGAGGTAGGCGCGCAAGACCGCCGCCCCGAGCTCCGGATAGCACTGCTTCCGAAGGTCGATCTGGAGCGGGCCTGCGCTGAAGTAGTCCGCATGCGAGCCCAGCGCGACGAAGACGAGCGGATGCGACGTGTCTCGCCACTTCGGCGCCCTCGCCCAAGTGCGGACCTTGCCGCAGCTGTGGCGGCTGTACCCGACCGAGAGCGGCGCCTGCGCCGAGCTCAGCTCGACGGTTACGACTTCCCAGTCACCTTCGTGCGCCTGCCAGACGTAGTCGGTTGCCGGGAAGGTTCCGCTCCAGAAGTCGTACCAGTACCAGTACCAGTACTCGAGGACGATCCTCGAGCCGGCGTGCAGGACCGCGCCGTAGACGACGTACGGCTCGGCATGCGCGCGCTCGAGATCGCGGTAACACGCGAGTGCGGCGATCCCGCCGAGCGGGCTGCACGTCGGCACGTTCAA
>JBKPSO010000030.1:0-10988 GCA_046735055.1 Actinomycetota bacterium
GCGGCCACGACCGCCATCAGTCGATCTGCTCCCCGGTCAGGAGGACGAACACGTCCTCGAGGTTCGCCGGCCGCCGTTCGCCGTCGGGCACGTCGCCGTTCGCCTGGTCGATCCGGAAGATCGAGACGCTGGTGCCGGTGCGCCGCGTGCTGAAGCCCACCGCGCGGGCTGATGTCTCGACCTCCGCGAGCGTCGCCGGCGGACCGAACACCTCGACCGCCTCGCTCCCCGCGTGCTCGGCCACGAGGTCGTTCGGCGGGCCGGCAGCGACCGCCCGGCCGTGGGACATGATCAGCACCGTGTCCGCAAGGCGCTGGGCCTCCTCGATGTAGTGCGTCGACATCAGGATCGTCGTGCCCTCCGCGCGCAGCGCGTCGATCAGCGCCCAGAGCTCCTGCCGCACCTGCGGGTCGAGCCCGACCGTCGGCTCGTCGAGCAGGATCAGCCGCGGCCGGTGGACGAGCGCCCGCGCGATCAGCAGCCGGCGGCGCATCCCGCCCGAGAGCTTGTCGACGCGCGTGTCGCGACGGTCGGTCAGGTTGGCGATCTCGAGCGCGCGCTCGATCGCCTGGCGCCGCTCGTGCCGGCCGACGCGGTAGAGATGCGCGAACACGCGCAGGTTCTGCTCGACCGTCAGCGTGACGTCGAGGTTGTCGAGCTGCGGCGAGACCCCGCATTGGGCCCGCGCCTGCTTCGACTCCTGCGGAAGCTCGAAGCCGAGCACCTCGAGTTCGCCCTCGTCGGCGATCGCCTGGGCGGTCAGCAGCCGCATTGTCGTCGACTTGCCTGCTCCGTTCGGCCCGAGGAGCCCGACGCAGGTGCCGTACGGCACGTCGAGGTCGAGCCCGTTCACGGCCGTGATCGCCCCGTAGCGCTTGACAACGGCGCGGAGGCGGATGGCGAGGTCCCTCATGCCGCCGCCGTGCGAAAGGCTGCGAGCGTCCGGTCGATGTCCTCATCGCTCGTCTGCCAGTTGCTGACGGAGAGACGGATCGCCTGGCGCTCGTCCCAGGCGGTGCCGCTCATCCACGCCTCGCCGCTCTGCTGGACGCGGCCGAGGATCTGGGTCGTACGCTCGTCCGACTCGAACCGGAAGAGCACCTGGTTGAGGACGACCTCGTTCAGCACTTCGGCGCCGGGGACCGTGGCGGTCTCGCGTGCGAAGCGGGCGGCGTGATCGCAGCCGCGCTCGATCATCTTCGCGATTCCGGAGCGGCCGAGTGAACGGATCGCGGCGTAGACCGTGAACCCGCGGGCGCGGCGCGAGAACTCCGGCGTCCAGTCGACCTCGTCCCGGGGCCCGCCCTCGTCGGAATGGATCAGGTACTCGGCGCGCGCCGACATCGCCCGCTTGTGCGGCTCGGGCCGCGCGCAGAGCGCGATCCCCGAGTCGTACGGGACGTTCAGCCACTTGTGCCCGTCGACCGCCCACGAGTCGGCGCGCTCGGCTCCGGCGGTCAGGTGCGCGAAGCGCGGCGTCGCGGCGGCCCACAGGCCGAAGGCGCCGTCGACGTGCAGCCAGGCGCCGGCCTCTTCGGAGGCATCGGCGATCGGCCCGAAAGGGTCGAACGAGCCGGTGTTGACCTCGCCCGCCTGCGCGCAGACGATCGTCGGCCCCTCGCCTGCCGCGAGCGCCTCGCGAAGGGCGTCCGGTCGGATGCGGCCCTGGGCGTCGACCTCGATCGAGACGATCGAGCCGGTGCCGAGGCCGATCAGGCGGAGTGCGCGGGGCAGCGTCGAGTGCACCTTTGCGCCGGCGAGGACGCGGATCCTAGGAGCACCGACGAGACCGTCCTGCTCGACGTCCCAGCCCGCCTCGGCGAGGACGTGGTTACGCGCCGCCGCGAGTACGGTCGCGTGCGCCATCTGCGTGCCGGTGACGAAGGCAAACGAGGTCGCGCGTGGCAGTCGGAGGAGGTCGGCGAGCCAGGTGCCGACGACCTCCTCGGCAACCGCCGCCGCTGGCCCGATGACGTACAGGCCGGCGTTCTGGTCCCAGGTCGAGGTCAGCCAGTCGGCGGCGAGAGCTGCCGGAACGGCGCCCCCGATGACGAAGCCGAAGTAGCGGCCGCTCGGGCTTGCGACGGCCGCGTCGCTACCGACGGACGCGAGCTCCGCGACCACCTCGTGCGGGTCGGTTGGCCCCTCGGGCACCGGCCCGCCCATCCGCCCGCGTAGCGCTTCCAGGTCGACCGGCGGCAAGACCGGGCGCTCCGGGAGCGACTCCAGGAAGTCAGCCGCGAGATCGGCGGTCTCGTGCAGCAGGTCTCGCATGACGAGACGCTACCGCGCAGCCTCCGGGCCGCGCGCGGCGCCGAGTCCCTCACGGACGGAGCTGCGAGAGCCGCGCGCGCGGAGTGATCGCCTCCGGATCGACGCGGAGCTCGAGCACCGCCGGCCGGCCGGCGCCGAGCGCGTCCTCGAATGCTGCCGGGAAGTCCTCTGTCCGCTCGACCAGCGCCGCGTGCGCGCCGAACGCCTTGCCGTACGCGACGAAGTCCGGGTTCACGAGGTCGGTGGCCACCCCGCGCCCGAACTGGCGCTCCTGGTGCATGCGGATCGTCCCGAGCATCCCGTTGTTGACGAGGAGCACGACGATCGCGGCGTCGTACTGGGCTGCCGTCGCGAGCTCGTGGCCGCTCATCAGGAAGTCGCCGTCGCCCGAGACGCAGACGACCGGGCGCTCCGGGTGGAGGAGCTTGGCCGCGATCGCGGCCGGGATCCCGTAGCCCATCGCGCCCGCACACGGCGCGAGCTGCGTCCCGTACCGGTGAAACTCGTAGAACCGGTGGCACCAGACCGTGTAGTTCCCCGCCCCGTTCGTCAGCACCGCGTCCTCCGGGAGGCGCTCGCGCAGGTGGGCAATCACGTCGCCCATGTCGACCTCGCTCGGAACGGGGTCATTGCGGAGGTTCGCGAGGTAGTCGCGCCTCGCCTCCTCAACCCACGCGGCGCGGTGCGGCCCGTCGACCGGCCGCAGCGCGGCGGCGAACTGCGCCGAGCCGGAGACGATCGGCAGCTCGGCCTCGTAGACGCGGCCGAGCTCGTCCGGGTCGGCGTGCACGTGGATCAGCGTCTGCGTCGGACGCGGCGGGTCGAGCAGCGAATACCGCTGGGTCGCGATCTCGCCGAGCCGGGTGCCGAGCGCGAGCAGGACATCGGCGTCCTTGACTCGCTGGGCGAGTGCGGGATCCATCCCGATCGTCAGCGGGCCGGCATAGACCGGCGAGCCGTTGTCGACGTAGTCCTGCCGCCGGAACGAGGCGGCGACCGGCACGTTCGAGGCCTCGGCGAAGGCGAGCACGTCGCGACCCGCCTGCTCGCTCCAGCCTCCGCCCCCGATGACGATCAGCGGCTGCTCCGCCCCGGCGAGGAGTTCGAGCGCCCGGTCGATGTCCGCCGCCGCCGGCGACGCCTGCACGCGGTGGTAGGGCTCCGCGTCTGCCACGTCCGCCTCGTCGGCCTGCACGTCCTCGGGCACCGCGATCACCACCGGGCCCGGCCGGCCGGAGGTCGCCGTGTGGAATGCATGGGAGAGGAGCTCGGGGAGCACGGCTGCGTCGTCGGCCGTTGCGACGAGCTTCGCCATCTCCCCGAACATGCGCGCGTAGTCGAGCTCCTGGAACGCCTCGCGGCCGAGGTGCCGGCGGGGAACCTGGCCGACGAAGAGGACGAGCGGCGTCGAGTCCTGGTACGCGGTGTGGATCCCGACCGCGGCGTGAGTCGCGCCCGGCGCGCGGGTGACGAGGCAGATCCCGGGGCTCCCGGTCAGCTTTCCGTAGGCGTCCGCCATGTTCGCGGCGCCGGCCTCGTGGCGCGTCGTGACGAGACGAATCGGCGCCTCGCCGATTGCGTCGAGGACGCCGAGGTAGCTCTCGCCGGGTACGCAGTACGCGGTGTCGACCCCGTGGACGAGCAGCTGGTCGACGAGGATGCGCGCGGCGGTCCGAGTCAAAAGGCCACGGGGTACTCGCCGTACACGGTAGGGCGCTGTAGCTTCGGCCGGTCCTCGTCCGCCGGGTCGACGTAGCGGATCGTCCGCTTGCCCGCCCACTCCGGCGGCAGCAGCAGCAGGCGTACGAACGCGGTCTCCTCCGAGTCAGAAGCGGTCGCGAGCACGGGCTGCGGACCGCTCTCGAACCAGGGCTCACCCGGCCCGTACTCGTGCGTCTCGCCGCCGGACTCGATTCGCAGCCGCCCGTGCAGTAGGTAGCGGATGCCCGGGCCGGGGTGTGTGTGCCGGTAAGCGATGCCGCCGGGCGGGAAGTCGATGCGGTCGTGGCGCATCAGCCAGCCGGGTGCGACGTCGACCGGTGCGGCGAGCAGCGCATCGGCCGGTTCGTCGTCCAGCAGCTCCCAGACGAGCGTCGTCCCATCCTCGAGCTCGTGGACGACGGCGTTCTGGGCGTCGTGCGCCTGTCGCGAGAGGGCGAGGTTCAATGGAAATACTGCCCGCCGTCGATCACCATCGTCTGCCCGGTGATGAAGTCCGCCCCGGGGGTGCAGAGGAAGACAACGGCGCCGACGACGTCTTCGGGCAGCTGGTCGCGCTGGATCGTCCGCGCGGCGATCGAGACGTCGCGCAGCTTCTCGACCACCTCCGGGTGCGCCTCGACACCCGCGGTCATCGTGAACCCCGGCGCGACGCAGTTGACGTGGATGTTGTCCTTCCCGAGCTCCTTCGCCAGCGCTCGGGTGAGCGCGACGATCGCGCCCTTGCTCGTCACGTAGTGGAGCAGGAACGGCACGCCGCGGAACGGCGTTCCCGACGAGATGTTCACGATCTTGCCACCGCCCTGCTCGCGCATCACCGGCACGACGGCGCGGCACGTCAGGAACATCGAGGCGACGTTCACATCCATCACCTGCCGCCACTCCTCGAGCGGAATCTCGGTGAAGGGGCGCATCGGAAGCGAGGCGTAGAGGCCGGCGTTGTTGATCAGGACGTCGAGGCGGCCGTGCCGCTCGACGGTCTCGTCGACCATGCGGTGGACGTCGGCCTCGTCGGCGACGTCCGCGCGGATGCCGCCCCCGGGTGGGTTGAGGTCGGCGACCACGACGGTCGCGCCCTCGGCGGCGAGGCCGTCGGCGATCGCCTTGCCGATCCCCTGCGCGCCGCCGGTGACGAGCGCTACGCGGCCCTCGAGCCTCACCTGAGCGGCGAGAACGAGGTCGGGACGAGGATCCGGTTCTGCTGGGTGTGGATCAGCGGCTGGATCCGCGCGAGGAACGGCCCCCAGCGCTCGTCGGCCTGGAGCCGCGCGCGACGCTCCTCGCGGTCGGCGTAGCTGTCGTAGCGCCAGAGCGAGGTGTAGGTCGAGAGCGCGCCGACGTCGGTCGTGAATGCGGCGACGAACCCCCCGAGGTGCTCCTGCTGGATCGCGATCCCCTCGGTCTCGTAGGCCTTCAGGAGCTCCGGCAGCTTGCCGGTGAAGACGTGGTAGTCCCGCTGCTCGACGATCACTCGGTCGATTCTATGAGTGCGATACTGGCCGCGTGACCCTCGGCGAGCACATCGCGCCGTTCGTGACCGACACGCTCGGCGGCCCGCTCGAGAAGAAGCCCTTCGTGATCGAGAAACGGACGCAACTGCTCGCCCCCGCGGAGGGCAGCGTGCTCGAGATCGGCGCCGGCACCGGCTTCAACCTGCCGTACTACCCGTCTGCGGCCTCGGCGATCACCGTCACCGATCCGGTCGACGGGATGCTGAAGCGGGCGCGAAGGCGCGCGGCGAAGGCGAGGAGGGAGATCACGACGAGCCGTGCGTCGGCGGAGGCGCTTCCCTTCGAGGATGCGTCCTTCGACACGGTCGTCGCCTCATTCGTCCTCTGCTCCGTCGACGACCAGGATCGTGCCCTGGCCGAGATCCGCCGCGTGCTCAAGCCCGGCGGGCGTTACCTCTTCATGGAGCACGTACGCGCGGAGGATCGCGCCCTGGCGAGGAAACAGGACCGGATAGAAGGGCTCTGGCGGCGCCTCTGCTTCGGCTGCCATCCCAACCGCGACACGCTGCCGCGCATCGAGTCCGCATTCGACGTGCAGGAGGTCGAGCGGGACCGGGCGCCACAGGGCCCGAAGCTCGTGCGGCCCTACGTGCTCGGCCGAGCAGTGAAGGGGGACGGATCCGCGACACCGGTGTAAGCTTTTCACCGGTGATGGGCGGCGCAACACGGGCGGCGCTTCGCGTCTCGGCTGCGAGGCTGCGGGCGCGACCCCTCCGGCCCCTGCTCGTCGTCGCCGGGGTGGCGCTCGCGTTCGCGATGGTCGTCGCCGTCGTCGGCGGCAGCCTCGTCGCGAGGCAGCAGGCGCTCCGGCGAGGGCTCGCCGACGTGCCCGCCGCCACGCGCGGCTTCCGAGTCGACCGGTTCGGGATCCCACTCAGCCGCCGAACGTATCGCCGGGAGAATCGCGCCGTTCGCCGCGTCCTCGGCACGCTCGCCGCCGGCGAGATTCGGCGCGTCGTTTTCTTCCGTCAACTCCGGATCGGCGGGCAGCTCGTCGAGATCGCGGCGATCGACGGGCTGCCCGGGATCGTGCGGCTGCGCAGCGGCCGGCTGCCGCGCAGCTGCAACCCCGCCGGGTGCGAGGTCCTGGAGATCGGCGGCCGTGGGCCGCAGCAGCTCGCCGAGGGGGACATCCGCCTGAATCGTGTCGGCGTCGCAGAGCTCCGCGATCCCAACCAATTCGGCTACGTCTCCGCGGCGGCCGAGGGCGCGGCCGCGCCGCCGCTCCTCGTCATCGCCCCGAGCGTCGAGGCGGTCGAGCGACTGCCGGCTCTGGCCCCCTTCTTCCGCGTCTACTCCTGGCTCTCGCCGCTCCGCGCCGACCGCCTGCATACCTGGGACATCGGCCGCACGCTGGCCGCCGAGTCCCGGGCGCAGACGGCGCTCTACGCGGCCGACTCCGCGTTCAGGCTGAGCAGCCCGGACGACGAGCTGCTGAACGCCGACCGGCGCGGCAAGATCGCTGCGCGCCGCCTCGTGCTGGTGGGCGGCGAGACGAGCGCGCTGCTCCTCGGCTTCGCGATCATCGCTGCGATCGGCCTGCGTCGGGGCCTGGCAAGCGAGCGGCGACGCCTGCTCGCGCGCGGCGCCCGGCGCTGGCAGGCCTGGCTCACCCTAGGAGCCGAGGTCGGCGCGATGACGCTGGTGGGAGGACTCGCGGGCGTCGCGGCAGGCGCCGCTGTCGTCGCCGCGATCGCCGGCGGCGCGGACCAGCCCGCGGGAGCGATCCTCGGTCACGCCCTGCTCGCGCCGTGGACGATAGCCGCGCTGCTCGGGGGCATCGTCGGCGTCACGCTGGTCCTCGCGGCGACGACGCTGACGCGGGACGACGACTCGACGAGACGGCGGATCCAGCTCGTCGATGTCGCCGCGCTGGGTGCCGCCGTGACGATCGTCGTCGGCCTGAGCCGGGGCGCGCTCGACCCCGAGTCGGTCACGAACGGGAACACCGTCCTGCTCCTGATCCTGCCGGCGCTCGTCTGCTTCGTCGTCTCCGTCGTCCTCGCGCGGCTGCTCGGGCCGACGATGCGCGCAGGCGAGAGGTTCACGCGGCACCGCTCGCTCTCGCTGCGCCTGGGCGTGCTCGCGCTCGCGCGTGCGCCCTCCCGCACCGTCGTCAGCTGCGCGTTCATCGCTGTGGCGCTCGGGCTTGCTCTCTTCGCCGCCGCCTACCGCGCGACGCTCGCCCGCGGTGCCGCCGACCAGGCGGCCTTCTCCGTGCCGCTCGACTACACGGTCGCCGAGGGATCCAAGCTCGTCCTGCCGCTGGACGCGGCGCCGCTCCGCTCATACGCGCGGACCGACTCCGGCGCCCGCGCGTACCCGGTCGTCCGGGTCGGCGCGACGACGCCGGGAGCCGGTGCGGCCGTGCTCTCCCCCACCGTGCTCGGCCTCCCCGCCGACGCGATCCGGCATCTGCACTGGCGGTCCGACTTCTCGTCGCTCTCGCTCCGGGAGATCGCACGCAAGCTCGCCGCGCAGGGCGAGCCGCGCCAGTACGGGATTGCACTCCCGCCGGGGGCCCGAACGCTCACGACCAGAGCCCGGCTGAAGGGTGTCGACCTCGTCGCCTGGGTGATCCTCGCGGACGACCGCGGCCGTATCTCCCTCGCCCGCCTCGGCCGCGTCCCCCGGCAGCCGGGGACGTTGACGGCCGCAATCGGGCGGGGTCCGACGCGTGTCCTCGGCCTCCAGCTCGCCCTGCCCGAGAGCGAGGTGTTCACGTTTGCGCACCGCGACACCGAGGGCGAGGTCTCGGTCGTGCCCTCGGGTGAGCTCGACCTCGGTCCCCTCGTCGCCGGGGGGCGGGAACTGACCGACTGGCGCGACTGGACGCTGTCGACCGGCGGCGACGTGCTTCCCCGCCCCGACGGGGCGAGGATCAGGTTTGCGTTCCAGGACACGGGCCTCCGTCTCGTCCTGCGGCCCGTGCAACCGACGGACGGCCGGCTGATGCCGGTGGTCGTCTCGCCGGACGTTGCCCGTGCCGCCGGGGGAGTCGGCGGGACGACGGTGCTCGACTTCCAGGACACGCACGTCGACGCGAAGGTCGTCGGCGTCGCGACGCGGCTGCCCTCGGTGCCCGCGGACACGGGCCCCTTCGTCCTCGCGGACGGCCCCTGGCTCTCGACCGCGATCAACTCGAACGCGCCCGGCGAGGGCGGCCCGAGCGAGGTCTGGATCTCGGCACCGGGCGACCGGGGCGAGGTCGGCGACGCCCTGAGCCGGCCGCCGTTCTCCAGCCTTGTCGTCGCGTCGCGGAGCGCGCAGGAGCGGAAGCTGGCAGTTGATCCGCTCGCGCACGCGACCGCGGTCGCCCTCGGAGCCGCCGGGCTCGTGGCGCTCGTGCTGGCCGTGCTCGGGTTCTGGGTCGGCGTCGTCAGCGAGCTCCATGACGAGAAGAGCGACTTCTTCGACCTCGAGGCCCAGGGGCTCGCGCCGGCCGACATGCGCCGCCAGTTGCGGATGCGGGGCGTGATCCTGCTCGTCCTCGGGATCGCCGGAGGGCTCGGCCTCGCCGTGCTGCTCACGCGCCTCGTCGTCTCGCTGATCCGCGTCTCCGGAACGACGGGCGTCCCCGAGCCGCCGCTGCGGCTCGATCCCGACTGGCTCGTCGGCGGGCTCGGCATCGTCGCGCTCCTCCTCGCCGCGCTGCTCGTCGCCGAGGGCGCCTCACTCGCCGCCTTCCGCGGTACCCGTCCCGAGCGAGCCTCGTGGAGCCTCGATTGACGCTCGCGATCGACGTCCACGAAGCCTTCCGGATCCACCGCGCCGACGGCGCGACGTCGGTCGCGCTCCAGGGTCTGACGCTCCAGGTCGAGGAGGGCGAGCTCGTCGTCGTGCTCGGCCCGAGTGGCTCGGGGAAGACGACGCTGCTGCGCACGATCGCCGGATTCGACACGCTCTCGGCCGGGGTCGCGCGCGTCCTCGACACCGACGTCGGCACGCTCGGGCCCGGAGCGGCGGCCAGGTTCCGCGCCCGCAACCTCGGCCTGCTCGACCAGCACTACGCGCGCGCACTCTCGCCCGACCTGACGTGCGTCCACACCGTCGGCCTCGGGCTCGAGCTCCTCGGCTCTCCGCACCGGCAGGCGCAAACCGCCGCTGCAGCGCTCCTCGAGCGGGTCGGTCTGGGCGCCAGGCTCGACGCGCGGCCCGCGTCGCTCTCGGGCGGCGAGCAGCAGCGGGTCGCCCTCTGCGCCGCGCTCGCCCACCGGCCTCGACTCCTGCTCGCGGACGAGCCGGCCGGCGAGCTCGACGAGGAGAACGCGAAGATCGTCTACGGCCTGATCGACGAGCTCGCCTGCGAGCAGGACGCAACCGTGCTCGTCGTCTCCCACGACGAGGCGGCGGCAGCGATCGCCGACCGGCTGGTGTACGTCCGGGACGGCCGCGTCGTCGAGGAGGGCCGGCCCGGGCTGCGCAGCTCGCTCGTCGTCACCGACCCAGGCTGGGTGCGCCTGCCCGATCCGCTGCTCGAGGCCCTGGGCTCGCCGAGCCGCCTGCACGCGGAGCGCCGCGAGCAGGAGCTCGTGCTCTCGAACGACGAGCTCGACCGCAACCTCGAGGTGCCGGCGCCGGCGATGTTCCACGAGCACGCGGCTCAGCCAGGCGTGGTCGTCGCCGAGCTCCGCGGCGTCGTCAAGCGATTCAACGGAGGGCGGCGGCCGGTGCTGCTCGGCGTGTCGGCGTCATTCCGCGCCGGCACCTTGACCGCTGTCGTCGGACGCTCGGGAAGCGGCAAGACGACGCTCCTCCACCTGCTCGCCGGGCTCGACCGGCCGACGGAAGGCCATGTCGTCGTCCGAGGACGCGAGATCGACGCGCTCGACCGTCCCGGAGCAGCAGCCGTGCGCCGCGAGAGCGTCGCGCTGATCACGCAGGAACCGGGGCTCGTGCCGCACCTCTCCGCCCGGGAGAACGTCGAGCTCGGCCTGCTCGTGCGCGGGCTCGAGGGCGACCCGGGGGGCGCGCTCATCGACGTCGGCCTCGGCGCTCGGCTCGATCACCGCGCCGACCGGCTCTCCGCCGGCGAACGTCAGCGGGTCGCGATCGCCCGCGCAATTGCGGCGCAGCCGGAGCTCCTGCTCGCCGACGAGCCGACCGCCCGCCTCGACCAGTCGAACGCACGAGCGGTCGGCGAGCTGCTCGCGCGCCTGGCACACGAGCGCGGCACCGCGGTCGTCTGCGCCACGCACGACGCGGTCGTGATCGAGCAGGCTGACACCAAGCTCGAGCTCGGGGCCTCAGAAGCGCACGAGCAGTCGGCGACCGCGTAGAGCCGGACCCGATGACTTTCGGGCACTGTTTCGGTCTTAGATCCCACCGAGGGCGAGGTACTTCAGCTCGAGCCACTCGTCGATGCCGTACTTCGAGCCCTCGCGGCCGATGCCCGACTCCTTCACCCCGCCGAACGGGGCGACCTCGGTCGAGATGAACCCGGTGTTGACGCCGACGATCCCGTACTCGAGGCCCTCGGAAACA
>JBKPSO010000031.1:0-9307 GCA_046735055.1 Actinomycetota bacterium
TCGAGGGGGTCTGAGAACAGCAGCCGCCACGTCTCACCGCCGTCGATGCTCTTGAAGATGCCGTGCGAATCAGCTGCGGCGTAGACCGTGTCGCTGCGCTGAGCGTCGATCGCGACGGTGACGGTCCCCATCGTCAGGCCGGTCCGATGCCAAACCGTCGCACCGTCGATGCTCTTGAAGACGCCGCCGCCCGTCGCGGCGTAAACGGTCGCAGGCCGGCGACGGTCGACGACGACATCGATTACATATTTGTTCTCCAAGCCTTCGTTGCTCTCGCGCCAGCTCTTACCGTCGATGCTCTTGAGGATCCCGCGGCTCGTGGCGGCATACACGACCCGGGGGTCGCCCGGATCGACGGCGAATGACGCAAAGCCCGGGTCGCCTGGGCCGTGCGACCCCAGCCGCTCGCCTGCACTCTCAGCGGACGGGACGAGCACGAGCAAGATCGAAGCCACGATGAACGCGGACCGCATGACGCCGGCATCACCCAAGTTGGAACCCCGATACCGGCGGCGTTTCGTGCGCCGCTGCTGGCGGCGCTCCCGCGCGTACGACGGCGGCTGCAGAGAAAGCGAGACGCGTTGGCAAGCAGGTCACCTCGTCACCATCGCAGCCCGCGCCCACAAGCCGGTGTCAAAGCAGGGCCATTGCCGGTAACAACGGGGTGACGGACAATGCGCCAATGGAATTCCGGATCCTCGGACCGCTCGAGGTGTGGAACGAGGGACGCCGTCTCGACCCTGGCTCAGGCAAGCCGCGTGCTCTCCTCGCAGTCCTGTTGTTACGGCCGAACGAAATTCTTTCGACGGCCTATCTGATCGAGGCCCTCTGGGCCGAACACCCACCGTTAACGGCGCAAAAAGCGCTTCAGCGCGGCGTCTCCCAGCTACGGCGCGCCCTCGGCGAAGAGGCGGTTCTCACCCGCGCCCCTGGATATGCACTGTCCGTCGATCCCGACCGCGTCGACGCCGGGGTGTTCGAGCGGCTCTTCGCCGAGGGTAGGCAGCTCGTCGAGGACGATCCTCACCAGGCTGCGCAGCGGCTTCAGGATGCGCTCGCGCTTTGGCGCGGCCCTGCGCTCCCAGAGTTCGCACTCGAGGAATTTGCGCGCGAGGAGATCGCACGGCTCGAGGAGCTGAGGATCCTGGCGCTAGAGGAACTTTTTGAGGCCGATCTCAGGCTCGGTCGACACGCGGAGATCGTGCCGGAGCTCGAACGCGCGGTGAGCAGACATCCGCTCCGCGAGCGCCTTCGTGCGCAGCTGATGCTGGCGCTGTATCGCTGCAACCGGCAGGCCGAGGCTTTGGCCGTCTACCAGAAAGGCCGCCGACTCCTTGCGGACGAGTTGGGTCTCGAACCGGCGCCGCCGCTCCAGGGCCTCGAGCGGGCGATCCTCAACCAGGATCCGGCGCTGGATCTCGCCCTCCAGCCGATCCCGCGATCTGACGTGGCTGCGCCGACTGGGACGGTGACCTTCGTCTTCACCGACATCGAAGCGTCGACCCGGCTCGTGCGCGAGCTCGGTGAGCGGTACGGCGTGCTGCTCGATCAGCACAACCGGCTCGTGCGGAGAACGCTGGGAAAGCGCGGCGGCCACGAGGTCGACAACCAGGGTGACGCGTTCTTCTTCGCATTTGGGAGAGCGCGCGACGCCGTCGCCGGGGCGGTCGAGTTGCAGCGCGTGATCACAACTACGCAATGGCCCGAAGATTTAGGCGTACGCGTCCGCATCGGCATCAACACCGGTGAGCCGGGCGTCGCCGAGGCCGGGTATCACGGCATCGACGTTGTTCGCGCCTCGCGGATCGCATCCGCGGCTCACGGCGGCCAGATCGTGGTGTCGCGCACGACCAGGGACCTCGTCGGTGATGCCGGGGAGGACGTCCAGTTCCGCGACCTAGGCGAGCATCGCCTCAAGGGACTCGACCCGGAGCAGTTGTTTCAGGTTTCCACACCGGGTCTTGCCCACGAATTCGGGTCGCTGCGGACAGAGGCGCACGCCGACGCCTTGGAGATCGGCGGTCGCGAGCAAGAACTGGCCGAGGCCGCGGGCGCAGTCGTCGAGAGAGGCAACGTGCAGCGTCGACGGCGACTGCGCACCGCCGCTGTGGTCGCGGCCGCCGTCCTAACCGCTGCGACGGTGACCGTGATCGCACTCACGCGTGCCAACGGGCCGGCTGGCGCTCGGAGTGTCGCGCCAAACTCCCTCGTCAAGATCGACCCGAGGACGAACGCGATCGTCGAGGTCGACCCTGTGGGGAACGACCCGATCTTCGTCGCGTCGGTCGATCCCTGGATCTTCACGGCGAACGCTGACGACGGCACCGTAACGCGTGTTGACAGAGTAGGGGAAGTGCGGACGTTCGGGGTGTCCGCCTGGGGCTTGGCCGGGAGCCCGGAGGGGACGCTTTGGACCGGGAGCTCTGACACCGGCGACTTGATTGAAGTCGACCCTGGTTCACTCGGCACGCTGCGCCGGATTCGACTCCCCGGCCGGCGCGCGGTGCCAGGTGTCGTCAGCCGTCGCTTCCTCTGGGCGAGCGAACCAAATGACAATGCCCTTTACCAAGTGCATCTGTCGAGCGGCCGTCCGGCTCGTCGGTTTGCGATCGTCGGAGCCGGTGCGATTGCGTCGCACGAAGGAATCGCCTACGCGGAGTCTTTCGACGGGCTCGTGCGGATCGACGCCTCGGGCAACGTACGACGTCTGACGTCGATTACAGGGTCTAAGGACGTCGAAGTCGGGTTCGGGAGCGTCTGGGTTTCAACCTTTCTCGTGGGGCGGGTGTATCGAGTACATCCGTTCACGGGCGAGGTCGAGGACGTCGTCGACGTCGGGGACGGACCGCTGGCCCTGGCCGTCGGTGCCGGAGCCGTCTGGGTGACGAACGAACGCGCCGGAACGATCTCCCGAATCAATCCGCGCACGAACACCGTCACGGCCATCATTCGGACTGGTCATTACCCAAAGGGGATCACGGTGGCCCGCCACTTCGTGTGGGTTGCGGTCTCGTCGGTCCGCTTCTAAGTTCACGAACGGCAGTCAGTACGCCTTGGAGCTTCCTCGAAGGTTTGAAAGCTGTCCGGCTAGCTCCATCAAACTGACACGCTGACGACGGTTGGCCTAGGACGGCGGGCCGTTCTACTTACCGTGCTACCAAACTGAGAGAAACTCAGCGAACTGAGCTCGCGTCAAAGTGCCTGAACAAGCCGCACATGCCGCAGATCGTCGCGGCTCGGCGTCATCGCACCCAGGAGGTCGCCGGTTCGAGTCCGGCTAGCTCCATCGGAAGTCGCTGCTAATCGGCTGCTTCCCGTGTGCGCTCCCGGGGCTCGCGCGCTTCGATCGGCGCGAGTCAAGTGAGTCAAGTGGCGTCGGCGCGAAGGGCGACCACCTTTCCGTTGGCGGTAGCGGCGGCGGCGTCCTCGTGCGCGAGTAGCTGCGCGAAGGCGCTGGTCGCCATCCGCGCGCGGATCTCGGCCGCGTGGCGGGCCTGGTCGAAGAGGTGGCTGTAGACGTCGAGCGTGGTCGTGACGCGCGCGTGCCCGAGGATGTGGCTCACCTGAACCACGTCGAGGCCGAGGTCGAGGATCAGGTGGCTGGCGAACGTGTGGCGGAGGTCGTGGAAGCGCAGCGGCGGCCAGTCGCCGTTCTCGAGCCCGGCGCCCCTGGCCGCGCGGCCCAGCGCGCGGCGCTGGAGCAGCTCGTGTCCGGAATCAGGATCGTCGCCGACGGCGGCTCGCTCTTCGCCCCGGCGGTGACCCGGCGCCTGATCGAACGCTTCGCCGACGCCGCTACGCCGGAACCGCCGCCGGCCGTCGGCGAGCTGACGACAAGGGAGCTCGAGGTGCTGCGCCTGCTCGCCCGTGGTCTGTCAAACGCCGAGATCGCCGCCGAGCTCGTCGTCTCCGAGCACACCGCGAAGACGCACGTTGCTCACATCCTCACCAAGCTCGACCTCCGCGACCGCGTGCAGGCCGTTGTGCTCGCCTACGAATCGGGGATCGTTCCAGTCCGGAGTGGGAGGTAGCGCGCGGATGCGTCGGGCCGGAAAGGAGATTCATATGCAACGGCTACTCACACTCCTCGCGCTCGCCGCTGCGGCGCTCGCGCTCGTGGCCACGGCCTCGGCCGCCGGTCACACCACCGTGACCGAGACCCAGCACGTCCACGGCGCGTTCACGGATCCGAACTTCGATGTCAACCCGTGCACGGGGGCTGCGATCACGAGCTTCGACGCCGACGGCAACGTCGTCGCCCACGTCACCTACTTCCTCGAGGACGGTGTGGCAACGGAGATCTGGGCGACTTTCACCGAGACGGGAAAGGCGACGCTGACCGACGCGAACAACGTCAGCTACAGCGGCCACTTCACCGCCTGGGGCAACTTCAACCTGAACGAGCGCAACACCAACAACACCTTCACGCTCACGTTCAGAGTGTTCGGCTCGGACGGCTCGAGTCTGATCGCCCACGAGGTGGCGCACTTCGCGCTGAACGCGAACGGTCAGGTCACGGTCTCGTTCGACCGACTCAGTCTCGATTGCGGGTAGCAATGCATCCCGGGGGGCGGCTCTCGCAGCCGCCCCCGCTCGTACAACGCCGAGGGCGACCGTGTCCAGGTCCTCGCGGGGGCTTTGTCTCCGGCCGCTCCGTCTTGCGGGATCTGCGGGAGGTTCCGGCGACCTCGTGCGAGATATGCAAGGGATGTGTCGTTGTCTGACAGAGCAACAAGAGCGTTGCATACTGGACGAGCTTCACCGTCCTTGAACCGGCGGTGCCGTCGTCGGCGACGGCCCAGCGTCGTAACGGCCTCCGCCGTCGGCGATCCCGCTTGCTCGTCGCGCCTGGCGGACACTGCGGTGGGCTCGCATGTTCGGGCTGGCGGATCGTGCCACGAGCGCAGTACGCGAATACGATCCGCCGATGAGCGACGCAGCCTCCGCACTTCGCGACGAGGTGGCGGATCTCGAGCGCCGAGCGCGCGAACTCGACCCCGATCCGCAGCGGCTGGGGGAATGGTCACGCACAGTCGTCGCGCACGTTCTTGAGGCGGCATCCGCTCGCGGCGGCGAGCCGGCCTATACCGCGGAAACAGGATCGGACGACACGTCGCTCGGCGAAGCTGGAGTCGGCGTCGCCGCCGCGCTGGCGGCGCTCGCTTCAGTTGAGCGAAGCGGCATCAACCAGACGTCCGGACACCACTTCGCGTTCATTCCCGGCGGTGGCCTCTTCCCGGCTGCGCTCGGCGATCTGCTAGCCGATGCCGCGAATCCCTATGCGGGCATCCGCTTCGCGGCACCTGCCGCGGCGGCGCTTGAGCAGTCGCTGCTCCGGTGGATGGCCGACCTGGTCGGCTATCCGCGCAGCGCCGGCGGCGATCTGACGTCGGGCGCCAGCGTCGCCACCTTGGAGGCGATTCTCACCGCGCGCGACGCCGCCACTATCAGGGCCGCCGATGTTGACCGGACTGTCGTCTATCTCACCGAGCAGACGCACCACTGCGTCGAGAAGGGCCTGCGCATCGCGGGTCTCGGTGAGTGCATCGTCCGCCGCGTCGCACTCGACGAGAAGCTGCGGATGGAGCCGGCTGCACTCGAAGCTGCCGTACGATCCGATCGCGAGAGTGGTCTCAACCCCTGGCTGGTGATCGCGACCGCGGGAACGATCAACGTCGGCTCGGTCGATCCGCTTCCGCCGATCGCCGACGTCGCAGATGCGTACGGGCTCTGGCTCCACATCGACGCAGCCTATGGAGGCTTCTTCCTCTTGACGGCGCATGGCCGGGAGATGCTCGCCGGCATCGATCGCTCGCAGACGACGGCCCTCGATCCGCACAAGGGCCTCTTCCTTCCGTTCGGATCCGGCGCGCTGATCGTGCGCGACGTGCGCCAGCTCGCCGAGGCGCACCGCTACAGCGCGACCTACCTCAGCGACGCGCGTGCGGGCATCGAAGGTTTGTCGGCGTCCGACCTGTCGATCGAGCTCTCGCGCCCGTTCCGAGGGCTGCGGCTCTGGCTGCCACTGAAGTTGTTCGGCATCGCCGCTTTTCGTGCCGCACTGGAAGAGAAGCTGCTGCTCGCCCGCTACTTCCACGCACGGCTCTCAGCGGTGCCCGGTTGGGAGATGGGGCCGGAACCCGACCTCTCCGTCGTTACGTACCGCTACCTGCCGAAGAAGGGTGACGCGAACGGCTTCAACCGTCGCCTGCTCGATGCCGTCCTCGCGAGCGCTCGGGCGGCGCTCTCCGCAACCGAGGTCAACGGGAACTACACCCTGCGCCTCGCGGTGCTGCACTACCGCACGCATCTCAACCAGGTCGACGAGCTACTCGACCTGCTCGTAGCCGAGGCCGCACGACTAGAAGCAACTTGAACAGGAGCGTCGAGGCCGCTCGGACGCACCCTGGCCCCCACCGCTGCGTTTCGTGTGGGGTGCGAAAACCCCGATCGCTCAGACCGAATTGCTGATCTGCAGGCGAAACGCGATTTTCGGCACCGACACTTCTGGGCGTCGGCATCGTCACGCCGCATCGCGCGCAGCAGAGCCTCGTCGGCAAGCGTCTTCAGCACTTCCTCGGAGCGGAGAAGCGTGGCAACAATGGCAACGCTCACGGTTCGCTCGGGATCGCTCGGGTTTGGCCGCATGCTAGAGAATCCCTGCAAACTGGCAGTTTCAGCGAACGGGCGCCACCGGGCGCGAATCGCACCCAGGAGGTCGCCGGTTCGAGTCCGGCTAGCTCCATCGGAAGTCGCTGCTAATCGGCTGCTTCACGCTTCCGCTCCCTGGGCTCGCGAGCCTCGATCGAGACCGGTCAAGTGAGTCAAGTGGCGCTAATCGACGGTCAGCCAGGTGCCGACGCCTTCGAGGAGGATGGCAGCGAGTTCGTCCGGCGCTTCCGCCATCCCATTGTGGCCAGTCGGAAGTTCGTGCACATGCCAGTCGTCGTCCTGGCGTAGACGCTCGTAGACGGTCGTGAACGGCGTGCCGGACCAGCCCGAGAGGTAGACGTAGTCGCGGCGAGCGACGTCGTTCTGGCGCCCGCTGAGTGAGATCGCCTGTAGGAAGCTGGCGATCGGGTGGCTCGTGGCCCGCCGATCCATCCCTGCCGGGGGTGCGACAGCCAGTCCATCGCTGCGGGCGCCGTCGAGGAAGAGCTGTCGGAAGGCTGGAGTCGTAAGCGAAAAGCAGGAGTCGCCGTCATCGGGGACATAGGCGTCGATGTAGACGATCCGGGCGATGCGCTCGCGCACGCGGTCCGCCACCCCGGCGATCACCATGCCCCCGTAGCTGTGGCCGCAGAGCACGATGTCACGCAGGTCCTCCTGCTCCAACACGTTGACGACGTCCTCGATGTGCGTATCGAGATTCACAACGCCGGCAGGGACGTGGTTGCGCTCGCCCACGCCACTCAGCGTCAGCTCGTGCACGATATGGCCGCGGGCGCGCAGCCGGTCTGTGACAGGGCGGAAGTTCCAGCCACCCTTCCACCCGCCGGGAACCAGCACGAAGGTCGCCGCGCCTGGGGCGGGGACCTGGTCATCTGCTGTCGCGCTACCCAAGGATGGGTTCACGTATGCCTCCTTCGATCAATCAACCTTCGTGTTGGCCCCCCGAACTGAGCGTGTAGACGTGGCGGATGGTGCCGTCGGGAAAGGCATGATGCTCCTTTAGCTCCAGCCGCCGCATTGGCGTGCCGGGCAGTGAGAAGGGGACGCCTTCGCCCAGGAGGACGGGAAACTCGAGCAGCTCGAGCCGGTCGACTGCGCCGAGCGCGATGAAAGCGTGCAGGGTCGAGCGTCCCCCGAGCAGGAACGCGTCGCGTGACAGGCCCGCGGCTCGCAGTCGCTCGAGCAGCCCCTGCGGGCTCCGGCGACGAACCCGTCGACGCTCACGCCCATGCGCGTTCGGATGAACATGTCGTCGCTCCTTTCTCGTGGTCTCGTAGACATCGCGACGTCGTCAACTCGCGACTCTCGATCAAGGACGCCCAAAAGCGCTAACTCTTCCCGGGGTTTGGCCGAGTACCTCCACAAACCGCCCGTTCGCTGGCGCGCAGATCTCAAGAGATCCGCGCGATTCACTAAGAGCAGCGGCCGCAGGCGGCGATCGAGATCGGGCTCTTGGGCGAGGCAGGAGGGTCAATGGACGCAGGCCACACTCCGGCATCCTGTGATGCGTGACGATCTTCCTCGCAGGGCGCCGGTGTGATTCGGCGTTTACCGCAGCGCCCTTACGCCGACTGCGGCCGCAGCGATCTGAGGCGACCACCGTGCGACCAACTGGGTTCGCCCCGCCCCGGCAGTCTTCTCCACGTGAGGATCCAACATACAAGAGATCACTCTGAGCCGGCTCAGCTTCGGGCCCAATTCGCGTGACCGCCGCTCGGCAAGCGCCAACCCTGGCCTCGAGGGCGCGCTCGCGGCCCTGGAGGCCTTCTATTACGCCCTGAACAACCGGGACGCCGAGACGCTCGCCGCAGTTGTCGCAGGGCATCCCCTCGCTCAGCTCAACAACCCGCTGGGCGGGATCCTCCGCGGGGGCGCGGAGATCGTCGAGCTCTATGCCTCGAGGATCTTTCGGGGCCGCGTGAGGGTCGAGGTGACGTTCAGCGACTTCGTTCAGTACCTGAGTGACCGCCACGCTCTCTTCGCCGGCCGCGAGACCGGGACGTACACGGTCGGCGACACTGAGCCGCAGGCGCTCGCGATCCGAACGTCGCGCTACTTCCGCTACGACGCCGACGCCTCAAGCTGGCTCCAGTTCCATCACCACGGCGGCATCGACGACGCCATGCTGCTGAGCGCCTACCAGAAGGCGGTCCTCGGTTGAGCGGGGCCAGCGTGCGCGTCGCGATCCTCGTCTACGACGGCTACGACGAGCTCGATCGAGGCCGTCTGCGCGCGCTGCGCGAGCGGGCTGGCACAGCAAGTCGGTAGGGGTTCGATCAGTCCAAGCTTTGGGCTCGCGCCGGCAGCGACCTCGGCTGCAACTTCCCGCGGGGCGGGCTCGGGGCGAAGCTCGCCGAGGCATTTGGAGCGTAGGCGCGTGGCAACAATGGCAACGTTCAGGGTTCGCTCGGGATCGGACGGGTTCGGCCGCATCCGAGAGAATCCCTGCAAACTGGCAGTTTCAGCGAACGGCCGCCAACGCGCGCGAACGCTCATCGCACCCAGGAGGTCGCCGGTTCGAGTCCGGCTAGCTCCATCAGGGGTTTGTCCTGCATCATGGCAAGTTCTTGCGCGAGGCCAGTGACCTCGCTCTCGTCCAGTTCTACTTACTCTGGCAGTCGGCTTGGCGATGCTG
>JBKPSO010000032.1:0-19992 GCA_046735055.1 Actinomycetota bacterium
GGTGCCGCGCTGGCGGACGAGGATCATCCCGGCCTTCACGTCCTGGCCGGCGAAGATCTTCACGCCGAGCATCTTCGGATTCGAGTCGCGCCCGTTGCGCGAGGAGCCGAGGCCCTTCTTGTGCGCCATTACTCCGCCTTCGTCGTGGTGGTCTTCTTCGGGGCCGGCTTACGCGCAGGCGTGGCTGCCGCCGGCTTCGGCCTTGACGCCGCCGACCTTGCCGATGACGCCGGCTTCTCCGCCGACGCCTCCGCCTTCGGAGCCGCCGCGCGGGTCGCCTTCTTGGCGATCGACTCGATCTCGACGCGCGAGAGCGATGCCCGGAAGCCGTTGTGCCGCCGGTAGCCGGTGCGCTTCTTGTACTTGCCGATCCGGATCTTCTCGCCGCGCTCGTGACCGAGTACCTTCGCCGTCACCTGGACGCCCTTCGGCGCCAGCTCGGCCCGTCCGTCGCCGCCGACGAACAGCACCTCCGGATGGAAGGTCTTGTTCTCGTCCACCGCGAGCCGGTCCACGAGCAGACGCTCGCCCTCCTGGACGCGGTACTGCTTCCCGCCGAGTTTCACGATCGCGTACGTCATAGAAAGAGGCGGGGTGGCCCGCCGGCCAGGCATTGTAGCCAGATGGCGATTCGCGCTGTCGTCTTCGACCTGTTCGGGACGTTGATCGACGATTCCCCGCCCGCGGACTACGGCCAGTTCCTGGCGGAGTCCGCTGCGCACCTCGGCACCGAGGCCGAGGTCTTCGAGGCCGCCTGGAACCGCAATGACGTCGCGCGCTACACGAGCTCGATCGAAGAGTGCTTCGGCGTGCTCGCCGCAGAGCTCGGCGTCACCGACCAAGCCCGCATCGACGCGGCTCTAGGCCTACGCCTCGAGCGGCTGCGCGCGCTGCTCGTGCCGCGACCCGACGCGGTCTCGACGCTCCGAGAGCTCCGCGAGCGCGGCTTTCGGCTCGGGATGATCAGCAACGCGACGAGCGAGCTGTCCGGCCTCTGGGCCGAGAGTGCGTTCGAGCCGCTCTTCGACGCCGTGCTCTTCTCCGCCGACGAGCGGATGATGAAGCCCGACCGGCGGCTGTACGAGCGGATGGCCGGGCTGCTCGGCGTCGAGCCCGAGGAGTGCCTCTTCGTCGGTGACGGGGCCTACCGCGAGCTGCAGGGCGCGGCCGAGGCCGGGATGACACCGATCCTCATCCGGGCGCCGCACGACGAGTGGGAGCACGAGGGCACGATCGGCTGGGACGGGCAGCGCGTCTCCGCGCTGAGCGAGGTCCTAGCTCTCCTCTGAGCGCTGCTCGGCCGACGCGGCGGCCGGCTTGCGGTGGCGCCTGCCCCCGCGCGAGCCTCGGCGGGTCCTCTTGCGCGGCGCAGGCGCGGGCTCGTCGCCGTTCCGGCTGACCGCCTCTGCCTCGGGGACGTGGATGGTCGGACGCCGCGGCTCGGCCGTCTCGGCCTCGCGCGAGCCGTTGGTCTCGGCGGCCGCCGCTGCGGGTCGCGTCCGTCCCCGTCCACCGCGCGAGCCACGCCGTGTGGTCTTCTTGGTCAGCGTCTCCTCACGCGCATCGGGTTCGGCAACTGCCTCCGTTTCCCGGGGACCGTCCTCGCTGGCGGCCGCTTCCACCGCAACGGCAGGCTTCTTCTTCCGTCCTCTGCCGCCGCGGGAGCCGCGTCGTGTCTTCTTCTTCGGCGGTGTCTCGCCTACCGCTGCAGGCTGCTCTTCCTCGACCTCCTTGACGGCCTCCGGCTCGGCCTCGGTCTCGGTCTCGGCCTCCGTCTCGACGACGACCGGCGCGATCTCCGGCTTCTTCGCGCGCGACGCGCGGGTCGGCTTCTCGGCCTGGGCCTCGGCGGTGATCGGCTGGGCCGCCGCGACCGGCTGACCGTCGGCGAGCACGGCATATGCGGTGCCGTCGAGGACGCGGGCGATGCGGACGTTCACCTTCTTGCCGACGAGCTTCGCCGCCCCGGCGACACTGACGAGCCAGCCGTCGAGCTTGGCGACACCGGCGCCGCGGTCGTAGCGACCGACCTCGACGAGCTTCACCTCGAGGGACTGCCCTTCGCTGATCGGCGCGTCCTTGACCGCAAGCTTCTCGAGTGTTCCCTCGTCGAGGACGGTGAAGTGGTCGTGGCCGACTCCGGCCTTCCCCTGGACGAAGAAGCGGCGCCTCGTCTGCGCTTCGATCTCCTCCAGGCGAGCGGCCCCCGGCCCGACGAGCAGCTCGGCGACGTGGTCGTTCAGCTCCACCTTGAAGGCCTTCGTGCGCGGCTTCGACGCGGCGAGCGCGCGCAGTCGCCGCTCCGCGTCGACGACTGCCGTCGCCTCGGAGACGACGACGCCCTCGCCGGCGCAGGTCGGGCACTTGCGGGTGAGGATCTCGCGGGGGCCGTCGGTGACGTTCTGGCGCGTCATCTCGACGAGCCCGAGCGGCGAGATCTCGACGACGTAGGTCTTCGTCCGGTCGCGCTCCAGCTCCTGCTGAAGGGCCTGCTCGACCGCCTCGCGGTTCTTCGGGTTCGCCATGTCGATGAAGTCGATGACGATGATCCCGCCGATGTCGCGGAGGCGAAGCTGGCGGACGACTTCCTTCACCGCCTCGAGGTTGTTCTTCGTCACGGTGTCCTCGAGCCGCTGCGTCGAGGTCCTCGCCCGCGAGCCGACGAAGCGGCCGGTGTTGACGTCGATGACGGTGAACGCCTCGGCGTAGTCGAAGATCAGGTAGCCACCCGAGGGCAGGTCGACCCGGCGCGACAGCGTCGACCGGATCTCGGCGTCGACGCCATAGGCCTCGAAGAGCGGCGGCCTGTCACGGTAGCGCGAGACGCGCTCGGCCATGTGCGGCGAGGTCTTCTTCAGGTAGCCCTGGATGCGCTTCAGCGTGCGGTCGTCGTCGACGAGCGCCCGCTCGAAGTCGCCGGTGAAGAGGTCGCGGGTGACGCGGAGGGGCAACTCGGCCTCCTGGAAGATCTGGGCCGGCGCCTTCGCGGTCTTCGCCTGGGCCTGGATCTGCTTCCACAGCTTCATCAGGAACTCGAGGTCGAGGCGGACGTCGTCGGCGGACGCGCCCTCGGCAGCGGTGCGGACGATCACCCCGCCCTCCTTCGGAGCGATCGCCTTGACGATGTCGCGGAGGCGATTGCGCTCCTCCTCGTCCAACCGCCGCGAGACGCCGAGACCCTCCCCGTTCGGGACGTAGACGACAAAGCGGCCGGGGAGCGAGATCTCGGTCGTCAGCCGCGCACCCTTCGTCTTCATCGGGTCCTTGACCGCCTGGACGAGAACCTCCTCGCCGCGGCTGATCAGGTCGGTGATGCGACGGCCGCGCGGCCGGCGGCCCTCGAGCTCGGGCGCGACGATCTCGTCGACGAACAGGAAGCCGTTCTTCTCCAGGCCGATTTCGACGAACGCTGCCTCCATCCCGGGGAGGACGTTGTCGACGACGCCCTTGTAGATGTTCCCGGCGATCGAGCGGCGCTCGGGGCGCTCGAGGTAGACCTCGGCGACCCGGCCGTCCTCCAGGACGGCGACGCGCTGCTCGGAGACGTCGACCGAGACGAGCAGCTCTCGCTTCGCAGCCGGGAGCGGCGCCCGGCGCGGTGCCTGGCGGCGGCGCGGTGTAGAACGGCGCTGACGCTCGGTCGGCTCCTTCCGTTCCCTTGCGGGCTGCTTCGGCTTGGCAGCCGGCTTGAGCGTCGACTCGGCGACGGCGGTTGTCGCCGCACCGGGCTTCTTGCGCCCGCGCCCGCCGCGGCTGCCTCGGCGGCGTTTCTTCGGTGTCGGCTGCTCACCCTCGGCGGGCGGCGCCGGTGCTTCGGGTCTAGGCGGTTCTTCCTCCGCAGCCGGGGACGGCTGCGCTTGATCGGACTTCTTCCTGCGAAACCATGGCAGGGGCAAATGGATTCTCCTTCGTATGCGCGCGCACGAGCGGCTTCCTCACAGGGGCGCTCGAGCGCAGCGAGTTGATGTCGTAAGAACGCGGCATGGCTGCCTCATCCATCAGGGTAGCAGCACCCCTGGTGACGACCCTTGCGGGCGCGGCTACGCCGCGGCGGGGCGCAGCTTCGCGCGGCGCGTCCGGATCGCGCGGAGCCGCTGGTTCAGACGAGCCCACGCCCACGGCTCGACCTCGCCGTAGCGCACCTCCGTCTGGTTCCGCGTCGCCTCCAGGTATTCGAACCAGGCGTCGGCCTCCTCGATCAGGAGCAGCTCCTCCGCCTCGGCCTTGCTCGCCATCGGGTACCTCCCGCTCGCTGATCGTCCGGATGGTAGGTCCCGGACCGGACAGCACAGGCGCCCGTAGGAGCGCTAGCGCGGGAAGAGCGTGCGAGCGCCCGCGACCCGCGTGACGGGCGCGCGGCGCTCGAAGTAGCGCACCGCCGCCTCGCCGAGCGCGCGCGTGCCGACGTAGGCGATCCCGCCCTTCAGAACCCAGCCGACGAGCGGGACGAGCCCGACGCCGTGCCGCGCGAGCGCGCGGAAGCCGAACCCCGAGCCGATCACGGCCAGCACCTCGGGGAGCCGCTCCCCGTCGATCTCGAAGCCGTAGGCGTCGGCGATCCGCAGGAGGAGCCGAATCTGGTTCAGCGTCAACACGGGGAGATCGGCGCCGGGGATGAAGAACACCACCCCGATGAAGCCGTTCTGGCGCGAGAACTTGCGGATCAACTCCTCGCATACCGGGCGGCGGAGCGCGGGGAGCCGGGCCGCGAGCGGCGTCGCCGCCTCGCCCAGCGCGCGGGCGAGGCGCGTGGCGATCTCCTCGATCGGAAGAGCGTTCCCGGGGCCAACGCGGACGAGGTTCTGGTCGAGCACGTACGGGATGTGGCCCGGATCATCTCGGGTGACGACGATGATCGGGATCCGCACGTGCGCCGCCTCCTTGAGCACGCGCTCGTCGTCGTCGTCGACCGCCCCGGCGAGGATGTGGACGAGCGCGATTCCACCCTCGACCGGCCCCTGCTCGCGGACCGCCGCGGCGACCCCTCCGCGAGTCAGCTCGCGGGTGAGCACCGAGACGAGCTCGCGCGCGCCGGTGACGACGAGCGGTCGGTCTGTGTCGGCCGAGACGCGGAGCTCCTTCAAGATTCCGAGCACCTTGGTCGGCTTGAGCGGCAGCTTCGTGGAGGGGGTCACCAGGGTGCCAGCCGTCCGCGGCCGCGGCCGCGCGCGTAGATCGCCTGCAGCACGCCGATCGCGCAGAGGTTCGCGACCATCGACGAGCCTCCGAC
Source organism: Actinomycetota bacterium (assembly GCA_046735055.1). Taxonomy (GTDB): domain Bacteria; phylum Actinomycetota; class Thermoleophilia; order Gaiellales; family Gaiellaceae; genus DATBLE01. The sequence goes on from JBKPSO010000032.1 coordinate 5,231, forward strand.
GCTCACCATCGGCAACGGGATCCCGGTCACGGGCGCGATTCCGATCGTCATCCCGACGTTGATGAAGATCTGGAACAGGAAGGCGAACACGATCCCGCCGGCGACGATTGCCGAGAAGGAATCCCTTGCCACCGCGATCACCTTCAGGCCGCGCCAGACGACGAACAGGTAGAGCATCAGCAGGAAGCCGGCGCCGAGGAAGCCGCGCTGCTCGGCGAGCGAGGCGAAGGCGAAGTCGGTCGCGTGCTCGGGCAGGAACTGGAGGTTCGTCTGCGTCGCGCCCTTCACGCCGCGGCCCTCGAATCCGCCCGAGCCGACGGCCGTGATCGACTGCGAGACGTTGTAGGTCGAGCCGCGCGGGTCCTGCGCCGGATGGAGGAAGCCCGTCAGTCGGTTCTTCTGGTACGGCTTCAGCACGTCGACGCCGGCGGCGGGCACCAGCCAGAGGACCGACACGACCCCGATCGCCGCGATCGATCCGATCACCGCCAGGTGCGGCCAGCGTGTCCCGGCGACGAAGAGCACCGCGCCGAGCGCCGCCACGTACACGAGGGCAGAGCCGATGTCCGGCTGGAGGAAGACGAGCAGCATCGGCGGGATCGCGAGCGCGACCGTCCTCAGCGCGGTCGAGGTCTCGCCGATTCGCCGGAACCGGTCGGCGAGGAAGCCGGCGAGGGCGAGCACCATCAGCAGCTTCCCGAACTCGGACGGCTGGAACCGGAAGAAGCCGAGGTCGATCCAGCGCCGCGAGCCGCGCGCGACCTCGCCCTTGAGGAACACGACCATGAACAGCAGCAGCATGATCAGGTACAGCTGCTTCTGGTAGCGCCGGTATACGTCCGGGTCGACCAGGATCGCGGCGACCAGCCCGACGAGCCCGATCGCGACGAAGACGAACTGCCGGTTGACGTAGAAGCCGGGGTCGCCGGCGACGTCGTGGTGGGTGATCCCGGAGATCACCCACAGGCCGTATGCGACGATCGCCGCGACCGCCAGGAGCATCAGCCAGTCGAGCCGGGCGATCAGCGGCGCCGCCTCGGCGAGTTCGCGGCGGCGGGCCCGCGCGCGGGCCCTCGAGCTGGAGGTGTAGACGAGGTCGGCCATATCGCCTAGTCGGAGTAGATGCTCCCGATCTGCGGGGCGTTCTCGTGGAAGTAGTGCTCGAAGACCTTGAGAGCGACCGGAGCGGCCGCTGTGCCGCCGTGGCCGCCGTTCTCGATCACGACGCAGACCGTCAGCGTCGGCTTCTCGGCGGGCGCGTAGCCGCACCACCACGCCTGGTCCTGGAGCACCGAGTTCGCGTAGCCGGGCGGCTGCACCGACTTCTCCGCCGTGCCGGTCTTGCCGGCGACCGTGATCGGGAAGCTCCCGAACACCGATGTCGCCGTTCCGTACGGGTAGTGCGTCGCGCGGTAGAGGCCGTCGCGGACGACGGCGAGCGCGGCCGGGTCGACGCCGCTCGGCGTGGGGAGCGTCGGGTTCAGGTAGTGCCAGCCGGTCGAGTCGGGCGGCTGTACAGCACGGACGATGTGCGGCTTGACAAGCTTGCCGCCGTTCGCGATCAGCGCGTAGAAGCGCGTCTGCTGCAGCGGCGTGACGAGCAGGTCTTTCTGGCCGATCGCGAGCTGGATCGAGTCACCGGGCTTCCAGATACGGTCGATCTGCCAGCAGCACGGGTCGGTCTTCTTCGTGTACGTCGAGTCCCGCCACTCGGGCGTCGGCAGCAGGCCGTCCTGCTCCGGACCGATGTCGATCCCGGTCGGCTGCCCGAACCCGAAGCGGCTCGCCCAGCCCTGGAGCGGGTGACCGCGGTCCGGCGGCAGCGCGTAGAACGCGTAGCCGAGGTTGTAGAAGTAGGTGTCGCAGGAGGCGCCGATCGCCTGGGGCAGCGTCATCGGCTCGTCGACGTAGGGGTCCCAGTTCTTGAAGACCTGGCCGTGGACCGCGAACTGCGGAGTGCACGGGATCGTCTGGAACGGCGAGATCAGCCGCTCCTGCATAGCCGCGAGCGCCGTCACCGGCTTGAAGGTCGAGCCCGCCGGATAGAGGCCCTCCGTCGCACGGTTGAGCCCCGGGTAGTTGTCCTCCTTTGCCACCTTCGGGTCGAGGAGCGGCGCCAGCTTCTTCGGATCGGTGCGCCCGACGAAGACGCTCGGCTTGAAAGTCGGCGCGGACGCCATCGCGAGGACCTCGCCGGTGTTCGGGTTCATCGCGACGACCGCGCCGCCGTTCGCGAGCCACCTGCCGTCGTCGCGGGCGAGGCGGATCCCGTCCTGGAGAGCGCGCTCGGCCGTCCGCTGGAGCGAGATGTCGATCGTCAGCTGGACGCGCTCGCCTGGCTGACGCTCTCTGCGGACGATCGGCTGGGTCCCGGGCACCGGCCGGCCGAGGGAGTTGACGTGCACCTCGTCGATCTCCGGCTGGCCGCGCAGGTAGGTGTCGTAGGCGCGCTCGACACCGGTCTGCCCGATCTCGTCGCCGGCCTGGTAGCCGTCCTTGCGCAGCTGCTTCAGCTGGTGGGGAGAGATCTCGCCGACATAGCCGAGCACGTGGGCGAGCAGGGCCTCAGTGTTGTAGCTGCGCAGGTAGGTGATGCGCGTGTGCACGCCGGGGAACTCACGGCGATGCTCGGCGAGGTAGTCGAGCTGGGGCTTGTGGACCGCGACCTGGATCGTCACCGGCGTCGCCGGTTCGTCCTTGCGCTGCTCGAGCCGCGCGAGCACGCGCGCGAGCGGGACGTGCAGCACCTTCGCGAGCTGCTTCATCTCCGCGTAGCGGCCCTGCGTCGGCAGGTCGGCCGGCCAGACCTCGACCGCGGTCGCGCCCACGTTGGTGACGAGGGTACGGCCCATGCGATCGACAATCGACCCGCGCGGCGCCTCGCGCCGAACCGTCCTGAGCTGGTTGTTCAGGGCGGCGTTCTCGTACTTCGTCCCCGAAAGGATCTGGAGCGACCAGAGCCGGAGGAAGAGAACGGCGAAGACCGCGAGCGCGATCGTGGCCAGGATCGCCACCCGCAACGCCATCTTCGGCGTGAAGAGGTACGGCTCCTCGACGCGCGGGTCGCGCGGGAGGAAGCGGCCGGCACGCGGGGCGCTCGGGCCGCTAGCCAACGGCGTGGATCCTCTGGACGCGCTCGTGGCGGTCGGGCTGGCGCACGATGAGGCGCGCGAGGCGGTAGACGGGCCAGGTCAGGATCAGGTTGAGGACGATCCCCTGGAAGAGCGTCGTCCAGAGCACCATTCGCGCCGGGGCGGGCTCGCCGAGGACGAAGTGGAAGGCGAGCGAGCCGACCGCGTAGAGGAAGGTGATCACGCCGACCGAGACGAAGGGGGCATGCGCGCGGTCGCGGCCGGTCGTCTCGCCGTACCGGCCGGTCCAGTAGCCGGCGATCGTGAGCAGCAGGGACGTGACGCCGAGCGTCTGCAAGTTCGCGGTGTCGAGCAGCAGGCCGCCCCAGAACCCCGCCAGGGCGCCGACGATCGGGCCGCGCAGGAGCGCGACGCAGATGATCGTCACGAGCAAGAGATCGGGCGTCCCGTTCAGGATCGTCACGCTCGAGAAGACTGACGCCTGCAGGATCGCGGCGACGAAGACGAGCCCGGCGGCCTTGGCAGCGTCGAGGACCACTACTTCGCTTCAGGCTTCTTGACGAGGACGATCACGGCCTCCAGGTTCGGGAGATCGACGTACGGGTCGATCTGGATCGTCTTGTAGACATCGGTATCGCTCTGGCTGACGCTCGTGACGACGCCGAGCGGAAGCCCGCGCGGATAGAGCGAGGAGAGGTCGCCCGAGCGGAACCCCGAGGTGACGATGACGTCCCCCTGGTCGACGACCTGGTCCTTCGTCACGCGGTCGAGGATCAGCGTCGAGCCCGACTGGTCGAGCTGGAGGATGCCGGCCGCGTTCGAGTGAATGTCGAGCGCCGAGACCGCGCTCGTCGGGTCCGTCAGGAGTGTGACCTGCGCGACCCTGCTCGCGACCTTGGTGACCTCGCCGACCAGGCCGTCCGCGGTGACCACGGCGTCGTGCTTCGCGACCCCGTCGTTCTTGCCGGCGGAGATGACGATCTGCTGGGCGAACTGGCTCGGCGCGCGGGCGATCACGCGCGCTGCGATCGGCCGGTAGTCCTGCGGGAAGGTCGGGCCCTGCAGGTACGCGAGTAGCCGCTTCAGCTGCGTGTTCTCGCGCAGCGCCGACTGGGTGAGGACCGCCTCCTGGCGAAGGTCGTCGACCTGCTTTTTCAGCTTCTTGTTCTCGGACTTCGCGTCGAGCAGGCCGCCAAACCAGCCGCCGGCATCGCGGAACGGCCGGGCGACGCGTTCGGCGGCGACTTCGAAGGGGCGGAGGACGGTCGCGCCTGTGCTCTGGAAGCTGTGCAGGACGCCCCCGTCGGACTCGCGGAAGTACACGGTGACGAGCGCCAACGAGACGATCGTGAGCACCGCGACGACCGCCCGTCTGCGGATGACCGCGCTCGCGCGAGCGGACTGCGTGGACGAGCCGGAACGCTGGGTCGGAGAACCGATCGCCGCCACGCGCACTGACCTTTGGCGGGGCACCGAACGGCTTAGTGTAGGCCACGCGGCGGCGGGTCGCCTACGGGCGGTGGTTGCTGCTGTAGGACGGCCGGCGGCCCTTCCGCTGGCTGCGGTGGATCACCTCGAATTCCTCCAGGCTGCGGCCGGAGCCGACGGCAACGCAGGTGAGCGGCGACTCGGCCAGGTGCATCGGCATGTGCGTCTCGTGGCGCAAGCGCTCGTCCAGCCCGTGCAGGAGGGCGCCGCCGCCGGCGAGGACGATTCCGCGGTCCATGATGTCGGCCGAGAGCTCGGGCGGCGTCTTGTCGAGCGTCGACTTGATCGCGTCGACAATCTGGTTGACGGGATCCTCGAGCGCGTGCCGGACCTCCTCCGAGGAGAGGATCACTGTTTTCGGGAGTCCGGAGACGAGGTCGCGGCCGCGGACCTCGGCCTGGACCTCCTCGCGCATCCCCCACGCGGAGCCGACCTCGAGCTTGATCTCCTCCGCGGTCTGCTGCCCGACGAGCAGCTTGTACTCGCGCTTGAGGTACGTGATGATCCCCTCGTCCATCTCGTCTCCGCCGACGCGGAGGCTCTGGGAGACGACGATGCCGCCGAGCGAGATGACCGCGACCTCGGTGGTACCCCCGCCGATGTCGACGATCATGTTCCCGGTCGGCTCGCCAATCGGAAGGCCGGCGCCGATCGCAGCCGCCATCGGCTCCTCGATCAGGTAGGCCTGTCTCGCCCCGGCGGAGAGGGTCGCCTCCTCCACGGCTCTGCGCTCGACCCCCGTGACGCCTGAGGGGACACAGACGACGACGCGCGGGTGCGCGAACCGGTTCTGGTGCACCTTCTGGATGAAGTGACGGAGCATCTGCTCCGTGACGTCGAAGTCGGCGATCACGCCGTCCTTCAGGGGGCGGATCGCCGTGATCGTGCCCGGTGTCCGCCCGAGCATCCGCTTCGCCTCGACACCGACGGCGTGCACCTCCCCTGTCCGCTGGTCGATCGCGACGACGGAAGGCTCGGAAAGCACGATGCCGCGGCCGCGGACGTAGACGAGCGTGTTGGCGGTCCCGAGGTCGACTGCCATGTCGCGGCCGCCGAAACCGGTCAGGTGGTCGAAGAGGCCCACGGGGAGTGCCCAGTCTAGCTAGCTGACTCGGGGGATCCCTGCAAAACATCGCTGGTGGCCTTCAGCCATGTCAGGGGTCTGACCCACCTGTGACGAAAGCGTGCTAATTGCCGGCGGCGGACGGCGCCGCGGACGGCGCTCGGCTACGGTCGCCGGATGCCGCGCCCACTGCGCATCCAGCACGCCGGCGGCGTCTACCACCTCACCGCGCGAGGCAACCGGAAGCAGCCGATCTTCCTCGAGCCGGACGACCATCGCTTCCACCTGTGGTGCCTCGACCAGACCGCCGCACGATTCGACGTGCGGGTCCACAGCTGGGTCCACATGACGAACCACTTCCACCTGATCGTGACGACGCCGAAGCCGAACCTCTCGCAGGCGATGCACTGGGCAAACGGGCTCTACGCAAAGTTTTCAACGACCGTCATGGTCTGACGGGACACCTAGACCCCAGCCATGTCTGATTCAGCCGACGCCGTAGGTTCCGGCGAAGCGTTGCGCGAGCAGGGCGATCAAGAGCGCGGCGGGTAGACCGACGACGTTCAGGTAGTCGCCCTCGATGCGTTCGACGAGCGAGGCGCCGAGGCCCTGGATCGCATACGCGCCCGCGCGGTCCTGCCACTCGCCCGATGCGAGGTAGGCCGCGATGTCGCGCGGGGTGAGCGGCCTGAACGTCACCCGCGTGACCTCGTGCCGTAGCTCCTCCCACCCCGGCGTGACGAGACACAGGCCCGAGATGACCTCGTGCGTGTTGCCGCCGAGCGCCTCGAGCATCTCCGCGGCCTCTTCCGGGCCCGCTGCCTTGGCGTACACGCGGCCGGCACGGACGACGGTCGTGTCGACCCCGAGAACGGGACGGTCGCCGGCCTCGCCCGCAACCGACCGCGCCTTCCCGCGCGCGTGCTCGCGGACGAGCTCGACCGGGTCGGCGTCGGGCGAGTCGTGCTCCTTGTACCGTGGCGCGACGACCTCGAACGGGAGACCGAGCTGCTCGAGGATCGCGCGGCGCTGCGGGGACGTCGACGCGAGCAGGATGGGTGGCGCAGGCGCGGCGCTCACCGCGCCTTCCACACCTTCCAGATCTCCTCGAGCGGCCACGAGCGCGCCCACTCGGTCTCTGCCGGCGTGCGGTACGTGGACTCCGTGCCCTGAGGCGGCCGGACCTCGATCAGCTCGTCGACCTCCAGGTCGAAGCGGCCGATGAACTCGGCGTGCCGATCCTGGTAGTCGTCGCTCGTGCGGTCCCAGTACGTGGGGTTCCGTCCGGCGTCAGACGAGCTCATCGTCCGAGAACCAGAGCGCAACCTCCCGCGCGGCCGACTCCGGCGCGTCGGACCCGTGCACGAGGTTGTCCGGCATCGAGAGCGCGAGATCGCCGCGGATCGTCCCGGGCGCAGAGTCGGCCGGATTCGTCGAGCCCATCGTCGAGCGTACGGCCGCAATCGCGCCCTCGCCCTCGAGCACGAACGCGAGGGTCGGCGCCGAGGTGATGAACTCGACGAGCTCGCCGAAGAACGGCTTCTCCGTGTGCTCGGCGTAGTGCTGCTCCGCCAGCTCGCGATCGACGGTCAGGAGCTTGCCGGCGCGCATGACGAGGCCTCGATTCTCGAAGCGGCGCAGGATCTCGCCCGCCAGCCCGCGCGAGACCGCGTCCGGCTTGATCAGGACAAGCGTGCGCTCGAGGGCCATGAGCCCCGCGAGTCTACTGCTCGCCGGTCAGGTTCTCGGCCGTGTCCTCGGCGACGCTCCGGCGACCCCGCCGCGGCGTGCGCAGCGGCTGGTGGAGCTCCTCGGTCGAGAGGGCCATCGTCTCGTCGAAGACCGACGAGCGCCGCACGATCGGCGTCTCGCAGTACGGGCACACCTGCCAGAGCGGCTGCAGCGGCGCCTTGCAGGTCACGCAGGCCTGGCGGAGCTTGGTCGTGCAGACGGGGCAGATCAGGAACTCCGGCTCGACCGCGGCCCGGCACACAGGGCAGTGCGACTCGCGGCCGTCCAGCCGCTCCTCCATCGCCCGGATCTCGAGCTCGCGCTCGCGGACGTCCTCGAGGTACTCCGGCGGCCGGAAGAAGAGGTAGACGAGCGGACCGATGAACGGCGGGACGAGCCCGAGGAGCGTCGCCATCCCGACGAGCCACGGATCCTCGATCCGACGGCGCGCGTCCTTGTAGACCCAGTACGTGCTCGCGAGCCAGAAGACGACCACGAAGAAGATCGCCAGATTCCGGATCACGAGCCACGTGCCGGAATCGAAGAAGTCGCTCACCCCGTTGAAGAGCCCGTCGTCGGTCGTGGTAGGCGTGGTATCGGCTGCGAACAGACTGGTCATCGGCTAGAGGAGGAGCTTCCCGACGACGTACCCCGCCGCGAACGCGATTCCTGCAAAGGCGCAGACCACGATCGCGGCGAAGACGTAGACGCTCAGACGCCCCTTGCGCGAGATGGTACGTCTTCGGCGCGCGCGGCGAGGTCGGCGAGCAGGTACAGCGACCCCGTGACCAGCACGGCTCCCGCCGGGCCGGCGATCGAGCGTGCGCGCTCGAGCGCGTCGCCTGGGTCCCGCTCCGTCTCCGTTCTCTCGAACCATGGTCTGGCTAGCGTTGCAAGTTCCTCGGCGGACAGGGCGCGGGCATTCGTCGAGGCCGTTGCGACCAGAGTGTCGCCGACGGCTGAGAGCGCGGCCAGCATCCCTTCTGCGTTCTTGTCGCACAGGATCGAGGCGACGACGACATACTGCCGGTCCGGCAGCCTCGGGAGGAGCCAGCCGACGCCGTCGAGGTTGTGTGCGCCGTCCCAGATCTCGAGTGGCGCCTCGCCGCGGCGCTCGAGACGGCCGGGAAGATCCACCCCACCGGCCGGGGCCGGGTCGACCACACGACCCAGGAAGCTCTCCGCAGCTGCGATCGCGAGCGCGAGGTTGCTGTGGCCGGTGAGGACCGTCGTGGCGGCGCCGCAGGAGCGTGCGAGCGGCTCCCACTCTCGCTCGCACAGCACGACCGTCGCGCCCGACTGCACGACGGCGAGCTTCTCGGCCGCGATCTCCTCACGCGTCTCGCCGAGCTGCGCCGTGTGCTCGAGGCCGACGTTCGTCAGCACGACGACCGGGGCGCGCAGGACGTTCGTCGCGTCGAGCCGGCCGCCGAGCCCGGCCTCGACGACCGCGACGTCGACGCCCTGCTCCGCGAACTCGGCGAGCGCCGCCGCGGTCAGCGCCTCGAACTGCGTCGCCCCGGCCCGCTCGGCCGCTTCCCGGACGCGCCGCACGGCCCGCTCGAACCCGGCCGCGTCTGTGTCCATCCGCTCGCCCCACGCTGAGACATGCGGGGATGTATACGCCCCCACCAGCAGCCCCGCACCCCGCAGCAGCGCCGCCGCCAGCCGCGTCGTCGTGGACTTCCCGTTCGTCCCGACGACGTGGATCGACGGGTACGCGAGCTGGGGGTCACCGAGCTCGGAGACGAGCGTGCGCATCCGATCGAGCCCGAACTCCTCGGGCCACGGAGAGAGAGCCGCGATCCAGTCAGTCGCCGATGGCATCGAGCTCGCGGCGATACCTGGCGAGCTTCTCCCGCTCGGCCTCGACCACGTCCGCGGGCGCGTTTTGCACGAACCGATCGTTCGCCAGCATCCCCTCCGCCCGAGCGATCTCCGCGCGCAGCCGCTCGCGCTCGGCTTCGACGTTGCCGTTCGCCTTCTGCCGCTCCGGCTTGACGACGACGTCGAAGATCCGCTTCTCGTCGCCCTCGAGGGGGACGACGACGCCGCTCCGCCGGATGATCGCCGCCGCCTCCTGCACGCGCTCGAGCGCGCCCGCCGCGCGCTCGTCGCCCGCCTCGGGCCACGGCGCAACGATCAGCCGCGACTCGCGCACGGGCAGATTCGACCAGATCTCCTCGGTCACGTGGGGCATCACCGGGTGGAGCAGCTTCAGCAACCGCTCGAGCGCGGCCAGCGCGGTCGCCCGCGCATCGGGGTCGCCGGCGTAGAGCCGTGGCTTGATCGCCTCGGCGTACCAGTCGCAGAAGTCGTCGAAGGTCAGGTGGTAGAGCACACGCGCGACCTCCGCGAAGTCCAACTCGGCGAACGCAGCTTCCACCTGCCGCTGGGCAACCGACAGGCGGGCGAGAATCCACCGCTCTTCCAGCGACCGCGCGCGCTCCTCCACTTCCTCGCCTGCTGCGGTCAGCAGCAGGCGAGCTGCGTTCCAGAGCTTGTTCGCGAGCTTGCGCCCCTCCTCGAGCGGGCCGTCGGAGAACCTGACGTCCTGCGTCGAGGACATCTTCATCAGCCCGTACCGGCTCGCGTCCGCGCCGTGGCGCTCGATCACCTCTCGCGCGTCGATCCCGGTGCCGAGGCTCTTCGACATCCGCCGCCCGTCACGGGCGAGCACGGTCGCGTGGATGATCACGTCGCGGAACGGCACCTCGCCGAGCAGCTCGAGCCCGGAGAAGATCATCCGGTTCTCCCAGAGCCGGATGATGTCGCGCGCCGTCGTCTGCAGGTCACCGGGGTAGAAGGCGCGCAGGTCGGGCGTGTCGTCCGGCCAGCCCAGGGTCGCGAACGGCCAGAGCGCGGAGGAGAACCAGGTGTCGAGCACGTCCGGGTCGCGCTCGAGCTCCGTCGAGCCGCACTCCGCGCACGCCTCCGGCTCGGTCTCGGCGACCGTCACGTGCCCGTTCGGGCAGTACCACGCGGGGATCTGATGGCCCCACCAGAGCTGCCGCGAGATATTCCAGTCGGGTGCGCTCTCGAGCGACTCGATCGCGAAGCGGTGCTGCGACTCGGGGTGGAAGCTGACGCGCCGCTCGCGCAGCGCCTCGATCGCCGGCCGCTTGAGCTCGTCCATCGCGCACCACCACTGGAGCGAGATCAGCGGCTCGATCCGGCTCTTGCAGCGCTCGCAGAGCGCGATCGAGTGGCGGTACGGCTCGCGGCGCTCCAGGAGCCCGCGCTCCGCGCACAACGCGAGCACCTGCGCGGCCGCTTCCTTCTGCGTCAGCCCGGCGAGCTCGCCCGCAGCCTCGTTCATCCGGCCGTCCGGCCCGACCACCATCAGCTCCGGCAGCGCGTGGTCGCGGCCGATCTCGTAGTCCTTCGGGTCGTGGCCGGGCGTGACCTTCAGCGCCCCGGTGCCGAAGTCGATGTCGACCCGCTCGTCGGCGATCACGGGGACGCGGCGCTCCACGAATGGCACGACCACCTCCCGACCGACGAGATCGCGGTAGCGCTCGTCGTCGGGATGGACCGCAACGGCGACGTCCGCCAGGATCGTCGCCGGCCGCGCAGTCGCGATCGTCACCCCGCCCTCGCCCTCGGCGAGCGGGTACCGCACGTAGGCGAGCTCGTCGTCGGTCTCGACGTACTCGACCTCCAGGTCGGAGAGCGACGTCTGGTGGAACGGGCACCAGTTGATGATCCTGTTCGCCCGGTAGAGCCAGCCGCGCCGGTAGAGGTGCACGAACCAGCGCGTCACCGCACGGACGTAGTCCTCGTCCATCGTGAACCGCTCGCGCCGGTAGTCCATCGACGCGCCCATCCGGCGGAAGTCGACCATGATCTTGCCGCCGTACTCGCGCAGCCACTCCCAGACTCGCGCCTCGAACGCCTCCCGCCCGAGCTCGCGCCGGGACGTGCCCTGCCGCTCGAGCTCCTTTTCGACGACGCCCTGCGTCGAGATCCCGGCGTGGTCGAACCCGCCCTGGAAGAGGACGTTCGCGCCCTGCATCCGCTTCATCCGCACGAGCGCGTCGCCGAGCGAGAGCTGCAGCGCGTGGCCGAGATGGAGCTCCCCGGTCACGTTCGGCGGCGGAAAGCAGTAGACGAAGCTCTCCCGGTCGGGATCGGGCTCCGTGTCGTAGAGGCCCTCCGCCTCCCACGTTCGTTGCCAGCGCTCCTCGACGCCTTCGGGAGTGTAGAGCGGCTCCATGAGGCCATTCTACGGAGCCGTGTGTTCTGCATCTTGCGGCCCTGTTGTCCGGTCTAAGGTGTTTACCTGGATCCAACTTTGTGGAAGAATGGATCCAGCATGGCCACTTATAGGCGAATCGCCCGGTATTTCCGCCGTTCTAGGATCCGAAATAGTTCATATTCGTATCCGAAGCAGCCGTTGGCGCTGCCGACGGCGGCGCTGGCCGAGTGCACGTGCCCGGACTTCTGCGAGCGCGACCACGACAACGAGTAGGAGGAGCGCGTTGAGCTCGACGAACGGATCACGCTCGAGCGCCGACCGCTGGGATGGAATCGAACGCCCCTACGCCCCGGCCGACGTCGAGGCCCTGCGCGGGTCGGTCCACGTCGAGCACACGCTGGCACGCCTAGGCGCGGAACGCCTCTGGCACTTGCTGAAGTCGGAATCGTGCGTCCCGGCTCTCGGGGCGATGACCGGCGGGCAGGCGGTGCAGATGGTCAAGGCGGGCCTTCAGTCGATCTACCTCTCCGGCTGGCAGGTCGCCGCCGATGCCAACCTAAACGGCCACACCTACCCCGACCAGAGCCTCTACGCAGCTACCTCTGCACCGGCTTTGGTCAAACGTTTGAACAACGCGCTCCTGCGCGCCGATCAGATCGACCGGGCCGAGAGCCGCAACGGCACCCACTGGCTCGCGCCGATCATCGCCGACGCCGAGGCCGGCTTCGGGGGTCCGCTGAACGCGTTCGAGCTGATGAAGGCGATGATCGAGGCCGGCGCTGCCGGCGTGCACTTTGAGGACCAGCTCTCTTCCGAGAAGAAGTGCGGCCACCTCGGCGGCAAGGTGCTCGTACCGACGAGCCAGCACGTCCGTACCCTCGTCGCCGCGCGGCTCGCCGCCGACGTGCTCGACGTACCGACGCTGGTCGTCGCGCGCACCGACGCGCTGTCCGCAGGCCTGCTGACGACAGACGTGGACGATGCAGAGTTCATCACCGGGGAGCGCACGCCCGAGGGCTTCTTCCGTATCCGCGCCGGGCTCGAGTCGGCGATCGCCCGCTCGCTCGCCTATGCCCCCTACTCCGATCTGATCTGGTTCGAGACCTCGACGCCTGATATCGGAGAGGCACGCGAGTTCGCTCAGGCCGTCGACGAGAGGTTCCCGGGGAAGATGTTCGCGTACAACTGCTCGCCGTCGTTCAACTGGCGCAAGCACCTCGACGGCGCGCAGATCGCGTCGTTCCGCGACACGCTCGCCGAGCTCGGCTACCGCTACCAGTTCGTCACCCTCGCCGGCTTCCACTCGCTGAACGCCGGCATGTTCGAGCTCGCACGCGGCTACGCGGCCCAGGGCATGCCCGCCTATGTCGAGCTCCAGGAGCGCGAGTTCGCGCTCGAGGAGCACGGCTACACCGCGACCCGGCACCAGCGCGAGGTTGGCGCCGGCTACTTCGACCGGGTGCTCCAGGCGGTCTCCGGCGGCCAGAGCTCGACGCTCGCGCTCAAGGGCTCGACCGAGGAAGCCCAGTTCACCCTGACCGAGGAGGTTGCAGATGTCCACCGTTGAGCTGGCCAGAGAGACCGACGGGCCGGGCCTGCTCGAGGCGCTCGCCGACCACGGCCTCGCCGGCGAGCTCGTCGACCACGACGAGCAACTCGTCGTCGAGGTCGAGGACTGCGACGAGGAGCAGCTCGCGCACGCGATCGAGGACTGGATCCGCGCGTGGGAGCTGCCGTTCGTCCCCGTGCGGATCGACGACTGCACCTTTGCGGTCTCGCCGCCCGCCGCCTGACCGGCCTACACTGAGCGCCATGCCCCCGGTCGGCACCAAGGCCGACGACATCGCGCTCGCGCTCGAGGAGGCGATCGTCGCGGGCGAGATCGCCCCTGGCACTGTGCTCCGGCAAGAGCAGCTCTCGGAGCGCTACCACGTCAGCCGCACGCCGGTCCGCGAGGCGCTCCGGCGCCTGGCGGCGCTCGGGCTCGTCCAGTTCGTCCCGAACCGCGGCGTGCGCGTGCGCACGCTCTCCCCCGAGGAGCTCCGCGAGGCCTTCCTCGTCCGCGCCGAGCTCGAGAGCCTCGCCACCGAGCTGGCGACGCCGAAGATCACGGCCGAGGAGCTGGCGGCGCTCGACAAGGCGGAGCAGCGCTTCAGCGAGCTGACCCTCGAGCTCCGCCGCCGCGCCCGCGAGGGCACCCAGGACGGCGCGCTCGTGGCGAGCTGGGTGCACGCGAACCACGCTTTCCATGACGTCATCTACGCGGCCGCAGACGCTCCCTTCGTCGAGCGGCTGGCGAAGAGCGCCCGGCGAAGCTTCTTCACGCACGTCGTCTGGGCTGCGGGGCTCGACATCGACCACCTGTACGAGCAGAACGACCTCCAGCACCGAGCGATCCGGGAGGCAATCGCCGCCGGCAGCGCCGAGGGCGCGCGGCTGCTCGCCCGTGAGCATGTTCTCTCCTCCGGCCGGATGCTCGAGACGATCCTCGAACAGGTCCGCGAACGCCAGGCGGCCGAGCTGCGCTCGGCCTGACACGTCGAGAGCGAACCGTCAGGAGCTTGTGACGATTTGTCCAGGCGCTAGCGGTACTGGCGGAAGACGAGCTCGGCGGCGCAGGCAGGCTTCTCCTGGCCGTCGAGCTCGGCAACCCCGGCGAGGGTCAGCTGCAGGCCACCCTCGATCTCCTCGACGCCGACGACGGTGAAGCGGCCGCGCACCCTGCTCCCGACCGGCACCGGCGCGGGAAAGCGCACCTTGTTCAAGCCGTAGTTGATCCCCATCCGGTAGTCCTCGAATGCCGGCCCGACCTCGTACCAGAAGCGGACGAGGAGCGAGAGCGTCAGGAACCCGTGGGCGATCGTCGTCCCGAACGGTCCCTCGGCGGCCCGCTCGGGATCGACGTGGATCCACTGCGGGTCGTCCGTCGCCTCGGCGAAGCGGTTGATCCGCTCCTGGTCGATCTCGAGCCACTCGCTCGGGCCGAACTCGTCGCCGACCTGCACTGCGCGAGCCTACCGCGACAGAGGTGGCTACGCGCCCTCTGCGACCTGCTCGTCCGGCAGGTCGACGACCGGGCCGCCGGCGCTCGTGACGAGCGTCGGCTTCAGGCCCTTGAGGATCGTCTCCTTGGTGATCACGCACTTGGAGACGTCCTTGCGCGAGGGCAGCTCGAACATCACGTCGAGCA
>JBKPSO010000033.1:0-4094 GCA_046735055.1 Actinomycetota bacterium
GGCCACTACTGGGTATCCGGGGCGCTTGCCGACGCGAGCGAGCTCATCGAGGTAGTGGGCGGGCAGATGGCGTCGGTCCCGCACCCCGCCGCGTAGCACACCCCGGAGGATATGCCTGTTCTCGAGGTGGGCCACCATCGGGCCGATGATGGGAGTCTCGATGCTTCCCGCCACCAGGCGCGCGAAGAGACTCGCTCGCTTGACACCGCCGGCGAAGTCGTAGGTGTTGAAGGCGACGACGCGGCGCACGCGCTCGTCGAGGTCGACGGACGCCGTCAGCGCCAGCGTCGCGCCCATCGACTCCCCCGCAAGCGTGACGTTGGACAACTCGAGCTCCTCGACGACTCTCACCATCGCGGCGCGCAACGCCGGTTCCTGGTAGCTGGCGCCGGGGACGATGTCCGACCAGCCCATGCCCGGGAAGTCGACCGCGTAGACCGTGAACGCGTCGGTGATCTGCGGGATGACGAGCTGAAAGTGGTCGAGCTGCGTGCGCACCGTGTGCATCAGGACCAACGGTGGGCCACTGCCCACACGCAGGTAGCGGACGCGCCCGCCGTCGCTCAGCACGACGTGGCCAATCTCCCCGCCTTTGCACCACGTCTCCGTGTAGTGGTGCGCAGCCTCGTGGGTTCGGCTGCCGGTTCGCACGGCACCGACTCTGCGTGCCGGAGAAGCGGATTCGCATCGGAGGTGACCCCAACCTCGCCCCTAATGTTCTTCGGCGCCACCACCAAGGGTGGGCAAGCACCTAGCCGGAAGCGGGCGCCGGGCTCGGTGCGGGAGTGAGAAGCTCCTTGTCGAGCTGCGCGCGGGAACTGATCTCGAGCTTGCGATAGGCGCTGCTCAGGTGCACCTCGACGGTCTTGATCGTGACGAAGAGCGTTTGCGCGATCTCCCTGTTACTCATCCCGTCGGCTGCGAGCTGTGCCACGCGCCGCTCGCTGGCGGTGAGCGCGTCGAGGCCGGTCTGGAGGATCTTTCGCGGTCTCGCGCCGGTGGCGGCAATCTCCTCGTTCGCCCGTTCGGCGAGGCCAAATGCTCCAACACTTCGTGCGAGCTCGACGCCCTCCCGCAGCAACTCGCGTGCCTCGGTCCGCTGGTTCGCGCGGCGGAGCGCCGCGCCGAGGTCGACGATGGCCCGCGCGTGCTCGAGCCGAGCTTCTGAGCCTGCGAGCCGCTCGACCGCCTCCCGGAGCAGCCCGATTCCTGCCGTGCCGCCCTCGACCAGACCGAGCACGCGCAGGGAGGCGCCGATGGCGTACGGGTCACCCCAACGCCGAGCGAGCACGAGTTCTTCGGCTGCGAGTGCACGCGCTTCCTCGTTGCGGTCGAGACGTCGGAGGCCTTCGGCGGCCCAGCTCCGCCACGGCACGCTGCTTGGATTGTCGAAGGGGACGAGCCGAACGGTCTCGCCCACCTGGCGCAGCTCCTCGACTCCCCGCTCGGGGCTTCCGGTCTCGATGCGCAGACGACCGCGGCTGAGCCGAAACCAGACGAGGGAGACCTGGCCGACCGGTAGCTGCTCCGGGAAGTCCCCCTGGTCGATCACGCGCGCCGCCTCGTCCGCCTCCCCCTGCTCCAGCAGCGCAAGCGCCAGGAACCCGATGGTGTACGGCCAGGCGAAGAGCATCCCGTGCGCGACGCAGAGATCGGTCGCCTCCCGCAGATCCGCGACCGCAGCTCGAAGATCGCCGCGACGGGTCTGACAGTAGCCGCGAAACGTCAACATGAACGCGATGTTGAAGATGTCACCGCGCCGGCGAGCCTGCGCCACCGCCTGCTCGAAGATGGAAACCGCTTCGTCGAGCAGACCCGACTGGGGTAGCACCATCGCCGCGTAATAGAACGCGATCGATCCGCTCGCCAACAGGTTCCCCGGCGCGAGCGCCCGCCTGGCGAGCTCGACCGCGAGCTCGCGGTCCAGCCCCACCTGGTACTCGTAGTGCGCCATCGTCCCGAGCAGGATCTCGCTGCCGAGGCCTCCGTGGAGCGCACCCAGGTCGAGCTCGCCGATCGCTGCTTCGGCAATCGGATAGGTCTGCGCGTCCCACCACGCCGAGCTGATCAGCTCCGCCAGGAGCAGCTCGTAGAGGTCCGGATCCCGCTCCCGATCGACCTCCTCGAGCGCCTGCTCGAAGACTGCAAGCGCATCCCCGATCCGGTCCGTGAACGAGAGCGCGCGGCCGAACTCGAGCGCGACCGCGCCGCGCCGAGACGGGTCGGCGAGGAGCTCGAGACCGGCACGCAGGTGGTCGGCCGCAGCCGGGCCGTTCGTGCGCCGCTCCGCAAGGCCGAGCTCGACCAGCACGTCTGCCCGCGCGGCCGGATCGGTCTGCTCGTCGAGCGCCCGGCTGAGATATCCAACCGCGGCCTCGACCGCGCCCTGCGCGAGCGAGCGCTCGGCCGCCTGGCGGAGCGTCGAGACCACGAACGAGTCGGCCCCTGGGGCGACACGGAGCAGGTGCCCCGCTGCACTCTCCGGCTGCGCGCCGGCCTCGAGCAGCAGCTCAGCGGCCACGCGGTGCGCAGCGCCTCGTTCGACCACATCGAGCGTCTCGTAGACAGCGCTGCGGACGACCGGGTGGAAGAACTCGAGCGGATCCTCGCGCCGGAGCAGGTCGAGCCGAACGAGGACGGCGGCGGCCGGCCCAAGCTCGCGTGCATCCACGCTCGCGAGCGCGGCCGCGTGGCGCAGCTCGATCCCGTCGCCGAGGACCGAGGCCGCACGGAGAAGGGCAAGCGCCTCCGGCTGCAGGCGAGCGAGGCGAAGCCCGACGGCGCGAGAAACGCCCTGCGCCCCGATCTCCAGCAGCCGCGGCACCTGCTCGGCGGTCGGGCTCGTTCCCTCCCGCGCAACCGCGTCGAGCACCGCGCCGACAAAGAGCGGATTTCCACCGGTCGCCGTCTCGAGCGCGGCGCAGAAGGCTTCGTCCGGCTCCAGACCGTGCAGCTCGCGCGCCAGTACCGCGATCGACCCACGCCCAAGCGGCTCGAGGCGAATCGCGGCGGCCTCCGAGTCCGCGATCAGCTCTGCGACGAGTGTGGGATCGCGGCCCTCTCCCTCCGGCGGCCGGGTTGCGGCGGCGACGAGCAGAGGCACCCCGTCCAGCCTCCGCGTCAGATAGAGGAGCCAGCGCAGGGAGGGGATGTCCGCCCAGTGCAGGTCGTCGATCGCTAGCAGCGTCGGCTGTTGGAAGGCAACGTTGGCGGCGAGCCAGTAGAGGCCGTGCAGCATCGCGAAGGAGCCCTCTGTGGGCGCGTCCTCTGAAGCGGCGAGCTGCGAGGCTCTGAAGAGCGGTTCGCTCAGCGCGGCCGGCCCCGAGAGCAGCTCAGTGCGGAGATCCGGTGCCACGGAAGCGAGCAGCGGCTCGAACAGCTGCCGGACGATCCCGTACGCAAACTCGCCCTCGAACTCGCCCCCGCGGGCGGCGAGCACGCGCATCCCCGCCGCGCCGGCGATCGCGCGCGCCTCGGCGAGCAGGCGCGTCTTGCCGATCCCGGCACTTCCCTCGATGACGGCGAACCTCCCGCCGCCGCTCCGCGCCGCGTCGGCCAGCGCCTCGAGCGCCGCGACCTGGGCTTCGCGCTCCAGGAGCAAGCTGGTGCTTTCGCCCGAAGGAAGGACACTCGCCGGCGCCATCACGACCAATCCGTAGAAGCCTCAGAACCACAGTTTAGGGGCGCGTTTGGGGTCGGCCCCGACGCGAGGCCTGCCCGTCCGAGTCCACTCTCTACGACGAGATGATCGCGTATCCGCGCTGCTCACGACAGGCTTCTACGCGGTGCAGCGATGAGATCCGAGCAGACCGAATGAAAGACAAATGGAGGCTGTAATGACAATCGCAGACAAAGCTGTTCTGATAACCGGGGCCAATCGGGGCATCGGGCAGGCGCTGGTCGAGGAGGCCTTGAGGAGAGGCGCGACGCGCGTCTATGCCGGTACGCGCCAACCCCTGGCCCACTCGGATGGGCGCGTCACGCCCCTGACCCTGGACGTGACCAACGCTGCGCAGATTCAGGCAGCGGTCAAGGGAGTCGAGTCTCTCGATCTCCTCGTCAATAACGCCGGCTTGGGGCTTTACGAAGACGTC
>JBKPSO010000034.1:0-25246 GCA_046735055.1 Actinomycetota bacterium
CGCGTGGTCGGGGCAGCGCAGGCCGACCGGGGCGAACGTCACGCAGTCCGTGCAGATCGGGCGTCCGCACTCCGAGCACGAGAGACCGGTCTCACGATCGGGATGGCGATAGCAGGTGGGCACCTCGTAGCTAGCGTACCCGTGCCCCATGCGCGTCCATGTCGCCTTCACGCCGCAGGACGAGGCGGCCGCGCCGCTTGGAATCGTGGTCGACGTCCTGCGCGCGACCTCCTCGATCGCCCAGGCGTTGTCGGCCGGCTACCGGCGCGTTTTCTGTTGCGCGGAGATCGACGACGCGCGCCGGCTGCGCGAGGAGACCGCCGGCTCCCTCGTCGGCGGCGAGCGAAATGCCGTCCGGATCGAGGGCTTCGACGTCGGCGCCTCGCCGCGCGAGTTTCTCGAACCGAGGGCGGACACGCTGATCCTCTCGACGACGAACGGGACGCAGTCGATCCTGACCGCGGCGTCACGGTGCGACGAGGTCGTGCTCGGCTCGCTACTCAACCTCGGTGCGGTCGCAGGGCACGCACGTGAGCTCGCCGTCGACACCGCGATTTTCTGTGCAGGGTTCAAGGGGGCGTTCGCGCTCGACGACGCGTACTGCGCGGGTCGGATCGTCGCGCTGCTCGGAGCCGACCGCTCCGACGCTGCGATCGCCGCCGAGCTCGTCGCCGCGTCCTTCCCGAGCGCGCACGAGGGGCTGCTCGCGCGCACGTATGGTCCGCCGGGCCTCGAGGAGGACATCCTGTTCTGCTCGCGCGAGAGCGTGCTGCCGGTCGTTCCGCGGTTCTCACGGATGCTCGGTCCCGCGGCCGAGATCGTCGCGTGAGAGACGAAACCGAGCACAAAGGCGGCAGCGAAGCCGGTGGCCTTGGTGCGAGGCGATGTCGTGGCGCCGCAGGCGCCAGCTACCGGTTCGCGTTCGGGCGGCCGCCCGCGGTGGCGTGCGAGGCGATGGTGGCGACGAGCCAGCCGCTCGCGACCCGCGCCGGCCTCCGCGCCCTCGAGCGCGGGGGGAACGCGGCCGACGCGGCCCTGGCCGCCAGCGCGGTGCTGTGCGTGACCGAGCCGATGTCGACTGGCATCGGCGGCGACTGCTTCGCGCAAGTCTGGCGCGACGGCGAGCTGGAGGGGCTGGATGCCGCCGGGCCCGCGCCGGCGGCGGCAGAGCCCGTGCCCGTGGAGGGGACCGGGCCGCGGTCGGTGACCGTGCCGGGCGTTGTCGCCGGGTGGGCGGCGTTCGCCGCACGGTACTGCCGGCTCGGCCTCGACGGGTGTCTCGCCGACGCGATCGACGCGGCCGAGGGCGGATTCGCCGTCGCGCCGCGGACGGCTGCGGCGTGGCAGCTCCTCGGCGGCCCGCTTGGCGATCCGCCCGCCGTGGGCGACGTCGTCTACCAGCCCGAGCTGGGCGTCACGCTACGGCGGATCGCGGAGGAGGGGGCGGCGGCGTTCTACTCCGGCGAGGTCGCGGAGGCGATCTGTTCGGTTTCCTGGCTGGCGGAAGCCGACCTCGCGGCCTTCGAGCCGCGCTGGGTCGAGCCGCTTCGCCTCGAGTACAAGGGCATCGAGGTCTGCGAGCTCCCTCCGCCGACACAGGGCGTCTGCGCGCTCGAGGCACTTGGCCTCCTGGAGCGCTCCTCGCCGAGCATCGCGAGCCAGATCCGCTGCGTGCAGCTCGCGCTCGAAGACGCCCTCGTGCGCGTGCGCGACGGCGCCGACGTGAGCGAGCTGATCTCGCCTGCCTACCTGGACGCACGGCGCGGCCGCGCGTCGGTGACCGAGCCCGCGGGCGGGACGGCCTACCTCTGTGCCGTCGACGGCAACCGGATGGCGGTCTCGTTCATCCAGAGCCTGTTCGACGGCTTCGGGTCGGGACTCGTCGCGCCCGGCACCGGCGTCGTCCTCCAGAACCGCGGCGCGTGCTTCGCAGTCGGCGGCGAGGTCGAGCCCGGCCGCCGGCCTTACCACACGATCATCCCGGGGATGCTGCTCCGGGACGGCGCACTGCTCGGACCGTTCGGGGTCATGGGCGGGTTCCTCCAGGCGCAGGCGCACCTGCAGCTCGTCTCGGCGATGGTCGACGAAGGGCTCGATCCGCAGGCCGCCCTCGACCGGCCGCGCTTCCGCGTCGACGGCGAGTCGGTGCGGCTCGAGGAAGGGCTCTGGGAGCGCGAGCCAGATTTGCAGCGGCTCGGCTACCGGACCGTGCGCGACACCGACACGTTCGGCTTCGGTGGCGGCCAGGCGATCATCGTCAGCGGCGAGGCACTGATCGGCGGCTCCGACCCGCGCAAGGACGGCTACGCCGCGGGCTTCTAGCCTGCGCGGATCTCGATGACCGTCGCCTGCCAGGTGCCGCGGGGCGCCGGGACCTCGACCGTCTGACCGGCACGCGCGCCGATGAGCGCGGCGCCGAGTGGGGAGGAGGGGGAGGTCGTGCCCTGGCCGCCGAGGCCCGAGATCTCGACCTCCAGCCGTCCGCCGTCGCCGTCCTCGATCACGACGTGTGAGCCGACCGAGACGACGTCGGGGTCGCCGCCCTCGACGATCTCTGCGTCCTCGAGCCGGGCCCGGAGGATCGAGATCTTCCGCTCCAGCAGCCCCTGCTCGTTCTTCGCCGCGTGGTACTCGAAGTTCTCGGCGAGGTCGCCGTGCCCGCGCGCGGTGACGATCGCCTCGACGATCTCCTTGCGGCGCGGCCCCTCGAGCTCGGCGAGCTCGGCCACGAGCTGGTCCCGCTGGGCGGCGGTCAGGTGCTCTCCCACGCCACGAGCCTAGCGACACGAGTCGATCGCGCGGAAAAATGTTTGTCGAAGGTTGACAGGGGAACACGTGTTCGTGTAGAACATACGTTCCCATGGTCGCCTGCATCCTGATCCCCGGCTTCGAGCTTCGCGCGGCGCTCCGCGATCGGCCGCGGCTCGGGCTGCGGCCCGCGGCGCTCGCGCCGCTGCCCGGGACGGAGCCTCTGCTGGGGCCAGTCACCGCCGCGGCCGAGGCGGCGGGCGTGCGGCCCGGGATGCGCCTCGGCGAGGCGCTCGCCACCTGCCCGTCGCTCGTTCTCGTCGAGCGGGATCCCGCCGGCGTCGAGGCGACCTGGGAGGGCATCGTCCGCCGGCTCGAGGACGCCGGCTTCGCCGTCGAGCCGGTCGAGCCCGGCTGCCTCTACTTCGAGACGCGCGGCGTCGAGCGGCTCTTCGGCGGGGTCGCCCAGGCGCTGAAGCGTGCACTCCGCGCCGTCGGCGCCTCGTGGGACGCCTGCGCGGGGGCGGCCGACCGGCGGTTCGCCGCGCTCGCCGCCGCCGCGATCGCCCGGCCGGGCCAGGCGCTCGTCGTCGAGGGCTCTGGCGGTCCTGAGGGTGGTGCCGAGAAGACGCAGGAGTTCCTCGCGCCGCTGCCGCTGTCCCTGCTCCCACTCGAGCAGGACCGGCGTGAGGAGCTCGAGCGGCTAGGAGTGAAGAAGATCGGACAGCTTGCCGGGCTGCCGGGCGCTGCCGTTGCCGAACGATTGGGGCCGGACGGCCGGCACGCCTGGAGCCTGGCGAGGAACGAGGACTCGACGAAGGTCCGAGCCCGGAGGCCGGCGGCGGAGATCGCCGAGCGGCTGGAGTTCCCGGAGGCGCTCGGCAACGAGCTGACCCTCCGGCGGGCGCTCACGGCACTGCTCGACCGGATCCTCGCCCGCTCCGAGCGCGGCGGGCGAGAGATCCGCAAGGTCGCGCTCTCGGCGCGGCTCGTCGGCGGAGGCTCGTGGCGGCGCACGGTGACGCTGCGCGAGCCGAGCGCCCCATCTACAGAGGAAGGGCGGGGGTCACTGCGGGCGGCGCTGATGCCGAAGCTCGCGGAGCTCCCCGCACCCGTTCTCGCCCTCGGTCTCGAGTTGCTTTCGTTGTCGGAGTCGAACGGCCGCCAGCTCGCGCTGGTGCGACCGGAGGGGGACGAGCGCAAGAGTCGTCTCCGGGAGGGCCTGCACCAGGTGCGCGCGAGCGCGGGTGCAGGCGCAGTCGCCGGTGTTGTGGAGGTCGCGCCCTGGTCGCGGATCCCCGAGCAGCGAGCGCTTCTCGTA
The DNA here is from genome assembly GCA_046735055.1 of Actinomycetota bacterium. Taxonomy (GTDB): domain Bacteria; phylum Actinomycetota; class Thermoleophilia; order Gaiellales; family Gaiellaceae; genus DATBLE01. The sequence goes on from JBKPSO010000034.1 coordinate 4,070, forward strand.
CCGCGCGACTGAACCAGCCCAGGCCGGCGCTCGTCGAGGAATGCATCGACGGGTCGCCGGTCGCGGTCAACCGCCAGCCGGTCGCGGTCCTGCGCGAGGAGTGGCGCATCCTCGACCGCTGGTGGACCGAGGAGCCGGTCAGCCGCCGCTACTTCGAGGTCGTGCTGGAGAGCGGCCAGAACGTCGTCGTCTTCCGCGACGAGGAGCGCGGCGGCTGGTTCTCGCAACGGGGTGCGTGAAGGAGCGGGCGTGAGTGCCGAGCTGGCGGACATGGAGGTGCAGGGCCTCACCCCTGAGGAGATCGAGGTCGCGAGGCTAGCGTCTCCGGATGCTCTCGGCGAAGCCGGCGTCGGGACCGTGCACGTTGAGGAAGACGATACGCCCTCCGGGGTTCTGGACGCCGTGGCGGGTGCCCGGTACGGCGGCGTAGAACGAGCCCGCGGCCGCCTGCACGACCTCGTCGCCGCGCACGAGCCCCGCCTCACCCTCGAGCACGAAGAACGTGTCGACCTGGTCGTGGTGGTGGTGCGTGCCGATTCCGGGCCACTTCGGCTCGACCTCGAGCCGGAACACGGAGATCTCCGGCAGCTCGCCGAGGATCGTGATCGCGCGGTCCTCGCGCTGGAATCTCTCCCCGCCGTCAGGAGGCGTGACGATCGCGTCGGCAGCGGGGCGGCCGCCCTCGTCGGGCGGCTCGAACGAATCGAAGGGCTCGCGTGTGCGCAGGTAGCGCGCAAACCCGCCGTCCGGGGCGTGGATGTTCAGAAAGCGCGCCTCGCCCGGGCCGTCGTTGTCGAAGCTGTGGACCACGCCGGCGGGAATGAGCACGAGCGTGCCGGCGGTCGCGACGACGGGCTCCTGCTCGGGCCCGAGCCGAACCGTGATCTGGCCGTCGAGGACGTAGAAGCCGTCGCTGTGCACGCGGTGGACGTGCGGGTCGGCGCCGCACTCGCCTTCGGCGTAGCGAAACCAGCTGAGCGTAAGCAGCTCGTGCGCGCAGAGGAGGCGCAGCTCGCGGTTCGGCTTGTCAGTGATCGGCTCGCCCTGATCGGCGCAGAGGAGAAGCGGGTCGGCCATCTAGAGCTTCTCGAAGCCGTAGCGCGACGTCATGCCCGCCGCACCGGCCTTGACCTCGATCGTGGCGCCGGCGATCGAGATGACCTCGCCCTCGCCGGGTGCGAGAACGACGGGCTTCACCGGTGACGTACGTCGAGCTCCACGCGCACTCAGCCTACTCCTTCCTCGACGGCGCGTCCCAGCCCGAGGAGCTCGCCGCGCGGGCCGTCGAGCTCGGGTACGAGGCGCTCGCGCTCACCGACCACGACGGCGTCTACGGCTCGCTCGAGTTCGCGCACGCGGCCAAGGCGTTCGGCGTGCGGCCGATCACCGGCGCGGAGGTGACGATCGAAGGCGGGACGCACGCCGCCCTCCTTGTCGAGACGCCGAGGGGCTACGCGAACCTCTGCCGGCTGCTCACCGAGGCGCACGCGGGCACCCGGCCGAAGGAGGGCGCGGAGCCGCTTCCGCCGTCCCTCTCGCTCGAGTCGCTGCTCGAGCAGACCGAAGGCCTCGTCTGCCTGTCCGGCTGTGCTCGTCACGGGCTCGCGATCTCGAGGCCGAACGACGCCGCCCGCGTGGCTCGCGCGTTCCCCGACCGCTTCTTCGTCGAGCTCCAGCGCCCGTACGAGCGCGGTGACGCCCGCCGGAACGCGGCGCTGCGCGAGCTCGCCCGCGACCTCGGCGTCCCGACGGTCGCAACCGGCGACGTTCATGCGCACCATCCGCGACGAGCGGCGCTCCAGGACGCCCTCGTCGCGATCCGCTGCCGCACCTCGCTCGAGGGCTGCGAGCCACAGCGCCGCGGCAACCACGAGAGCGTCCTACTCCCGCCGGAGGAGATGTTCGACCGCTTCCCCGACGACCGCCAGTCCGTCCTTCGCACCGCGGAGCTCGCCGCCGGCCTAACCTTCGACCTGACCGAGGAGCTCGGCTACCGCTACCCGGACTTTTCGGACGGGTTCGAAACGCCCGACGGCCAGCTGCGAAACGTCTGCGAGCAGGCGTTTTCGACACGTTACTCAAGTGACAGTCTGTTACAAGGCCAGGCGCGGGGGCGGCTCGACGAGGAGCTGGCGCTGATCGCGGAGTTGAAGCTCTCAGGGTTCTTCCTCCTCCACTGGGAGGTGCTCGAGCTCGCGCGGGAGGTCGCTCTCGAGGTGCGCGGGCGCGACTCGCCGCGACACGCGCTGCCGCCCGGCAGAGGGCGTGGCAGCTCGGTTGGCTCGATCGTCTGCTACCTCACCGGGCTCTCGCACGTCGACCCTGTCGAGGCCAACCTCTCGCTCGGCCGCTTCCTGAACCGCGAGCTCGTCTCCGCGCCTGACATCGACCTCGACTTCCCGCGCGACATCCGCGAGAAGCTGATCGTCCGCGTGACCGAGCGTTACGGCCACGAGCACGCCGCGCTCGTCGCCAGCTTCTCGACCTACCACTCCCGCGGCGCCATCCGCGACCTCGGCAAGGCGCTCGGTCTTCCGTTCGCCGAGCTCGAGCGACTCGCTCGCCTGACCGAAGGGAACCCCCACCGGGTCGCCGAGGAGGTTGCGAAGCTCCCCGGCGACCACACGTCGTCCCGCTGGCGCGCGCTCGGGAAGCTCGCACACGAGATCGGCGGTCTGCCGCGGCACATCTCCCAGCACCCGGGCGGGATGGTGATCTCCAGCCGCCCGCTCGTCGAGCTCGTCCCGGTGCAGCCGGCAGCGATGGAGGGGCGGCAGATCTGCCAGTGGGACAAGGACTCCTGCGCCGACGCGGGCTTCCTGAAGATCGACCTGCTCGGGCTGGGGATGCTCTCCGCCGTCGAGGACTGCGTCGACCGGATCGCGCGCCTGCGCGGCGAGCCGATCGACCTCTCGCGGATCCCGCTCGACGACCGCGCGGTATACGAGGAGATCCAGCAGGCGGATACGGTCGGAGACTTCCAGATCGAGAGCCGAGCGCAGATGCAGAGCCTGCTGCGGACCCGCCCGGAGAACCTCGACGACCTGACGATCCAGGTCGCGCTCGTCCGCCCGGGCCCGATCCAGGGCGGCGCTGTCCACCCGTACATCGAGCGTCGCCAGCGTCTCCGCGAGGACCCGAGCTTCGTCCCGCCGGTCGACCACCCGTCCCTCACCGAGCCGCTCCGCGAGACGCTCGGCGTCGTCGTCTTCCAGGACCAGGTCCTCGAGGTGGCGATGGCGCTCGCCGGGTTCACCGTCGGGGAGGCCGAGGGGTTGCGGCGCGCGATGAGCCGCAAGCGCAGCGAGGAGGCGATCGAGGCGCTCCGCCCGCGTTTCGTCGAGGGCGCGCTCGGGCGCGGCGTGGACGAGGAGCTCGCGAACCGCGTCTACGACAAGCTCGTCGGTTTCTCGGGGTTCGGGTTCCCGAAGTCGCACTCGGCCGCGTTCGCGCTCCTCGCCTACCAGTCAGCCTGGCTGCGGCACCACTACCCGGTCGAGTTCCTCTGCGCGCTGCTGAACGCGCAGCCGATGGGCTTCTATCCGCCGGCGAGCCTCGTCCGCGACGGCCAGCGGCGCAGAGTGGAGGTGCGGCCGCCCGACGTCAACCTCAGCTCGGCGACGTGCGCGATCGAGGACGGCGCGGTGCGGATCGGGCTCGGCTACGTGCGCTCGGTCGGCGAGGAGGAGGCGGAAGCGGTCGCGGTCGGGCAGCCGTATGCCGACGTCGCCGATCTCGCCAGGCGAGCACCGGTGAACAGGGCGGCGCTCGAGGCGCTCGTGGCCTCGGGCGCGTGCGACCGGTTCGGCCCGCGCCGCGAGCTCCTCTGGCGGGTCGGCGTCGTCCCCCGTCCGCAGAACGCCGGCGGCGGCAACCGTCAGCTGACGCTGCCGCTCGAGCCGACCGCGCCCGTCCCGGAGCTCCAGCCCCAGACCGAGTGGGAGGAGATGCTCGCCGACTACGGGATGACGGACATCTCGGTCGGCCCACATCCGCTCGAGCTGCTCCGCCCGCATCTTCCTGTCGCGACCCTCTCCAGCCGCGAGCTCCGCGACCATCCCGCGACCACGGTCGCCGTTGCGGGCATGGCGGTCGCGCGTCAGCGGCCGGCGACGGCGAACGGCGTCGTCTTCATGCTGCTCGAGGACGAGTTCGGGCAGGTGAACCTGATCGTGCCGCCGCCGGTCTACGAGCGCTTCCGGGCGCTCGTCCGCGGCGAACCGTTGATCCTGGCGCGCGGCAAGCTCGAACGCTCGGGCCGCAACCTGAACGTGCTCGTCTCCACGATGGAGTCACTCGGTCCTCTCGCCAGAGAGATTGCCGGAGAGGCCGAGGTGCAAAGTGCGCTTCCCCGGGCACATCACTTCGGTCACCGATGACAATGTGGGGAACCCTTGGTTCCCCCACGGGCCCCTCCTTCTCCTCCATCCTTCGCGGAAAACCCGCAATAGGCCGCCCGGCCCATTGCCGCCGCCTAGAGGCTCAACCCGAAGGGGGGAAGGCGGCGCGAGACCTCGGAGTCGAACGCCTGCTCGTACGCCTCGGCCTGGTCGGGCTCGAGCGTGCCGGCGTAGGCATCGCGGATTTCCCGGAGCGCGTCGCTGCCCTCCTCGACTAGCTCCAGGTAGGCCGCGTACCGCTCCTCTGCGTCCTCCGGCCCGGCGCGGTCGTACGCCCGCTCGGCCCGTGCGCAGGACTCGAGGAGGTCGGCGTAGTCCTCGCGGAAGATCGCGAGCTGGCGCTCGATCAGGTCTGCGAAGCGTCGCATCGGAGCGTCGTACAGTAGTCCGCGGTGCTGATCCGGAGCTGGAACGTCTTCCACGGCAACACCTCACCGCCGACCCGGCGCTCGTACCTCGAGGAGATGGTTCGCCTGGCGGCCGCCGATGGACCCGCTGTCCTGTGCCTCCAGGAGGTCCCGGTCTGGGCGCTCGACCGCCTCGCCGGCTGGAGCGGCATGCGCGCCCTCGGTGACGCCGCCCGCGGACCCAGGTTGCCGCCGCCGCTCGACCGGCTCGGCACCGGGCTCAACACAGGGCTCTTCCGCTCGCTGTTCACCGGTCAGGCGAACGCGATTCTGCTCCGGCCCGAGCTCGCGGTGCGTGAGCGGACTGTCTTCGTGCTGAACCAGCGCGGCGTCCTCGGGATCGGCACGGGCGAGCGCCGGATCTGCCAGATCGTGCGGCTGGAGAGCCCGGCCGCGGGCACGCTCGTGCTCGCGCACCTGCACGCCACGCACACGCCCAGGTATGCGCAGGCCCAGGTCGAGCGCGCAGTCGAGCACGTCTTGGAGCTGGCCCAGCCGGACGAGCCGGTGGTCATGGCGGGCGACTTCAACCTCACTCCGGACCTGCGCTATCTCGGCTTCACGGACGAGGGGCCGGGGATCGACCACGTCCTCGTTCGCGGCGACGATCCGTCCCCGCTCCACGTCTGGCCCGACGAGAGACGTCGCCTGGACGGCATGCTGCTCTCGGACCACGCTCCCGTCGAGAGATCCGTGACGTGAACTTCGACCTTGCCCGTGCCCAGTTCCCCGTCCTCGAGCGCGTTGCGTTCCTGAACGCCGGCTCGATGGGTCCGCTCCCGCGGCCGGCCGTCGAAGCGATGGCGGAGCGGGAGCGCAGCGATCTCGAGCGCGGCCGCGGGGGCAAGCCCTACGTAGACGAGGTGCTCGCGCAGCGCAAGCACGCCCGCACCGCGCTTGCCGGCGTTGTCCACGTCGATCCGGCGAACGTGGCGCTGACCTCCTCCACGACCGGGGGCTGCAACATCGTCCTCGCGGGGCTCGACCTGGGCCCCGACGACGAGGTGGTGACGACCGACAGTGAGCACTTCGGGCTACTCGGCCCGCTTCAGGCTTCCGGGGCGCGCATCCGGATCGCGCGGATCCGCGACCGCCCCCCGGAGGAAGCGCTCGAGGCGATCCTCGCCGAGGTCGGCGAGCGAACGCGGCTGCTCGCGCTCTCGCACGTCTCCTGGCTGACGGGCAATCTCCTTCCGATCGAGGAGCTCCAGGAGGAGACGCGGCTGCCGCTCCTGGTCGACGGCGCCCAGTCGGCGGGGTCGATCCCGGTGGAGGCGGCGCGGTACGACTTCTACACCGTCTCCGGCCAGAAGTGGCTGTGCGGGCCGGACTCGACCGGAGCGCTCTACATTCGCGACCCTGACGCGCTGCGCGTCGCGTTGCCGACCTACTTCTCCCAGCTCGCCCACGACGAGGCGGGCATCTACACCCCGAAGGAGGGCGCGGCGCGCTTCGACGCCGGCTGGATTCCGACCCCGTCGCTCGCGGGGCTCGCCGCGGCGATCGGTCTCGTCCCGCAGTGGGCGTTCCACCACGCGACCGAGATGTCCGCACGCTGCTACACGCTGCTGACGGAGCGCTTCGACGTCGCGACCGCTCCGGGCCAGGCCGGGCTGGTCTCGTTCGCGCCCGGCGGGGATCCGGCCGCCGCCGCCGAGCGGCTCTACCAGGCCGGCGTCGTCGTCCGCAGCATGCCTTCGACGCCGTGGGTGCGCGTCTCCTGCGGCTGGTGGACGAGCGACGGGGATCTGGAGCGCCTCTTGGCCGCCCTCTGAGCGCCTAGCCGTACCCGAACGAGGGACACCGCGGGCGAAGGTCCGCGCCGCCGGAGCCGATTTACCCCTTAGGCCGGCAGACCAAGCTCGGACGCGATCGGGCGCATCGCCTCGATCACGTTCGCGACGTGCTCTGAGAGCTCGAGCCCGAGCAGCTCGGCGCCGGCGTAGACCTCGTCCCGGTGCACGCCGGCGGCGAACGAGGGCTGCTTCAGCTTCTTCAGCACCGAACGCGGCTCCAGCGTCGAGAGGCCCTCCGGCCGGACGAGCGCGCACGCGTGCACGAACCCCGAGAGCTCGTCGCACGCGAAGAGGGTCTTCTTCAGCGGCGTGTCGCGCGGGATCGCGAGGTGCTCGGCGTGAGAGAGCACGCTCTCGATCACGACCTCCGGGTAGCCCTCCTCGCGGAGGATCGGCGCGCCGTCCTGAGGGTGCTTGTCGAGCGTGGGGTGGATCTCGTAATCGAAGTCGTGCAGGAGCGCAGTGATGCCCCAGAGCTCCTCGTCCTCGTTGTACCGGCGCGCGTACCAGCGGACCGAGGCCTCGACCGCGAGCGCGTGACGCAGGAGCGCCTGGCTCTTCGTGTAACGAGTGAGGGTGTCCCAGGCCCGCGCCCGGGTCGATTCCGGCATGTCCGCTAGCCTAATGCGATCGCCGCGTCAGTCCTCACCCACGAGCTGATGGAAGCCTTCGTGATCGAGGGCGGGCACCGCCTCTCGGGAACGCTGAAGGCGGCCGGAAACAAGAACGGCGCGTTGCCGATCCTGGCCGCGACGCTCCTCACCGGCGAGCCCGTGACGCTCTCGAACGTGCCGCGGATCCGGGACGTGCAGACGATGCTCGACCTGCTCGAGGACGTCGGCGCGGAGGTCTCCTGGACGGGGCCGAACGAGGTGCGCGTCGCCGCGGCGGAGGCGTCGAAGCACGAGCTCGACCGGGTGCTCTGCGGCCGGATGCGGGCCTCGTTCCTACTCGCGGGCCCGCTGTTGTCGCGCTTCGGCCGGGCGATCGTGCCGCCGCCGGGCGGAGACGTGATCGGCCGGCGCCGGCTCGATCCGCACATCCACGCGTTCGCGCGCATGGGCGCGGAGATCGACCTCCGCGACCGCTACGAGATTCGGGCGGCGGACGGCCTCCTGGGCGAGCACATCTTCCTCGACGAGGCGAGCGTGATGGCGACCGAGAACGCGGTCATGGCCGCCGTGCTCACCCCCGGCGAAACCGTGATCGGCAACGCCGCGTGCGAGCCGCACGTCCAGGATCTCTGCCGGTTCCTCGTCTCGCTCGGCGCGCAGATCGACGGGATCGAGTCAAACGTGCTCCGGATCCATGGGGTCACCACGCTCCGCGGCGGCGAGTGGCGGATCGCTCCTGACCACATCGAGGTCGGCAGCCTCATCGGCCTCGCAGCGATGACCTCGAGCGACATCACGATCGAGGACGCGAACCCGAAGGACCTCGTCACGATCCTCCCTGCTTTCGAGCGCCTCGGCGTGAAGACCGAGATCAAGGGGACGACGGTGCGCGTCCCGCCGCAGCAGCAGCTGCTCGTCGAGGACGACCTCGGCGGTCACATCCCGAAGATCGAGGACGGGCCCTGGCCCGCGTTCCCGGCCGACCTGACCTCAATCGCCCTCACCGTCGCGACTCAGGCCTTCGGGACGGTCCTGATCTTCGAGAAGATGTTCGAGAGCCGCCTGTTCTTCGTCGACAAGCTCGTCGGGATGGGGGCGCGCATAATTCTCTGCGACCCTCACCGAGCCGTCGTCACCGGCCCCGCGCGGCTCGTCGGGCAGCACATGGAGAGCCCCGACATCCGCGCCGGGATGGCGATGCTGCTCGCGGGCCTCTGCGCCGAGGGGCAGTCCACGATCGGCGCCGCGCACCAGATCGACAAGGGCTACGAGCGGATCGACGAGCGTCTGCGCTCGGTCGGGGCGCGGATGGAGCGCGTCGAGGCTTAGACCGTCACGCCGAGCTCGCCGAGGTTGGCCACTCGTGCGGTTCCGCGGATACGCGTCGGCAGGTCGCGCAGGCGGTAGTGCTCGGCGTCCAGTCGCCGGCCGACGACCTTGACCGGCGGGCGGACCGGGCTCACGCGCCCCTACTGACGGTAGTGCTCGACGACGTCTTCGGGGCGAGCGCTGGCGTCGTCGGGGTCGCGTCCGGCCTCTCGCAGGGCACGCCGCTGGCGAAGCAGGTCCCAGCACTGGTCGAGCGAGACCTTCAGCTCGTCGAGCCGCCGCCGGTCGCCGTCGGTGGCGTTCCCCGCCGACTCCCGCTCCCAGAGCTCGTGCTCCTCGGCGACGAGCTGCTCGATCGTCCCGTGAATCTGCGAATCGTCCATCACTCCTCCTTTCGCGGGAGGCTAACGATCCACGACGCCGACGGGCCGGAAAGCACGTCGCCCGAGCGCAAACCGGCCCGGCTCTGGGCTGCGATACCCTGACTCGAAGGATGAGCGCGAGCGGTCAGACGGAGCAGCTCCGGGTGCGCGTCCAGGTCGCCGGCCAGGGCCGGTCGAACATCGACACCGGGCTGCCCGTGCTCGACCGCCTGCTGGCGCTCCTCGCCGACTACGCGGGCTTCGACATCGTCGTCGCGCTTGCGCCGGGCGACTCCGCTCGCGATGCAGTCGCCGCCGCATACGCGCTCGGAGAGGCGCTCTCCCCGGAGCTGCGGGCCGCCGGCGCGCGTGGCTACGGGTCCGGCGTGCTGCCCGTCGACGAGGCGCTCGCCCACGTCGTCCTCGAGGTCTCGGAGCGCTCCGTGCTCGCCTCGAACGTCGATCTCTCCGAGGCGCGCGTCGGTGGGCTCGACAGCGATCTCGTCACCGACTTCCTTCGTCACTTCGCCGAAGGTGCCGGGATCACCCTGCACGTGCGCCTGATCGCCGGCGACGACGCCCAGCACGTCCTCGAGGCGATGTTCAAGGCCCTTGGAGTCGCACTCGCACGAGCCTGTCGTCCCCGAAAGGAGTAGCGATGGACAAGGAGGCGGTCCGCACGGAAGCGGCGCCCGCGCCCTTCCAGGGCGCGCCGTACTCGCAGGCGATCCGAGCCGGCGGGCTCGTCTTCGTCTCCGGCCAGCTTGCCCTTCACCCCGGCTCGCACGAGCTGGTCTCTGACACGATCGCCGAGCAGACCGAACAGGTCTTCGCGAACCTGAAGGCGATCCTCGAGGCGGCTGGGAGCGCGCTCGAGCGGATCGTGAAGACGACCGTCTACCTGCAGGACCTGGACGACTTCCAGGGGATGAACGAGGTCTACCGGCAGTACGTCGGCGAGCTGCCGCCCGCGCGGGCGACGATCGAGGTGTCGGCGCTCCCCACCGGCGCGCTCGTCGAGATCGACGCCATCGCGCTCGCCTAGGCTCGGAGCGTGCCAACGTCGAGGGAATCCATCGCCGACGAGTTGCGCGCCGACCCGCGCTTCACGCACGTGCTCGAGGCAATCACGGAGTCGGACGATCCCTCCGAGCCCGTCTACATCGTCGGCGGCGCCGTCCGTGACGCGCTGCTCGGGCACCCGAGCTACGACCTCGACCTCGTCGTCGAGGGCGATGTGCCGGCCTTCGCTCGGCGACTGGCCGAACGGCTCGGCGGCCGCGTCCAGACCCACGCCGCCTTCGGGACGGCGGTGGTCGAGTACGAGGGGGGCGAGATCGACGTCGCGACGGCGCGCACCGAGACCTATCGTGCCCCGGCGGCGCTCCCGGACGTGACCTTCGCCACCCTCGAGGAGGATCTCGCCCGCCGCGACTTCACGATCAACGCGATCGCGGCGTCGCTCTCCGCGGACGACTTCGGGCGGCTGATCGACCCGCACAACGGCCGGGCAGACCTCGCGACCGGGACGATCCGTGTGCTCCACCCGCGCTCGTTCCTCGACGACCCGACCCGCATCTTCCGCGCCGTCCGCTACGAGAACCGCCTTGGCTTCCGCATGGACGGCGATACGGAGACACTCGCGCGGACGGCGCTGGAGCAGAGCATCGCTGCGCACCTCTCCGGCGAGCGGTTGCGTGACGAGCTGGTCGCGCTGCTCGAGGAGGACGACGTCACGCACACGATCGAGCGGCTCGGAGACCTCGACGCGGCCCACGCGTTCCACACGGCGGTCGCGACCGACGCCGAGACGCGTGAGCTGGCGGCCCGGATCGTGGCTGTCGCCGACGAGCTGGCCGCGGAGGCGCCGCGCTGGCGTCTCCGGCTCGCGGTGCTCTTCCGGCGCACGCCCACGGACGAGCTCCGGTGCGCGCTCGACGAGCTGAACGTGCCTCGCCGGGACGAGGAGGCGATCGTCGACGCGGTCGTCCACGGTCGGCGACTGGCCGACGAGCTCCAGGGATCGCCCGATCCCGCCGCCGTCGTCTCCGAGGTGGAGCGCCTGGCGCCGGACGCTCCGCTGATGGCGCTGGCCCTCCGCGACGTCCCGGCGCTGCGCGACTGGTTCACGCGGCTCCGGGCTGTGCGGCTCGAGATCACGGGCTCCGACCTAGCCGCGCTCGGGCTGGCCGAGTCGCCGCGCGTGGGAGAGATCCTCGCCGAGTTGCGGCGGCGGAAGCTGCGCGGCGACCTCGACGGGCGGGAGTCGGAGCTGGCGGCGGCCAGAGAATTGATCGGTGGCTGAATTGCCCCTGATCCGCTGGGACGCGCCCGGCCCGTACCTCGCCGTCTTCTCGACCCGAGTCGGCGGCGTCAGCCGCGCGCCCTTCGACACGCTCAACCTCGGAAAGCTGACCGCGGACGACCCGCGGCACGTGGCCGAGAACCGCGCGCGCTTCTGCGCCGAGGCGTGCACCGATCCCGAGCTCCTCTGCTTCGGCCGCCAGGTGCACGGGCCCCTCGTCCGTCGCGGCGAGGGGCAGGGAGAGCCGGGCGACGGCGTGTGGACCGACGAGCCCGGCAAGCCGCTCCTCGTCTTCACTGCCGACTGCCTCCCGGTTGCACTCGTCCGTGCGAACGGCAGTCGACCGGCGATCGCCGCGCTGCACGTCGGCTGGCGCGGCCTGCTCGCCGGCATCGTCCAGGCCGGCGCCGCCCGGCTCGGCGGCGGCGAGCTCGCCGCCGTGATCGGGCCTGGGATCGGGCCTTGCTGCTACGAGGTGGGCGAGGACGTCGCGGCGCCCTTCCGCGAGCGGTACGGCGCGCGGATCGTCTGCGGCGGCAAGCTCGATCTCTGGGCAGCGACTGAGCAGGCGCTGCGCTCCGCCGGAGCCAGAGCCGTCACCCGCATCGACCTCTGCACGGCCTGCAATCCCGACCTCTTCTTCTCGCACAGGCGCGACGGCGGCCAGACGGGCCGGCAGGGCCTGCTCGCGTATGTCACCTGACGAGATCCGTGCGCGGTACGCGCGGATCCGCGAGCAGCTCGGGCCGGGCGTCACGGTCGTTGCGGCGACGAAGTACGTCTCCGTGGCGGACATGGCGCTGCTGGCAGAGGCCGGCATTGAGGTGGTTGGCGAAAATCGGGCGCAGGATCTCCTAGCGAAACACGCGACCTACGGGAGTGTGTTTCGCTGGCACTTCATCGGCCACCTGCAGAGCCGAAAGGCGAAGGTCGTCAACCGTATCTGCGAGCTTGTCCACTCGCTCGACTCGGAGTCGGCTTTGCGGCGCCTCGAGATCCCGGCGCTCGTCGAGGTCAACCTCTCGGGCGAGGAGACGAAGTCCGGCGTCGCGCCGGAAGAGCTGGGCAAGTTCCTCGAGCTGTACGGCGACGTACGCGGCCTGATGACGATGCCGCCGCTCGCCGACGACCCGGAGGTCTCGCGTCCGTACTTCCGCCGCCTCAGCGAGCTCGCCGAGGCGCACGGCCTGCGCGAGCTCTCGATGGGTACGAGCCAGGACTATTGGGTCGCCGCGGAGGAGGGGGCGACATACGTCCGCGTCGGCTCCGTCCTCTGGGCTGGCTAGAGAGTTCGTTCCGGCTGTCGCGTTACCATTTCGGGCGGCATGGGCTTTGCCGACCTCTGGAATCGCACGCTCGTCTACTTCGGCATTGCCGAGGAGGACGAGTACTGGGACGAGGACGGCTACGCCGCGAACGAGGAGCTCGCGCGGACATACGGCGGGCGGCCGAACGTCCGCCGCCTGCCGCGCCGGCGCCGAGACGAGCACGAGGAGTGGAGCGACACGAGCGAGACGGCCCCCCGGCCGGCGGTGGTCGCGGACGAGTACGTGCCGCCGCAGCCCGCGGCCGTTCCCCAGCGGCCGAGACGGCTCGAGGCGGCGCCGGGCCCAAGCGCGCGCGTCCACCTCGTCGTCCCTCGCAGCTTCAACGACGCCCAGCAGATCGCGGACAAGTTCAAGGAGGGGATCCCGGTCATCCTCAACCTGCAGACGACCGACCACGAGCTCTCCAAGCGGCTGATCGACTTCGCGAGCGGCTTGACCTACGCGCTGAGCGGCGGCATGCAGCGCGTCGCCGACAAGGTCTTCCTGCTGACGCCCCGGAACATGGAGGTGTCCGCGGAGGAGCGCGCACGGCTGCTCGAGCGCGGCGGCTTCTTCAACCAGGCGTAGGACGCTCGCCCCGCTCGGCTCCACTCTCTGAGCCAGCGATGGGACCCTTGCGTGCAGGAGAGGCCACGCCGCCCAAGCCGTTAACTGGCCATCCTGCTGCTGGACGCGAACCGCGTTCAACGCGACCTCTATCCTGCTCGAGCCGCTCTCGGAGGCCGAGAGCATCGAGCTGATCGACAACCTGGCCGGCGGCGCGCTCGAAGAACGGACGAGGCAGCGCATGGTCGAGGCGCCCATTCGCAGATCATGTGGCGCGCGATCCGGGCGAAGGTCTTTGCCCGCGGGGGAGAGTTCGCAGCCGCGGATCAGCTCGCCCGCGTCACTGGCGTTCGCCGAGCAGAGCGACCTCTCCCTGGCTCGCGCGGAGGCGTGCATGGACGTTTCGGAGGTCCTCGAGCACGCAGGCCGCAGGCCGGAAGCGGCCGAGGCCATGCGCGAGCGATCGCGCTCTACGAGCAGAAGGAGAACGCTCAGGGCAGGGCGAGAGCACACCAGCGTCTCACAACGCTCGAGAGAGCGAACGTGCGGTGACCCTTCACCGGGAGCGCCCCCGGAGCGAAGACCTCGCCGAGATCCTGCGGAGCAGCCTCGCCTTCGCCGAGAAGGCGACATTCCAATCCGACCTCTGAGAGCGGCGTAGGAAAGGGTCGCGGTGAGCCGAAAACCGGCTCGTGGGCGCAACGATCGCCACATTCGGCCTACTCGCAGACGCGGTCTCGACGGCGCAGGACTTCGTGGCGGTGTTCTTCTCCGTCTACATCCTCCTGATCTTCGTCTACGTCCTGACGTCGTGGATCCGGATGCCGTACTCGCTGAACTGGCTCCAGCGCTTCCTGTACGACGTCTGCGAGCCGTACCTGCGGATCTTTCGCCGCATCCTGCCTGCGCTCGGGCCGCTCGACGTGTCGCCGATCGTCGGCGTCCTCGTCCTGGTGGGCGTCGAACAGCTCGTCGTCCGGTTGATCGGAACACTGCACTGAGAAGGGAGGAGTCATGTCGTACACACCTGTCGAGATCCGCCATGTCGAGCTGAGACGTGGCCTCCTCGGCTACCGCCGGTCGCAGGTCGACCGGCTGCTCGAGGAGATCACCGAGAGCTTCGAGACCGTCTGGCGCGAGCGCGCCGACTCCAGCGACCGCGTCGAGCTCCTCGAAGGGGAGCTGAAGCGCTTCCGCGAGCTCGAGGGCCTCCTGCGCACGACGCTCGTCTCCGCCGAGCGTGCCGCCCATGAGCTGAAGGACCAGGCCAAGCGCGAGGCGGCGACGATCGTCTCCGAGGCGCAGGCCGAAGCGCGCACGATCACGCGCAAGGCCCGCAACGAGCACGAGACGCTCGTCGTCGAGGTCCGGCGCATGCGACTGCTCCTGCACGCCGCGCTCGACGCCCTCGACGAAGCCGACGACGCCAACGAGAGCGCCCAGCTCTCCGAGCCGCAGGCCCGCGGGACGAAGGCCGCCTAGTCGCTCCCTATACTTGCCGTGAGATGGCCGAGCCGACCACACGTCTCCGGCTGCGGGTCTCGCCGGGAGCCCGGCGCACCGAGCTCGCCGGCCGCTACGCCGACGGCTGGAAGGTGCGTGTGAGCGCCGCGCCCGAGCGCGGCCGCGCGAACGAGGCCGTCCTCGGCCTGCTCGCCCGGCGGCTCGGCCTCGATCGAAACGACATCTCGCTCATTTCGGGACACGCCGCCCGCGACAAGGTGGTCGAGTTGCGCGGGCTCGGCCGGGCCGAGGCCGACCGGAAGCTGTCTCGGGGGCAGGACGAATCCAGTCCTCGAGGCTCGTAATTCATGAGCATCGTCGTCGACACCGAGCATCTCCGCCAGCGCCTGCTCGAGGAGAGGCGGCGCGTCCTCGACGCGATCGAGAACCTCCACGCCGAGAACCCGGGCTCGATCGGGGACGAGACGGACGAGCCGACCTTCCAGGACAACCACCTCGGCGACATCGCCACCGCGACGTTCGACCGCGAGATGGCGACCTCGCTCGAGGAGAACTCGAACCACGTCCTTGCCGAGATCGAGGCCGCACTCGCTCGGATCGACGACGGCACGTACGGCCTGTGCGAGCGCTGCGGAACGCCGATCAGACCCGAGCGCCTCGAGGCGCTCCCGTGGGCGACGCTCTGCATCGAGGACAAGCGGAAGCAGGAACGCGCCTGACCGAGCCGGCCCGCAAGAGCGAGTTCAGGCCGGGGTCCCGGACGGACGGGCTTGCGCCGATCTCGGTCGCCGCCCGCTCGCTGGCCGCGCAGCCGGTGCACTGGGCGAGCCTGGCCGCGGTCGCACTCGCGGCCGTCGTCGCCGACCAGCTGACCAAGCACGTCGTCGCGAGCGAGGTCGCGCTCGACGACGAGGTCAAGGTCCTCGGCCCCTTCACGATCCATCACGTCCAGAACTCGGGGATCGCGTTCGGCCTGTTCGCGAGCGCTACCGCGGCGGTGATCGTGCTGACGGTGATCGCCGTCGCGTGGATGATCGGCTACTTCGCGCGCTCGGGGGCACGTCATCCGCTGCTGCCGGTCGCGGTCGGGCTCCTGATCGGCGGGAGCCTTTCGAACCTGGCCGACCGCGTCCGCCTCGGCCACGTGACCGACTTCCTCGACTTCCGCTACTGGCCGGCCTTCAACCTCGCCGACAGCTTCATCGTGATCGGCGTCGCCGTCCTGCTCGGCGCGCTCGTCGCCGCCGACCGCCCGCCGCGCCGACGGCGCATCTCCAACGCAGCTGCGCGTTCCTAGCTCGGCGGCCGGGACGCGGCTCGACCGGTTCCTGGCCGAGCTGCCGGAGGTCGGTTCCCGCACCGCGGCCGAGCGGCTGCTCGCGGCGGGCTCGGTCAGGGTGGACAGTGCAGTTCGGCCGAAGAGCCATCGGCTCGCGGGCGGAGAGGAGCTCGAGCTCGACACGAACGCGCTCGCCGCGCCCGCGCGCGACCACCCGCCGCTCGACATTCGGATCGCCTACGAGGACGAGCACCTGCTGGTCGTCGACAAGCCGGCGGGGCTCGTCGTCCACCCGGGCGCCGGCCACGCCGAGGGCACGCTCGTTCAGGGGCTCCTCGGACGGGGTCTCACCGGAGGAGATCCAGAGCGGCCCGGGATCGTCCACCGCCTCGACCGGGATACGTCCGGCCTGCTCGTCGTCGCGCGCACGGAGGCGGCCTACGAGGGCCTGCGTGCGCTGGTGAAGGGCCGAAAGCTCGAGCGCGAGTACGTGACGCTCGTGCGCGGGCGGCCGCGCTCGCGCAGCGGGCGGATCGAGGCGGCGATCGGTCGCGACCGCCGCGAGCCGACGCGAATGTCGCTCGACACGGACACGCCCCGGCCCGCGGTCACGCACTTCGAGGTCGTCGAGCTCCTGCGGGATCACGCGTTACTCCGGGTCAGGCTCGAGACGGGGCGCACGCACCAGATCCGCGTCCACCTGGCCGCGATCGGCCTGCCCGTCGTCGGCGACCCGGTCTACGGCGTTCGGGAGGAGGGCCTGCGGCGCCAGTTCCTCCACGCGGCGAGGCTCGGATTTCCGCATCCGGTGTCAGGCGAGCGCGTCGAGGGGGTCTCGCCGCTTCCGCCCGACCTCGAAGCCGCGCTCGAGCGCGTTCGCGGGTAGCATGTTCGTGTTCCGAACCATCGACCCGGCGGATCCCCCGGGCGGCGGTGCCGGCCGCTGTGTCTTTTTTTCTGGCCCAGTGGAGGTTCCGCCCAGGCCTGCCGGCTGTAACGCAATCCAAAACCGAAAGGGGAAGCAAACGTGGCTGTCGTTTCCATGCGAGAGCTTCTGGAGGCCGGGGTTCACTTCGGCCATCAGACCCGCCGCTGGAACCCGAAGATGCGCCGGTTCATCTTCACCGAGCGCGGCGGGATCTACATCATCGACCTCCAGCAGACTGCAGCGCTGCTCGAAGAGGCCTACGAGTTCGTGAAGAGCGTGGCCGCCCGCGGCGGCTCGATGCTCTTCGTCGGCACGAAGAAGCAGGCCCAGGACGCGGTCGAGGAGGAGGCGAAGCGCGTCGGGATGCCGTACGTCAACCACCGCTGGCTCGGGGGTCTGCTCACGAACTGGCGGACGATCTCGGACCGGATCGAGCGGCTGCACGATCTGCGCCGCCTGCGCGAGGAGGGCCAGCTCGAGCTGCTGCCGCCGAAGGAGCGGATCGCGATGCTCGGCGAGCTCGAGAAGCTGCAGGCCAACCTCGGCGGCGTGATGGACATGAAGCGCCAGCCGGACGCGATGTTCGTCCTCGACCTGCGCAAGGAGCAGCTCGCCGTTCGCGAGGCGCGACGGCTCGGGATGCCGATCGTGGCGCTCGTCGACACGAACTGCGACCCGGATGAGGCCGACTACGTGATCCCCGGGAACGACGACGCGATTCGCTCGTGCGACCTGATCACGCGGGTGATCGCGGACGGGATCGCAGAAGGTAAGCAAAAGACCAGCGTCAAGGAGATGTCCGCGCCGGCAGGGGAAGAGAGTCCGCCCGCGGAATCACCTCCAGTCGCCGAGCAGAACGCGGCCGGCGCCCCGGAGCCGGCGACTGAGCCGGCGACGGAGGCAGAAACAGCCGCCCCGGAGCCGGCGACTGAGCCGGCGACGGTGGGGGAAGAGGCGTAATGGCTGCGACGATCTCCGCCAGCCAGGTCAAGCAGCTCCGCGAGCTCACCGGGGCCGGGATGATGGACTGCAAGGAAGCGCTCGTCGAGGCCGACGGCGACATCGAGGCGGCGGCGAAGCTGCTCCGCGAGAAGGGAATCGCCCGGGCCGCCAAGCGCTCCGACCGCGAGACGACCGAAGGCAAGGTCGCGCTCGATCTCGACGAGACGGTCGCCGCGATGGTCGGCGTCGGCTGCGAGACCGAGCCGGTCTCGAACAACGAGGAGTTCCTCGTGTTCGTCTCGCGTGTTCTCGACGCCGTCGAGAAGGACGGCCCTCAGGCGGCTGAGGAGCTGGAGGACGAGCGGGTCGAGCTCACCGCGAAGCTCGGCGAGAACATCGTCGTCCGCGACGCGGTCCGCTTCGAGGCGACGGAGGGCGAAGTCCTCTCGGGCTACGTCCACCCGCCTGCGAACAAGATCGGCGTGCTGATCCACGGCAGCGGGAACCCGGACATCGCCCGCCCGCTCGCGATGCACATCTCGTTCGCCGCGCCGCTCTACCGAACGCGGGCCGAGGTGCCCGAGGCCGAGATCAACGCGGAACGGGAGATCCTCGCCAAGCAGCCCGACGTGGAGTCGAGGCCGGAGGACGTGCGGGAGAAGATCGTCGAGGGCCGGCTCCAGAAGTGGCTCTCCGAGCTCGTGCTCGAGGACCAGGAGTGGATCCACGAGCCCGGCAAGAAGGTCGGCGCCGCGCTGCAGGAGGCGGGGTTCGAGGTGATTGAGTTCCGCCGCTTCGCCCTGGCAGAGTAGGCGCATGGCAACCGCCAGTCCCCTTCCGCAGAGGGCGCCGTTCGGGCGCGTCCTGCTGAAGCTCTCGGGCGAGGCGCTGATGGGCGACCGCGACCACGGGATCGACGCGGCGACGATCGACGCGCTTGCGCGGGAAATCGTGGACGTTCAGGGGAGCGGCCTCGAGATAGCGCTCGTGATCGGCGCCGGCAACGTCGTCCGCGGGATGGAGGCGGCGGCCGCAGGGATGGACCGGGCGACGGCCGACTACGCCGGGATGCTCGCGACCGTGCTCAACTCGCTGGCCGTTCAGGACGCGCTCGAGCGCCGAGACGCCCAGACGCGCGTCCTCTCGGCGATCTCGGTCGCGGAGGTCGCCGAGCCGTATATCCGCCGTCGCGCGATCCGCCACCTCGAGAAGGGCCGGATCGTCATCTTCGCCGCCGGCACCGGCAACCCGTTCTTCACCACCGACACCGCCGCCGCGCTGCGTGCGCTCGAGATCGGCGCGGAGGCGATCCTGATGGCGAAGAACGGGGTCGAGGGGGTCTACGACGGGGACCCGCGGGTCGACTCGACCGCGGTGCTCCTCCCCGACCTGACCCATCTGGAGGCGATCGAGCGCGGCCTCCGGGTGATGGATACGACCGCCCTCTCGCTCTGCATGGACAACGGCCTGCCGATCTACGTGTTCGAGCTCGCCGAGGGCAACATCAAGCGAATCGTCGCCGGCGAGCGCGTCGGCACGATCATCTCAACCCCGCAGAAGGCTGGAAGCGCCGCCGGCACAGCCGGCGACGCTCGCCCGAAAAACGACGCTGGAAGCGGCGCGGGCACAGCCGGCGGCGCCCGGCAAAAACACCAGGGAGCAGCCCGATGATCGACGACCTGATCCAGGACGCCGTCCGCCGCATGGACAAGTCCGTGGAGACGACGCAGCGGGAGTTCAACAGCATCCGCACCGGCCGCGCCTCGGCGGCCCTCCTCGACCACGTGTCGGTCGACTACTACGGGACGGCGACGCCGCTCAACCAGCTCTCGACGATCAACGTTCCCGAGCCGCGGATGCTGACCGTCCAGCCCTTCGACCCGAGCTCGCTGAAGGCGATCGAGAAGGCGATCATGGAGTCCGACCTCGGCCTCACGCCGTCGAACGACGGCAAGATCATCCGCCTGCCGATCCCGCAGCTGACCGAGGAGCGTCGCAAGGACCTCGTCAAGGTCGTGCGCCAGCGGGCGGAGGATGGGCGCGTCGCCGTCCGCAACGTGCGGCGGGACCTGATGAAGCATCTCGAGGAGCTCGTCCGTAAGGGCGACGTCGGCGACGACGAGGAGCGCCGTGCCGAGGAGCGTGCGCAGAAGCTGACCGACGACCACGTGCACAAGATCGACGAGTTGCTGAAGCGCAAGGAAGCCGAGATCCTCGAGGTCTAGACCCGGTGAACCTGCTGACGCGGCTCCGCAGCCTTCGGCCGCTCCGGCCCGTGCACGAGCCCGAGCTGCCGGAGGTGGCCCGCTCGGTCGCGATCATCATGGACGGCAACTCGCGCTGGGCGCGCCGCCGGCGGCTCCCGACTGCTGCGGGCCACCGGGCGGGGACCCGCGCGTTGCGGCGCACGGTCGAGGCCGCGATCGACCTCGGCGTCGAGTCGCTCTCCGTCTTCGCGTTCTCGACCGAGAACTGGTCGCGTCCGCCGGAGGAGGTGGAGCTCCTGATGGAGATCTTCACCGAGACGATCGAGCGCGAGCTACCCGACCTCGTCAGCCAGGGCGTCCGCGTCCGGTTCATCGGCCGGCGAGACCGCGCCCCCGAGGAGCTGCGCCGGCGAATGGAGGAGCTCGAGGAAGAGACGCGTCACAACGAGCGTCTGAACCTCTGGATCGCGTTCGACTACGGCGGTCGCGACGAGCTCGTCCAGGCGGCGCGCAGGCTCGTCGAGTCCGGGATCGAGCCGCGTGAGGTGGACGAGAACGCGCTCTCCGCGCAGCTCTACGCGCCCGACCTGCCCGATCCCGACCTGCTGATCCGCACCTCGGGCGAGCTGCGCATCTCGAACTTCCTGCTCTGGCAGCTCGCCTACGCGGAGCTCGTGTTCGTCGACACCCTGTGGCCCGACTTCGGCGCCGCGCAGTTGCGCGGGGCGCTCGCCGACTACGCGCGGAGACGACGCCGCTTCGGCGGCCGCTGAGCCTCGGTGTCCGGGCTCACCTCACGGCTCGTCGTCGTCGCGGTCGCGCTCCCGCTCGTGCTCGGGATCGTGTGGCTCGGCGGCTGGTGGCTCTTCGTGCTCGCCGCGGCGATCGGCCTCGGTGCGCTGCACGAGTACTACGCGATGACGCGACCGCTGCGGCCGATCGTGCTCGCGGGTTACCTCGGGCTGCTGCTCACGCTCCTCGCCGAGCAGGCGGGTGGGTTCGCGTGGGTCGGCGGCGGCCTCTTCACGACCCTTGCGCTCGCGTTCCTGCTGAAGGGATTCACCGAGACCAGGCAGTCGGCGACGGTCTCGGTCAGCGGGACGATGCTCGGCGTTGCCTGGATTGGGCTCGGGCTGGTCTACCTGCTCGCCTTGCGGGACATCCCCCAGCACGGCCGGCTCGCGGCGTTCACGGTGCTCCTCGCGGTATGGGCGGGTGACACGCTTGCGTACGCCGCCGGGCGCCTGATCGGGCGGCACAAGCTCGCCCC
>JBKPSO010000035.1:0-8614 GCA_046735055.1 Actinomycetota bacterium
CATCTCGTCTCGCCCGGCGACCGGATCGTTGCCGTCGACGACGTCTACGGCGGCACCTACCGCCTGTTCTCGAAGGTCTACGCGCCGAAGGGGTACGAGATCGACTTCGTCCCGCACGACGAGGTCGCCGGGGCGATCGACGAGCGGACGCGGCTCGTCTGGCTGGAGACGCCGACGAATCCGCTGCTCAGCATCGTCGACATCGCCTCGGCCGCCGACGCCGGCCGCGCCGCCGGTGCGGTCGTGACCGTCGACAACACCTTCGCGACGCCGTACCTGCAGCGTCCGCTCGAGCTCGGCGCCGACATCGTCGTCCACTCGACGACGAAGTACCTCGGCGGCCACTCCGACCTCGTCGGCGGGTTCGCCTGCACGAACGACCCGACGATCGCCGAGCGGCTCGCCTTCCTGCAAAACTCGCTCGGCGCGGTGCCGGGACCCTTCGACTCGTGGCTCGTCCTCCGCGGGCTGAAGACGCTCGCGCTGCGCATGCGCAAGCACTGCGAGAACGCGCGCGCCGTCGCCGAGTTCCTCGACGGTCATCCTCGCGTCGAGCGCGTCCTCTACCCCGGCCTCCCCGGCCATCCGGGAAACGACGTCGCCGCCCGGCAGATGGCGGACTTCGGCGGGATGGTCTCGTTCCTCGCTCCGAGCGCGGAGGAAGCGGCCGCGCTCGTCGCCCGCACACGGATCTGGAAGCTCGCCGAGAGCCTCGGCGGCGTCGAGAGCCTGATCGAGGTGCCCGCGCAGATGACCCATGCCTCGACCGCGGACGCGCCGTTCGCCTGCCCGCCGAACCTCGTGCGCCTCTCGGTCGGGATCGAGTCGGTGGACGACCTCGTCGCCGATCTCGAGGCAGCGCTCGTGCGCTCTGCGGCGCGCGCGTGACCGGCCCGATCGACCTCCACCACCAGACCGAGCGCACCGTCGGCGCCTACCTGCTCGAGACCGACGACGGTCCCGCCCTCTTCGACTGCGGGCCGTCGACCTGCGTCGACGCGCTGAAGGCGGGCCTCGCCGAGCGCGGGCTCGAGCTCACGGACGTCCGCCACCTCCTCCTCTCCCACATCCACCTCGACCACGCGGGTGCCGCCGGGACGCTCGTGCGCGAGCACCCGGCGTTGCAGGTGCACGTCTCCCAGATCGGAGCGCCGCATGTCGTCGACCCGAGCCGGCTGGAGGCGAGCGCGCGCAGGCTCTACGGCGACGCGTTCGACGAGCTATGGGGCGAACTCGCGCCCGTT
The DNA here is from genome assembly GCA_046735055.1 of Actinomycetota bacterium. GTDB lineage: Bacteria > Actinomycetota > Thermoleophilia > Gaiellales > Gaiellaceae > DATBLE01. The sequence goes on from JBKPSO010000035.1 coordinate 1,245, forward strand.
CCGGAGGACAACGTCCGCATCGTCGGCAACCGGGTGCTCGGCCTCCAGTGCTTCCCGTCGCCGGGCCACGCCTCTCACCACGTCTGTTACCTCCACGCCGACGAAACCCTGTACGCCGGTGACGCGGCAGGCGTCCGGATCGTCCCCGGGCGTCACGTGCTCCCGGTCTGCCCGCCGCCGGACATCGACGTCGAGGCCTGGTTCCGCACCTTCGAGGAGATCGAGCGCCGCCGGCCCGAGCGGCTCGCGCTCATCCACTTCGGCGTCGTCGAGTCGCCCTCGGAGCATCTCGCGCTCGCGCGCGAGGAGCTCGCGCGCTGGAGCGAGTGGTGCGAGCAGGGGCTGGACGAGGACGCCTGGATCGACGCGGCCCGCGGCAACCTCGTGGCTGCGGTCGGCGACGAGGCAGACCTGTGGGAGCGCGCCGCGCCCCTCTGGCAGTCCTACGCCGGGATGAAGCGCTACTGGGACAAACGCCGGGAGGTCGCCGAACCCGTCGGGACAGGCTGAAGCCCGTCCCTGCTAGAGGAGCGCGACCGTCTTCTCCTCGACCCCGTTGCGGTAGTCCGGCCCGAGGCGCTGCTCGAGCCTCCGCTCGAGCTCCCCGCTCTCCGCCAGCTCCTCGACGATGTCGGCGCCGCCGACGAGCTCGCCGCGGACGAAGACCTGCGGGATCGTCGGCCACCCGGAGAGCGCGGAGAGCTCCTGCCGGATCGCCGGGTCGGGGAGGATGTCGACTGCGGTCACCGGCGCACCGGCGCGGCGAAGCGCCTCGAGCGCGCGCAGCGAGTTCCCGCACATGACCATCTGCGGCGTTCCCTTCATGAACAAGGCGACGTCCTCGCCCTCGATCACCTGCCTGATCCTCGCGTTCAGATCGTTCATGCCGCCCCCTTCGTCTTGATCCGGAGCTCGTGGATGGTGCCGTCTGCGAGCGGCGCGGCCAGCGCCTTGTTGACGAGCCGATGCTGGTCGAGGAGCGGCAACCCTGCGAAGCGCGGGCTCGCGACCGTGACCTGGAAGTGGTCGCCGGTGCCGGTCCGGTCCTCGACCGAGAGCTCGGTCGCCTCCGGGAACGCGCCCGCCAGCAGGGCTCGCAGCTGCTCGATCGGCATCGCAGCCATGCTAGCCAGCGGCTGACAGCACAGAGCGGAACGCGCGCAGGTACCCCGCCACCATCCGCTCCGGCGAGAAGTGCTCCTGGGCGTAGCGGACGAGCTCCAGCGGGTCGAGCCTGTCGGCCTCCTCGATCGCCGCGGCCATGATCCGGTAGTCCTCGACGATGATCCCACTGCGCCCGTGCTCGATCACCTCCGGGACGGCGCCCCAGCGGGTGGCGATCACCGGCGTCCCGCAGGCCATCGACTCGATCATCACCAGGCCGAAGGGCTCCTCCCACTCGATCGGGAACAGCGTCGCGCGCGCGTTCTGGAGTAGCTCCACCTTCTCGCCGTGGGTGACCTCGCCCAGGTACTCGATCTGATCCGAGAGGTGCGGCGCGACGAGCTCGTCGAAGTACTCCTGCTCGACGGGCTCGCGCTTTTTGCCGGCGATCTTCAGCGGCAGCCCGGCGGTGACCGCCACGTCGACCGCGCGGTGGCAGCCCTTGTCCGGGCTCATCCGCCCGAGGAAGAGCAGGTAGTCGCCGCGGTGGGGCTTGACCGGGTAGAGCGAGAAGTCGAGCGCATTGGGGCAGTTCGCGACCCAGGGGAAGTGCGGCTTCGGCTTGCGCTGGTTCATCGAGATCGAGATGAAGCCGATCCCGGGCGCGACCCGCGCGACCTGCTCGTAGATCACGCCGCCCTCGCCGTCGAGCGGCCCGTGGATCGTGTGCAGCACCGATGCGTCGATCAGACCGCCGATCACCGCCGCCGGGAGCCCCGAGTGGTCGTTGATCACGTCGAACTCGTCGGCGCGCTCGTAGCAGGCGAGGCAGTGGTGGAGCTCCGGCAGTGTGTTCCCGATGCGCGCGCTCGGGGCGGTGTCGTAGACCGACGCGAGCGTCGCCTTCGTGTGCGAGTCGCCGGAGGCAAAGAGCGTGACGTCGTGCCCCGCGTCGACGAGTCCGTCCGCGAGCAGCCAGACGATCCACTCGGTGCCGCCGTAGCCGGTCGGCGGCACGGGAAACCAGACGGGGCTGACGACCGCGATCCGGAGGGCGCCGGTCATGCCGATTCGACCCGGACGCGACCGTCCTCGAGGTATGCGTCCCACGCCCGGTCGAACGCGCGGATCCCGGAGAGGCGCAGCGTCCCCGCCCAGGACGGCACCTCGAGCGGCGCAAGCGTCTCCAGCGTCTGCCGCCGGCGATCCGGCTGGAGGCCGAGCAGCACCTGCAGGAGCAGGACCGGCGTCCCCGCGGCCCACGCCTGCGGCCGAGCCGCCGTCGGGTACGCGATCGGGAAGGGCGTCTGCGGCCGCGGCAGCCCCGCGAAGACCTCGGGCAGCTCGTGGTCGAAGAACGCGGACGCCTCGAGCATCCGCTGGACGATCCGGTAAGCCTCGGGCCAGTGGGCGTAACGCATCAGCCCCCACGCGATCAGGGAGTTGTCGTGCGGCCAGACCGTCCCGTTGTGGTACGCCAGCGGGCTGTAGGCGCGATCCTCGCTCGACATCGTCCGCACGCCCCACCCGGACCAGAGCGCGTCTCCCATCAGCTGGTCGACGACCTGCGTGACGCGCTCCGGCGGAACGATCCCGCTCCAGAGCAGGTGGCCCATGTTCGAGCACATCGAGTCGACCGGGTGCTTGGCGCCGTCGAGCGCAAGCGCGTAGTAGCCGCCGCGCCGCTCGACCCAGAACGCCTCGTCGAAGCGCTCCCTCAGGTCGTCGGCCTCCCGGTCGAGGCGCTCGGCCAGCGACCGGTCGCGCCAGGCCTCGCGCGCGAGCTCCGCCATCCGCTTCTTCGCGTCGTAGACGTACCCCTGCACCTCTGCGGGCGCGATCGGCGGCCGTGCCAGCCCGCCGTCTGCGAAGCGCTGCGAGTCCCCTGAGTCCTTCCACGACTGGTTGTCGAGTCCGCGCTCGCTCCGCTTCTCGTACTCGACGAAGCCGTCGCCGTCGCGGTCGCCCCACAGGTCGATCCACTCGAGCGCCCGCATCGCCGGCTCGCGGAGGGCGCGCACGAGCATGCTGTCGTCGGTCCAGCGCCATACCTCGGAGAGCAGGACCAGGTAGAGCGGCGTCGCGTCGACCGTCCCGTAGTAGCGATGGAACCACGTCTTCGCCGCCTTGCCGTTGCGGACCTCGTGGACGATCTTCCCGGGCTCCGCGTCGATCGTCGGGTCGTCCTCGGTCGCCTGCAGCTCCGCGAGCACCTCCAGGGCCCCGCGCGCGAGCTCCGGTCCGAAGAGCAGCGTCTGCAGCGAGGTGATCAGCGTGTCGCGCCCGAAGACGGTCATGAACCACGGCATTCCGGCCGCCGGCAGGCGCGCGAGCCCGCTGTTCCCTCCGCGCATCCGCAACGCTGCCAGGTCCAGGACCGAGTGGGTGAAGGATTGCCCGAGCGTCCCCCAGCTCGCCCGCAGCTGCGGCACGCGGAGCTGCCAGGCGGTCAGCGAGTCCTGCACGCGTGCGCGCTCCTCGCCGAAATGCTGCGGTCCGCTCGCGCGCGGATACGCGCCGTTGCCGTCCGGCTGCGGGACGACGTCGGTGACGAGCTCCCAGCGGCCGCGCGGCTCGAGCAGGACGCGGTAGCGCACCTTGCCGCCGTCCACCTGGCCGAGCAGTGAGAAGCGCACCTGGGTGCGCCCGGGCTCGCCGGTCGGGTCGTCGATGACGAGGCGGCGGTTGGACCCGTCCAGCGACGGCTCGACGGGCTCCGGCAGCGGTTTCGCGTGCTCGGGGTCGCCGAGCGCGAAGTCGTGCTCCTTGACCGCGAAGATGTCCGCGAAGTCGTTCGCCACCTCCACCGCGAGCTCGAACGAGATCGGCTCGGGCGTGACGTTCTCGACCACGATCCGGTCCTGCATCGCCTTCGAGACGAACCGCTCGCGGCTGATCGCGACCGAGTCCTGGTCGAGCCCGCCGGCAAGCGGGTTGCGGAGATAGAACGCCGCAGAGAAGTACTCCACCTTGCCCGACGAGAGCAGCAGCGGCGGCTGGCCGTTCACGGTCAGCCGGAAGAGCGAGAGGTACCGCGTGTCGTCGGCGAAGAACCCGCCCGTCGCCTCGCAGATGTCGCCGCGCTCGTCGCAGATGCAGAAGGTCGAGCCCTCGAGAATGGTGAGCGCCACTACGCGTTCCGGAGAATGCGCCCGCCGCTCGTCTGGGCCAGCATCTTGACGACGATCTCGTCCACGTTGACGTGGAGCGGCCGGGTGAGCGCGAAGAGGGCGCAGTCGGCAACGTCGGTCGCCGTCAGAGGCTCGACGCCCTCGTAGACGGCGGCCGCTTTCTCCGCGTCGCCCTTGAAGCGAACGAGCGAGAACTCGGTCTCGGCCATCCCGGGAGCGAGCGCGGTCACGCGGATCTTGCGGCCGAGGAGGTCTTCGCGGAGCGCCTGGCTGAACATCGCCACCGCTGCCTTCACCGAGCAGTAGACGGCGGCGTTCTCGTACGCCGCGCGGCCTGCGATGGAGTCGATGTTGACGATGTGGCCGCCGTCGCGGATGTGCGGCAGGCAGAGCCGCGTCATCCGCATCAGCCCATGGACGTTCGTCTCCAGCATCCACTCCTCGTCGTCCTCGTTCGACTCCCAGAACGGGTAACGGCCGCGCGCGCCTCCGGCGTTGTTGACGAGGATGTCGAGACCGCCGAGCGCCTCGAGCGCCGCGGCGACGAACGTCTCGGCGCTCGCCTGATCCGTGACGTCGAGCTCGTGGGTGAAGTCGCCCTCGAGCCGCTCGACGCGGCGCGCGCCGACCGCGACCTCGACCCCGGCCTCCCGCAGGGCCTTCGCGATCGCGGCGCCGAATCCGCTCGACGCGCCGGTGACGATCGCCGTCTTCCCGTCCAGTGAAGGCACGGCGAGGGAATCTACCGCCGTAGCGGTGATCGGCGGCGGAAGGTCGGGCCGATCTGCACGGGCCCGCGCGCGTGCTCGACCTGGAGCGTCGAGTGCTCGAGCCCGAACGCCTCGGCGAGCTTCTGCTCGAGCCGGCCCCGGATTGCATGGCAGTCGGCGCCCGGCTCGACGAGGACGTGCGCCGAGACGACCGGAAAGCCGCTCGTCAGCGTCCAGACGTGGAGGTCGTGGACCTCGACCACCTCCGGCTCGTCCAGCAATGCCCGTCCGACTGCGGCCGGATCGATGTTTTTCGGTGCAGCCTCGAGGAAGATTCGCATCGACTCCCGAAGTAAGCCGAACGCGCCCCAGAACATGAGCCCTGCGACGGCCAGGCCGGCGATGGGGTCGAAGCGATCCCACCCGGTGACGAGGATGAGGCCGCCCGCGACCGCGGTGCCGACGAACGCGGCCAGGTCGGTCGACACGTGCAGGAACGCGCCGCGGACGTTCAGGCTCTCGCGGCTCGTACGCGCGAGCAGCGCAGTCGCGGCCAGGTTGACCGCGATCCCGGCGAGTGCGACCACGAGGACGATGCCCCCGTCCACGTCGCTCGGGGAAACCAGCCGGTGGATCGCCCCGTACACGATCCAGATGCCCACGAGCAGCAGCGCGAGCCCGTTCGCCTGCGCGGAGACGATCTCCAGCCGGCGGAAGCCGTACGTCCACTGCCCGCGCGCGGGCCGTGCGGCCATCGTCGCCGCGGCGAGGGCGAACCCGAGCGCGGCCACGTCCGAGATCATGTGCCCGGCGTCGGCGAGGAGCGCGAGCGAGTCGGCGACGATCCCGGCGACGAGCTCGACGACCATCAGCGCCGCGATCAGGCAGAGGGCCCCCAGCAACAGCCGGCGGTCGGCGTCCGTGCGGGCCGCGTGGTCGTGGGCGTGCACTCCCTGCAGGCTAACCTGGACGCGAGAAGACGCGTCTAAACTGCTCAGATGACGACGGCCGACGACGCGGCCCCTTCGCCCGTCCTCGCCGCACGCGAGGAGAACCGGGCGCTGAGCGACCACTGGCGGTCGCTCCGCCGCTCGGCGACGTTCGTCGCGATCATCTCCGCCCCCGCGGCCTTCCTCTACCTCTGGAAGCACACCGGCCTCTCGTTCGGCTGGGCGATCGTCGCGACCGCAGTCGCGGCGTTCGCGTTCCGCGGCCTGCTCGACCTGCTCTTCCGCAGGTTGCTCCCGTGGCCGAGCCTGTTCGCGACCGACGACCTCAACCTGCGCGAGGAGGACGTCCTCAACCGGCGCCGCGCCTGGTTCTGGCACTCGATCTTCCGCCTCGTCGTCCTGGTCGCGATCTTCGTCACCGTCGTCTTCCTGTTCCAGCTGATCTTCGGCGGGGACGTGACCTGGTGGGGCACGGCCAGCTCGATCGCGACGGGCTTCTGGAACGGGCTGAGCAACCGCACGCTCTTGTCGCAGCTGCTCATCCTGCCGTTCTTCTTCATCTTCAACTTCCTGATCCTGATGGGCCCGCTGATGCTGATGGGCATCTCGCAGATCCGCGGCTTCGAGCCGGGCGACGCAAACTGGGGCGTGAAGCTCGAGGACGTCCGCGGCCAGGCCGAGGCGAAGGAGGAGGTGCGCCGGATCGTCAACTTGTGGCAGTCCGGCGAGGCCTTCGAGAAGGCAGGCGGCCGCCGCGAGCGCGGCATCCTGTTTCACGGCGCGCCCGGCACCGGCAAGACGATGCTCGCGAAGGCGATCGCCACCGGCTTCAACTCGCCGTTCGTCTCGATCCCCGGCTCGGGCTTCGCCCAGACCTTCATCGGCATCGACGCGCTGATCGTGCGCTTCCTCGCGCGCAAAGCGAAGAAGCTCGCCTCGAAGTGGGGCGGCCAGTGCATCGTCTTCATCGACGAGATCGACGCAGTCGGGATGCGCCGCGCCTCGCTCGGCGGCGCTACCGGGCCGACGATGAGCGGCTCGACCTCGCTGCGGTTCGAGGACCATTGCTTCTTCGGGCCCTACGGCGCCCTCAACCCGACCGGCGACCTGATCCTCGAGACGAAGGGCTGGCGCGACCGTCTGTTCGTCGAGCGCGAGCCCCCGCGGCCCTCGCCGTACCCCGGCTGGGTGCACCGGCTGAGCGCGATCGTCAACCAGGCGTTCCCAGGCGGGATGATGGGCGGCATGGGCGGCCAGCTGGCGCTCAACCAGCTGCTCGTGACAATGGACGGGATCGACAACCCGCCCTTCTGGCGGCGGTTCTGGACGAACCGCATCAACACCCTCCTCGACGCCGTCTACGTCGTGCCGCGGAAGATCCGCAACATGCCGCTGCGCCTGCCGGCGCCGCGCCCTACCGGCAACCAGATCTACTTCATCGGGGCGACGAACGTCCCGCTCGAGCACCTCGACCC
>JBKPSO010000036.1:0-8957 GCA_046735055.1 Actinomycetota bacterium
CGCCGAACAGGACTCCGACGACCGCCACGGACAGGAGCGTGACGAGGGGCGAGAGCCCGACCTTCTGGCCGATGTGGGGGTTGACGACATAGCTCTGGAACTCGCGGACGACGACGAGCCAGAGCAGGGAGAGCCCGGCGATGTGCAGGGACTCCGGGAGGCCGACGGCGAGGACGAGGATCGAGCCGATCAGCGGCCCGATCAGGGGCACGATCTCGATCAACCCGATGAACGCCCGACGAGCAGCCGGCGGTTCAGGCCGAAGAGCTAGAAGCCGGCCGATAGAACCGCGCCGACCGCGAACACCATCAGGAATCGAAGCCGGGTGTACGCCTCAAGGCGGCGGTCGATCGCGAGGTAGGTCTCGCGTGCCGTGTCGCGCTTCGACTCCGGTGCGAGGGCGGTGAGCAGGTTGATGATCGAGACGCGGTACCAGGTGGCGGCGAGCGTGAAGAAGACCGCTATGACCGCCTCGCCCGCCTTGTGGCCGTACGTCGCGACCGGGTGGAGGAGCTCCTTCCCGCTGGGGAGCTGGCGGAGGTTCTGCTGGAGCCAGGCGAGCACGCGGTCTTCGACTCCCGCCGCATGATCGGCCTGCGGGCCGGCGATCGCGTTCTGGTCGAGCGCGTGCGCGATCTGGTGGAGTGCGGGTGGCACCGCGAGCCAGAGGAGGAGCCCAACCGCTGCGCCGACGACAACGAAGTGGAGGAGGATCGCGACGGACTGCGGGACGCGGTGGCGGCCGAGCCACTCGACGCCGGGCCTGATCGCCGCTGCGAAGGTGACCGCGAGGAGCAGGAGGATGACGACGCTCCGCGCCTGCCAGATTCCGAAAGCGGGCGGCGACCGCGAGCGCACCACGCTGCCAGCGCATCCGCTGCCGCCACAGTGCTCTCCACGTCGGCATCACCTCGGTGAATCACATGGCAGCGATCAGGTCCGGGTCTCCTTCGAGCCGGTCCATCGCCCGCCTCTCGGAGCCTCGGCCGAGTCTGCCGAGGGGCGCGCCCCGCTTTCAAGCGGAAGTTCCTCTTGCGCCGACGTCCCGCCGGGAGGACAATCGCGCGAGCAGGTCGGTGTCCTCTCGGGAGGTCGGCGTGGAAGCATCAGGGACGAACGAGCCGCCGGCGGCAACGCCCGAGACCCCGGCTGCCGGGGGCATGAACGCCGAGGGTCGGAAGGCGACTCTCGATGCGGCGCTTCAGCGGGCGGAGGCGGACGGCTGGCGGGTGGAATCGCGCACGGACCTCCAGGCCACGCTCGCGAAGGGCAAGAAGCTGAACACCACGCTGCATCTGATCCTGACGATCGTCACCGTCGGGATCTGGGGAATCGTCTGGTTCATCCTCTGGATCACGGGCGGCATCAAGCACCGGCTGATCACGGTCGACGAGTACGGCGGCATCGTCGACAGCGCGGTCTGAGTCCGGACGTCGCGGACAAACGCGCACTGGATCCCTGGACAGCCGCGCTCTCGACACACAAGATGCGGGGAGTGGAAGGACCGTTTCCGGTCAGGCTCGGCCGTGGGCGGCGCGCATACGCGTCTGTGCCGAATGTGGGCTTGAGAGCCCGCCCGAAGCCCTCCGTCAGGGCCTAGATCTTCGCTCGGAAGGCTCCGCGCCCGCGCGCTCGCCCAGCCATCGGTGAAGCGTTGTGGCGGTTTCACTGATGCGCGCGGGCTGAGCCTCCGGATGCTCGAATGGGCGTGCGCCGAGAGGGAGTTCGGCGGCGAACGAACAGGCAGCCCCACTCCCCTGTCCGACAAGCTCGCGGGTCGCGCACGCTTGCTGTGCGCCCCGCACGCGCGAAGAAACAGTGCGCGCTGATCCGGTGTTCACTCGATCAGGCGCCACCCCCACCCGTCCGGAGACCTAATCGCACGCGGGTCCCGCCAGTGCGTCGACTCGGCGGCCTCCTGTCGAGGAGCGGCGGAAGAGCGTGCGCGGGCGGGTGCCCCGCCCGCGCACGCGGCCGCGTGGTCGCTATACGACCTTGAAGCTGCCGTGCATGCTCGGGTGCACGTCGCACATGTAGTTGTAGGTGCCCCTCTGGAGGGCGATGGTGACGGTCTTCGTCCCGGTGAAGTGTGTGGGCATCGGAGGTCCTACGAAGCCTTCGCTCGATCGGATTCATCCGGTCCGGAGTGCACCAGGCGTGAGTCCGGCGGGGGCGACCAGAACCGCCCCCGGCGGCCGTTGACGCCGCCGAATCGTGCCCCAGTCCCGCCGTTGCCAAATCCACCTACTCGCTGGCAGTCGAAGCGACGAAGAACCGCGTGACCTGCCTCGCCCTGCGCGCATTGCCTTGAGGTCGATCTCGTACGCCGATCCTTTCTCCACCGCCGGAGCTTCGCCGCGAAACCGGGCGGGGCGCCGCGCGCGGCGGCTGCAGCCGAGCCCGTCGCAGCCGCGGCGAGACCCGCGGTCGAGTGGAACGCGTTCCGATCGATGACTGCTCTTCTCCTCTACCACGACCAGAATCACCTCAGCGGCATCGTGAAGCGGAAGGCCGCCTTCCGGCGTTCCCGTCGAGCTCCTCGATCCGAACTCCTGTGGCGAGGACGGTGTCGTTGCCGCCATCATCACAGGAGCCGCGCGCGACTGAGGTCGACCTGTGCGTGCGAAAACTCAGGTCGGCCGTCCGCATCCCGCCGATGAACGCCTCGCGGCGGCGACGCCTACGTTGCGGCGGCTACGAGGCGGTCGGGCGGTGTTGGGTGCGTGAACAGGAGTAGGTAGAGGAGCGGTGGCGGGTCGAGGTCGCTGAGGTTCGTGCGGGCGAGGCGGAGGAAGACGGTCCGGTAGGCGGCGCGGTCGTTCGTGAGCTCGAGCGAGTAGCGATCGGCGGCGCGTTCCCAGCGGCGCGAGAGCGCGGCGAATGCTGGCGCCGGGGTGAGCCCGAGCCCGAGTCCGACCAGCAGCACGAGCGGGATGCGGTGTGGGTCGGCGGCGTGCGTCCCGAGCAGTGCCCAGACGACGATCATGGCCACGATCGCGCCCGCCATCGCGACCAGCGTTGCGAGCAGGACGTGTCGGCTGCGCCGGTGCCCGAGCTCGTGGGCGACCACCACCCGTACCTCTGCCGGCGAGGCCTCCGCGAGCAGGGTGTCGGAGACAACGATCCGGCGCGTTCGGCCCAGCCCCGCCACATACGCGTTCGCCCGGCGTGTGCGGCGACTGGTGTCCTCCACGAGCACGTCCTGCACCGGCACGCCGGCGGCCTGGGCGAGCGCGCGCAGTTCCGCCGCCAGCGGCGTGTCCCGCAGCGGTGAGTAGCGGTTGAACAGCGGCGCCAGTAGCACCGGCGCCAAGAACGAGAGCACGAGCGCAGCGAGCGCGAGCGCCGCGGCGGCAGGGACGACCCACCAGCCGGGCAACGTCCGGGTGAGGGCAACAAGCCCAAGCAGGAGCGCCGAGCTCAAAGCGACGTTGACGGCCACCGCCTTCCCCCGGTCTGCCATCCATCCCCGCGGTCGCTGCGTGGAGAAGCGCCAGCGCCGTTCGCGGATGTACCCGCTCCAAAACGCGAGCGGCGTCCGCACCGCGGCAGAGGTCGCGACCACGATCGCCGTATACGCAAGCGTTCGCCCCCACCACGGCAGCGAACCTGGGTCGAGGGCGATGCCCGCATCCGTCCACACCAAAACGGCCAGCACCCCTACGGCGAGCGCAACGTCAGCGGCGCCGGCTCGATACAAGGGACGGTGGTACCGCCGTGCCCGCTCCACTTCCTCCGCCGAGAAGAACCGCAGCGGGTCTGCGCCCCGCCGGGCTCGGTAACGGACACCGTCGCCCATGCCTGCGACGGTACCGCCAACGGGAAGCGATGGCCTGGAGCTGCCACACCTAGCCGCGTAGGGTTCGGAAACTCAGGCGGCTTCGTATTCGTGGGTGAGTCCGCCGAGGAGGTCGCGGCTCACTCCGATCGGGAATCCTCGGGCTCGGCTGGCAGGACGTCGGCAGCGGAGGCCTCGCCTAAACTAGGCAACGAAGCAAATAGGACGTACGCTCGCCATAGAGCGAGCGCCGGTGGCTGGGCGCTCGCGCTGCGGACGACTAGGTTGACCCGGACTACACCGCGAGCTGGTATTGGCGGATCAGTCCGCCAAGCTGGTCGCGGCGGCGGACGTGGTCGAGGCCGATCAGGTCGTATACTCGCCGCATCGCAGGCATCCTCGAGAGACTGAAGCAGTGGCTCGGCGGCGCGACGCACGACGCCGAGCTTGTGGCCGAGGGCGGCGAGCCCGTCGCCACGGGCACGGGTGCGAGCATCGGCGAGCAGCCGGAGCGGGAGACGTCGACCAACGCCCAGGTGGCGGGCGCGAGCGGCGAGCCTTGGCCCGGCAACGAGTGACGGCCGGCTAGCGCGTCCCGACGCCCGACGAGTATCTTCGCTGCTCCCACCTGGTGATCAACATCGTCGGCGGTGAGCAGCCTTGATCGCAAACCGTCTTAGAGAGCTCGGTTTCGAACGACGCGCTCACCCGGCCGCTGAACGTCGGAGCGCCCGCCGCGCTACCTGACCAAACCTGGTGGCGACTGTAGACAGGCGCCTTGTCGACAGATACGTCGATGATCCGGCGCTTGCCGTCGTCGCGGCCCCGTCGAACTCGAACCGTTTCACGACTTTATGGTCTGGCACCCGCGCCTCGACCACGACCCGGCCCAACAGTGGCTGCGCGACACGATTCGCTCCCTTGCAGCGGCGGCCGTCGGCGTCGAGCGGCGCGTCTGCTTCTTGCTCGACATCCGCGGTCCGGTCGACGACGCCCATCGCGTCGTCGCGTAGGAGATCGCCCTGTTCGCGCAGCGCGCCGCTGAGGCGCGGGGGATGACGCCCGAGTACCGTGAGCGCCAGACCCTGGCCGCGACGCCGATGGACGACCGCATCGTCGACGCGCTGGAGGACGCGGCGAAGGCGACAGGAGAGCCGTACATGCGCGGAGATCATCCTGGAGGCGATCCGCGGGCTAACCTAGTGGCGCCCTGACCACGGCTACGCTCGGGTGGTGCCGGCGGCGCTCACGACCCGCGACCTCTGGAAGCGCTACGGCTCTGTGGAAGCGCTGAAGGGGGTCGATCTTTCTGTGGGCGAGGGCGAGCTCGTCGGCCTCCTCGGCCCGAACGGCGCCGGCAAGTCGACCCTCGTCAAGATCGTCGTCGGCCTCGTTCGGCCGAGTCGTGGACGGGCGATCGTCGTCGGCTCGCCGGCGGGTTCGCGCGTGGCGCGGGCGTCGCTCGGCTACCTCGCCGAGCTCTTCCGCTTCCCCGGCTGGTACACGGCGGACGAGGTGCTCGAGCTGCACCAGAGGCTCGCCGGCTCGAACGGTGGCGCCGCGGAACGCGCGCGGCTGCTCGAGCTGGTCGCGCTCGTGGACGCCCGCGACCGGCGCGTCGATGAGATGTCGAAGGGGATGCAGCAGCGCCTCGGGATCGCGCAGGCGCTCGTCGGCGAGCCGCGGGTCTTGCTCCTCGACGAGCCGACGTCCGCGCTCGATCCCGTCGGCCGGCGGACGGTTCGGCTGCTGCTCGAGGAGCTTCGCTCGCGCGGCGTCTCGGTCCTGCTCAACTCACATCTGCTCTCCGAGATCGAGCTGGTCTGCGACCGGGTCGCGATCCTCCTCGGCGGCGAGCTCGTCGCCGCTGGGGCGCCCGCCGAGCTCTCACGCCCACGGGGCGTCGAGCTGGACACGGACGAGGGCGTCCGCCTGGTCGAGGGCGCGACGCGCGAAGACGCGCCCCGGCTCGTCGCCGAGGCGGTCGCGGCAGGGCGGCGGGTCTACGGCGTCCGCGTCCTCTCCTCGACGCTCGAGGACGTCTACCTCGAGGCGGTGGGCGGAGAGACCGATTGAGCTCCGTCGCGGTGATCGTCCAGTACGCGCTGCGGGAGGCGCTGCGACGGAAGGTCTTCGCGGTCGTCCTTCTGCTGACTGTGCTCTTTCTCGGCCTGTTCTGGCTTGCCACGCACTTTGTCCACGGCGAGCTCGACAAGATCACGCCGCCCAGCGACGTCAACGTCGACACGCGAACGTTCGCCGGCGCCTTCCTGCTCGGGCTGGCGATGTTCGCGACGCTCTTCCTCGGTGTCGTGCTCGCCGTCTTCCTGACGCTCGGCGTCGTCTCGGGAGACGCGGAACGCGGCCTGCTCCAGCCGCTCGTCGTCCGGCCGATCGGCCGCTCGACGCTGCTCCTGTCCCGTTTCGCCGCGGCGGCGGGCGTCTGCGCCGCCTACGTGCTCTCGGTGTACTTCGCCGCCCTCGTCATCGTCGGGCTGACCCTGCACTGGTGGCCCGCAGCAGTTGTCGGGCCGGGAGCTGAGCTCGCGCTGGGCGTCCTGATCGTGATCGCGCTCTCGCTGCTCGGTTCCGTCGGGCTGTCCGCGACGGCGAACGGAATTGCGGTCTTCATGCTCTTCGGCGCCGGGCTCGTGGCGGGACTGCTCGGGACGATCGGTCACGCCCTCAACTCGCACCAGATCAGGCACGCGTCGACGATTGCATCGTGGGCGCTCCCGTTCGAAGGGCTGTACCAGGACGGCCTCCGTCTGATCTCGCGGGACGCGACCGGAACGACGAGCTTCCTCCTCCAGCTCGGGCCGTTCGGAGGCGGCTACGTTCACGGCTGGACGATCCGCGTCTGGGCGGCCGCGTACCTCCTGCTCGTCGGCGCGGCCGCGCTCGCCGGGTTCGCGCGGCGGAATCTCTAAGCTTCGCGAAGGCGATCAGCCGCAGGCGGGGCTACTCCGGATCGTCGTTCTCGACGACCAGATCCGCCGACTCTGCCGGTCGCGCGACCGCGAAGTACAGCTCCTGCCCGGGGATGTAGCGCGAGCGATAGCGGCGCTCGATCTCTGCGCGCGCCTCCCGAAACCCCGCTGTGATCCATGAAGGTGCTGAAACTGTGCGGCTACGCGGCGGCCCGCTCGGCCTCGACTAGCGCCCGCCGGCGGGCGACGCTCGAGGAGGCGCTCGCCCTGCTCGACGAGGGCGCGGGCGGAGCAGCAAGCTGTCCCGGAAAACTGGAGATCGCCGGAGAAACGGGTGTGCGCTCAAGGAGCGGATCTCCGAGCTCGAGACCGCGGATCTGGCGAAGAGTGGCGGACCGTCGCGGTGCGGGCGCTCGTCGAGGGCGGGGCCAAGGCGCACGGCGTCCCGCCGTGGTGGGGCGCCTGATCGACATCGACGCCGGCGCCGGAGCGCTCAGCGGAGTGAGGACGAAGTCGCGAATCGCGGCCTGCCAAACTGCGCGTGGTGAGGATCGGTGTCACTGTCCCGATGTCTCTCTCCGATGGATCCGGCCAGATGCCCTCCTGGCCGCGGGTGCGCGCCTTCGCCGAGCACGCCGAGGCGGTGGGCCTTCAGTCGGTCTGGGTCTGTGACCACTTCGTCTCGCGCCCGCCCGGCCAGCCGGTCGAAGGCATCCATGAAGGGTGGACGATCCTCTCCGCCCTGGCCGCCGCAACGAGCCGCGTCGAGCTGGGCCAGCTCGTCATGTGTGTCTCATTTCGCAGCCCGGCCCTGCTCGCGAAGATGGCGGCGACGGCTGACGCGGTCAGCGGCGGCCGCCTGATCCTCGGCCTCGGGGCGGGCTGGTACGACCCGGAGTACGAGGCGTTCGGCTACCCGACCGACCACCGTGTCGGCCGGTTCGAGGAGGCGCTCCGGATCATCGGCCCGCTCCTGCGCGGGGAGCGCGTGACGTTGGCCGGCCGCTACCACCGGGTCGGCGAGGCCGTCCTGCTCCCGCCGCCCGACCGGCAGATCCCGATCCTCGTCGCGGCCAACCGTCCGCGGATGCTCCGGCTGACCGCGCGCTACGCCGATGCCTGGCACACCGCCTGGTTCGGTCATCCGGACAATCGGCTCCGCCGCCGCCTGGCCGATCTCGAGACGGCCCTTGACGTTGAGGGCCGAGACCCGGCCACGCTGCGACGGACGGTCGGGGTGCGTGTTCACGAGCGCGACGCGATGGCCTCGGACGAAGCAGGTGACCTGGCTTGCGCAGCCACGTTCGACGAGCTCGCGCGGATGATCGACGCGTACGAGGCGCTCGGCTTCGACGACGTCATCGTCGGGCTCGAGCCGATGACCAAACGGTCGCTTGACCGTCTCGGCGAGGCCCTCCGGCTCGGCCGCTAGGTCAGACCCGACTTCGGCGGGGACGGTCAAGGTCAGACCATTAGCCCGATCGGTCTGTGACAGCGCCCTCGCGCACAGCGCCACCGATCCTCAGCGCCCCGCAGGCCAGCCCGCAACGCTCGTTACCGTGAAGCCTCATCCGGATCCCCTCCTTGGAGCTGAGTGAGCGTGGAAGCCCTCAGCCTCCAAGGAGGCCCGGATGAACCAACGTGCTCAGGAACTACATCTAGGTCGGCCCTCGCCGAACGAGCGGCTAGGCAGACGCAGCGAACGTCGGTACCTTCATGAAGCAACTTGACCGAGAGCGCGGACCTAGCCGAAGCCCCGCTCGTCTGCACCGAGTGCGGGCTAGAGAGCCCGCCGGACGCAGAGGGCTGGCGCGCTATCTGGACGACGACGGCGCGGCGGTGATGTTCTGGCCGGGGTGTGCGGCCCGGGAGTTCGGCGGCGCCTCGTAGGCGCACCCTCCACCGCTGGAGCAGCGAGCGGCGGGTCTCTCGAGGCACTCGACCTCGGCGTCGCCCGGCTCCAGGTACTGCCCGGTCGGCACGCACTGGAGCCTCGTCACCCCAGCGGCGGCGTCAGCTGGATGCCGACCACGTGCTCGGCATGCTGCTGCGCCAGGCAGGAGCTAATGCTGCTGCCCCAGTCGCTGCCCTGCGCCCCGTAGCGCGTGTAGCCGAGCCGCGCCATCAGGGTGGCCCAAGCGTCGGCAATGCGTTCGACACCCCAGCCGGGCCCGCCCGGCTTGTCGCTGAACCCGTAGCCGGGCAGCGACGGACAGACCACGTGGAAGGCGTCTGCGGCCTCGCCGCCG
>JBKPSO010000037.1:0-3340 GCA_046735055.1 Actinomycetota bacterium
GCCTGACCTTCGACGTCGCCCGGGCGCGTGAACGCGAAGACGCGCCTGCCCTGGTGCAACGCGACCTGCACGATGATGTGCGCGGACGCGCCGAAGCCGTACAAGCCGAGGACTTCGGCGTCGTCCGTGAAGCTCAAGGCGCGGTAGCCGATCAGCCCGGAGCAGAGCAGCGGCGCGACGTCGAGGTCCGCGTAGCCGTCAGGAAGCTGGAAGCAGAACCGCTCGTCGGCAACCGTGTACTGGGCGAAACCGCCGTCGCGGTCGTAGCCCGTGAACTGCGCCCGCTCGCACAGGTTCTCGAGGCCGGCGCGGCAGTAGCGGCAGTCGCCGTCCGTCCAGCCGAGCCACGGGACACCCACGCGGCGCTCCTCCCCGACGACGTCGGCGACGATCATGTGGCCCAGCACGAGCGGGAGCTTCGGACGCGTCAGCTCGCCGTCGACGATGTGCAGGTCGGTACGGCAGACGGCGCAGGCCCGAACGCGCAGCAGCAGCTCGCCCGGCGCAGCGGTCGGCTCGGCGAGCTCGGCTTCGCGGAGCGGCGTTCGCGGCGCGTCGAGGAGCATCGCCCGCATGGGCGAACCCTAGACTTCAGCCATGGCGACGACCGACTACGAAGCGGTTCCGGCCGTCGAAGCCGACGAGGCCGCGCGTGGTCTCGGCACCGTGGTGATGAAGTTCGGCGGAACCTCGGTCGGCGACCCGGAGAAGCTGAAGAGCGTCGCGCGGCGGCTCGTCGCCGCGCGCGAAAACGGCGCCCGCGTCGTCGCCGTCGTCTCGGCGATGGGCAGCACCACCGACGAGTTGCTCGACCTGGCGCGCCTGGTCTCGGAGCAGCCCGAGCCGCGGGAGCTCGACATGCTGATCTCGGTCGGCGAGCGCATCTCCTGTGCGCTGGCGGCGATGGCGATCCACGACCTCGGCCACGAGGCGATCTCGCTCACCGGCTCGCAAGCGGGGATCGTCACCGACACTGTCCACGGCAAGGCGAAGATCGTCGACGTCCGCGCGCGACGCATCCGCGAGGCGCTCGACCAGGACAAGATCGTGCTCGTCGCCGGCTTCCAGGGCGTCTCCGCCGACTCGTACGACGTAACGACGCTCGGTCGCGGCGGGTCGGACACGACGGCGGTCGCGCTCGCCGCCGCGCTCGGGGCGAAGGTTTGCGAGATCTACACCGACGTCGAGGGCGTCTACACTGCCGACCCGCGGCTCGTGCCCGCCGCGCGCAAGCTCACGCTGCTGAGCTTCGAGGAGATGCTCGAGATGGCGTCGTCGGGCGCGCGTGTGATGGCGACCAGGGCGATCGAGGTCGCGCGCAGCCACAATGTGCGGCTCCACGTCCGCTCAACCTTCAACGACGCCGAGGGGACATGGATCCGTGAGGAGGACGAGAAGATGCTCGAGAAGGCGCTGATCTCCGGAGTCGTGCACCAGCGCGAGGAGACCGTCTACCGCGTCGCGGGCGCGAAGGCCGCACAGCTGTTCGGTGCGCTCGCCGACGCGAGCATCAACGTCGACACGATCGTGCAGACGGGCAGCGAGATCGTCTTCTCGGCTCCCGTCGAGGACCGGCCCGACGCGGAGCGCGCGCTGAATGCCCTCGGCGTCGAGTGGTCCGCGCGCGACGACCTGGGCAAGGTCTCGCTCGTCGGGGCGGGCATGAAGTCCCATCCGGGTGTGGCCGCCAAGACCTTCGCGACGCTCGAGGCGGCAGGCATCGACGCCCCCGTCATCTCCACGTCGCCGATCAAGATCGCCTGCCACGTTCCGAGCGCTGACGTCGATCGCGCCGTGCAGGCGCTCCACGAGGCTTTCGAGCTTGGCTAAGTCCGCGCGGATCGGCGTCGTCGGTGCGACGGGTGCCGTCGGCCCGGTCGCGATCGACCTGCTGCGCGAGCGCGGCTACACGAACGTGCGCGCGTTCGCGTCGGCACGCTCGGCCGGGAAGAGCGTCGGTGGCCTGCAGGTCGAGGAGGCGACGCCGGAGACGCTCGTCGACCTCGACGTCTGCCTCTTCTCCGTCGGCACTCCACTGTCGCGCGCGCTCGTGCCGCACGCCGTCACTGCGGGCGCGGTCGCCGTCGACAAGTCGTCGGCCTTCCGCCTGCAGGACGGCGTGCCGCTCGTCGTCCCGGAGGTGAACGGCGAGCGCGCGGCCGAACACGCCGGCATCGTCGCGAACCCGAACTGCTGCACGATCCCGCTCACGATGGTGTTGAAGCCGCTGCATGGCGCGGCCGGCCTCGCGCGCGTGCGCGTGAGCACCTACCAGTCGCGGTCTGGCGCGGGGATCGAGCGGATGGAGGAGCTGCGCGCGACGCCGCCGGCGGAGGCGCACCTGGACATGGACTGGGACTTCGACGGCGTCGACTTCGAGGAGGAGGCGAAGCTGCGCGCCGAGGCGCGCAAGGTCCTCGAGTTGCCCGAGCTCCCGATCTCCGTCACCTGCGTGCGCGTGCCCGTGCTCGTCGGGCACACCGAGGCGGTCTGGGTCGAGACGGAGGAGCGGCTTTCGCCCCAGGATGCCGAGCGCGTCCTGCGCGAAGCGCCGGGCCTGCGCGTCAAGCCGGTGCCGCAGCCTCGCGACGCGGTTGGGATCGATGAGGTGCTGGTAGGGCGCGTGCGGCGGGACGAGACGGCCGAGAACGGCCTCGTTCTCTTCCTTGCCTGCGACAACCTGCGCAAGGGCGCCGCGCTGAATGCGATCCAGATCGCGGAGCTGCTGCTCGAGCGCCACGCCGTCGCCGCCTGACACGCGAGCCAGAGGACGGCGGCGATCTCCAGATGGAGTCGCCGCCGCCTCTCGCGCTACCTGGTCACTAGCAAGCGGTGCCGATGCCGTTCGTGGTGTAGTTGCGGCAGAAGACGATAGTTCCGTTCTGTGTGATCGTGAGCTGCGCACCTGTAACGGTCACAACCGGGTTAACGACCGTCCACTGGGTGCTCCCGCCTCCGCCGCATCCAACCGTCTGAGCCGAGGGAGGTGGGTTAGAAGCCGTCGCCGTTGCACTCAGATTGCTGATAGTGCCGCGGCCATTGTGGTCAGCGTTCCCAAGGTCCGCACTCGCGAGCCCGGGTTGCGCCGCCACAGGGTTCTGGCCTGGGGACAGATGACCTTGCGGATTCGCCCAGTCATAGCTCACTGTCCCGTTGACAGTCAGATTCGCGATTGCAGGGACGCTCCCCAGTCCGCTGAAATTGCCCCTGTCAGGGTCCTCGTGATGCATCCACGCGATCGGGGCGGAGCCACCTTCTGCCAGCGCCGGTCCAGGAGCGCCCTGGGTCTGGGATCGCTCGTCGAGGTGATTGCTAGGAAACCCCCTCGTCCGCAGATGCC
>JBKPSO010000038.1:0-5128 GCA_046735055.1 Actinomycetota bacterium
ACGTGGGCCTGGACGCTTCTCTTCGGCGCACTGACCACCGCCCTCGCGCTGCTCGGCCCGATCGGGTTCGTGCGCCGCTACGTGCGCAAGCTCGCGATCTGGGCGGTCGCCGCCTCGCTCGTCTACCTGACCTGGTGGATCCTCGACGGCGCGGGGGGCCACGACGTGTGGTCCGGCAAGGGGCACCACGGCTCGTTCTGGGCGGCCGTCGACATCGTCATCGCGGTCACGGTCTCCTGGGCGCCGCTGGTCGCCGACTACACGCGCTTCTCGCGCGACCGCCGAAGCGCATTCTTCGGAGTCGGCGTCGGGTATTTCCTGCCGACGCTCTTCCAGTTCGGCTTCGGCTCGGTGCTCGTCCTCTCGCGCGGCGTCGATCCGGACCATCCGGAGCTGATCCTGGTCGCGATCGCCGGCGGCGGCGCAGCGGCGGCACTCGCGCTGCTCGCCCTGACCGTGGACGAGACGGACGAGGCCTTCGCCAACGTGTACTCCGGCGCGGTCTCGCTGCAGAACCTCGTCCCGCAGGTGCCGCAACGGCTCTTGATCGCCGTGTCGTCGGCGGTCGCGACCGCCGGCGCGCTCCTGATCGACCTGCGCAGCTACCAGACGTTCCTCTTCCTGCTCGGTTCCTTCTTCGTCCCGCTTCTCGGGGTGCTGGTCGCCGACTGGCTGCTGTCCGGGATGCGGTACACCGCCGACCGCTTCTTCGCAGCGCCCGCCGTGCGCCCCGCCCAGGTCGGGGCGTGGCTCGCAGGCTTCGCGCTCTACCAGTGGCTCTACCCGAACGGCCCGAGCTGGTGGCTGTCCTTCATCCACCACGACACGGCGCCCTTCGACATCAGCGCCTCGATTCCGAGCTTCGCCGCGGCCTTCGCGCTCGCGGCGCTCGCGGGCGTGCTTGCCCGGAGACCGCGGGCGGCCTTCGCCGAGAGCTAGCTGGAACCGCGCGTCTGTTCTCGTACGATTGCCCGATGCGCAGCGGCGTCCCCCGCCGGGCGGCAGTGCTCGGAACGGCGCTCCTCGGCCTCACCGCGATCGTCGCCCTCGCGAGCCGGGCACACGGCCCTGGGGGAGGCTCGACAAAGGCCGTCTCCACCGACGCCCTGCTCGAGTACGTGCTCCTGGTCGTCCTGGTCGTGTTCGCGGCAGTCGTGCTCGCGGGGATCTACCTGGTCGTCGTCTCCCCGCAGGGCGGAAAGTGGACGGCGCCGCCGCGAGCCAGCGTGTGGCGCACGATCGTCACGCTCGCTCTGTTCCTGGCGGTGACGTTCGCGCTGATCTCGATACTGCACAGGGCCGACCTCCGGAGTCGGCCGGTGAAGCCCCCCGCACGCAGGCCCACCCCGACGTCATATCACCGGCCCGGCGGCTCGCCGGCAACGTTCGACTGGGCTCCTGTCGCGGTCGTCGGCGGGCTGGTGGTCATCGGTCTGACCGCGGCGGGCGTGATCCTGTGGCGCCGCCGCGTCCCGAGGAAGACGCTGGGCGAAGGGGCCGCCGAGGCACTGCTGGTCGCGCTGGACGAGTCGCTCGACGACCTTCGCGCGGAGCCCGACGCACGGCGGGCGGTGATCGCGGCCTACGCCCGCATGGAGCGCGCGCTCTCGCTCGCCGGCCTCGGCCGACGGAAGGCGGAAGCGCCGCGCGAGTACCTCGCCCGCACGCTCCCGGCCGTTGGGGCGGGCGCCGGCTCGGTGGAGCGGCTGACTGCACTGTTCGAGCATGCGAAGTTCAGCCCGCACGATGTCGATGCGGGAATGAAGGCGGAGGCGATCGAGGCGCTCGCCGCCCTCCGTGACGAGCTCAGGGCGCCCGAGCCGGAATGAGAACCCCGAGGCAAGCCGTCGTCACCGGGGTGGCGGCGACCGTAGCCCTGGTCGTGGTGCTCGTCGCCGTTCCGGGCGAGCAGGCGCTCGCACTCGACGCGTGGTTTCTCGCGATCGGCGCGCTCGCCGTCGGCGCAACGCTCCGCGCAACGGTCGGACGACTGCCCGCCGAGCCGCCCTCTCCGATCGACGAGCGCGTGCCGGTGCGACCGGACGAGCGCCCGGCCGATCTCGAGGAGCTCGAGACCGCCGTGCAGCTCGGGGCCGAGTCGGACTTCGACCTCTATTTTCGCCTGCGGCCGAGGCTAAGACGGATCGCCGAGGCCAAGCTGCGCGGCCGCGGCATCGAGCTCGACGCGCCCGACGACGATGCCGCGGCCGAGGCGCTCGGCCCGGCCGCCTGGGAGCTGCTCAGGCCAAACCGCCCACGCCCCGACTCGACGTCTCGAGCGCGCAACCTACCCGCGATCGAGGCCGTCGCCGACGCGCTGGAGCGGCGGCTGTGAACCTCGGTGAGGTCGCCGAGCGCGCGGGCGCCGTCCTGGACGAGCTGGCGCGCGCCGTCGTCGGCAAGCGCGACGCCCTCCAGCTCGTCCTGCTCGGGGTGCTCGCGGACGGACACGTCCTGATCGAGGACTACCCGGGACTGGCGAAGACCCTGATCGCGCGGTCGTTCGCCCAGGTCGCCGCCCTCCGCTTCTCCCGGATCCAGTTCACCCCCGACCTGATGCCCTCGGACGTGACCGGATCCTCGATCTTCGACCAGCGCACGGCGTCGTTCGAGTTCCGCCCCGGACCGATCTTCGCCAACCTCCTGCTCGCGGACGAGATCAACCGTGCGCCGCCGAAGACGCAGGCTGCGCTGCTGGAGGCGATGCAGGAGCGCCAGGTGACCTCGGAGGGCCTCACGCGGCAGCTCGACCGGCCGTTCCTCGTGCTCGCGACCCAGAACCCGATCGAGTACGAGGGTACGTACCCGCTGCCGGAGGCACAGCTCGACCGGTTCCTGCTCCGGATGAGCGTCGGCTACCCCGCCCGGCACGACGAGCTCGGCGTGCTCGACCAGCGGCGCGCGCGCCGCACCGACGAGGTCGAGCTCAATCCGGTCGTCGACGGGGAGACGCTGCTCGCGATGCAGCAGGCGCTCGAGGACGTGCACGTCTCGCCGAGCGTCGGCTACTACATCGTCGACATCGTCCGCGCGACCCGCGAGAGTCGCAGCGTCCAGGTCGGCGCGAGCCCCCGGGGGAGCCTCGCGCTCCTCAAGCTCGCGCGCGCGAACGCCGTGCTCGACGGCCGCGACTTCGTCGTCCCCGACGACGTCAAGTCGGTCGCCGTTCCCGCGCTCGCGCACCGCCTCGCGCTCAAGCCCGAGCTGTGGGTCCAGCGCGTTCGACCCGAGGACGTCGTCCGCGAGCAGCTCGAGACGGTGCCGACGCCGCCGGCCGAGGACGTCCACCTTCGCGCAGGGTGACGCGCGCCGCCTCCCCCAAGCTCGCCGCCTACGCCGCGCTCGGCGGGCTCGGCCTGCTCGCCGCCCTCGTCACCGGCAGACCCGAGCTCGCGGCGATGGCGTTGCCGTTCCTCGCAGTGGTCGCCGCGGCCCTCGTGCTCGCCGCCGACCCCGAGCTCGAGGTCGAGACGGTGCTCGACCGGAACCGCGTTCTCGAAGGCGACGAGGTGGGCGTCGAGCTCCGTCTCGCCGCCGAGAGCCCCGTCCAGCGGGCCGAGGTCCTGCTCGCCCTTCCGCCGGCCCTCACGGTGGCCGACGGACGGAACCCGGCCGCGACGCACGTCTCGCCCGCGCGGCCGACGACGCTCGAGTTGCGCCTGCGCCCCGACCGCTGGGGCGTCTTCGACCTGGGCGAGCTCCATCTCCGGGCGCGCGACCTCTTCGGTCTCTTCGTCTGGACGAGCCATGTCCGCGGACAGTCCCCGGACACGTCCCTGCGGGTCTATCCCCGCCCTGAGGCGCTTCCTTCGCTGCTCCGCCCCGCGGAGACGCAGCTCTCCAGCGGAGACGAGCTCTCGCGCCGGCGGGGTGAGGGGATCGAGTTCGCCGACCTCCGGCCGTTCGCATTCGGCGACCGTGTCCGACGGGTCAACTGGCGGGCGAGCGCGAGGCGCGGCGAGCTGTGGGTGAACGAGCAGCACCCGGAGCGCAACACCGACGTCGTGCTCTTCCTGGACAGCTTCACGGAGGCCCGCCGCGGCGCCCACGGGACGATCGAGCCCGCGGTTCGCGCTGCGGCGGCGCTCACGGAGCGCTACCTCCGCCGGCGCGACCGCGTCGGGCTCGTCTCCTTCGGCGGAATGCTCCGCTGGCTCGTGCCCGGGACCGGCCCGGCGCAGCTGTACCGAATCGTCGACGCGCTGCTGGATACGAGGATCCTGCTCAGCTACGCGTGGAAGTCGATCGACATCGTCCCGGTCCGGACGCTGCCGCCGCAGGCGCTCGTGATCGCTCTCACGCCACTGCTCGACGAGCGCGCAGTCGGGGCGCTGCTCGACCTGCGCGCCCGCGGCTTCGACCTTGCGGTCGTCGAGATCTCGCCCTTGCCGTTCGTCGATCCCGGCCGCGGCCGGGCAGGAGGCGTGGCCTACAGGCTCTGGAAGTTGCGGCGAGAAGCGCTACGCGCGGAGTATCTCGCCGCCGGGGCGGCGGTCGCCGAGTGGCGCGACGGCGAGCCGTTGGCAGTCGCACTGGAGGAGGTGACGGCATACAGGCGCCACGCCAGGCTCGCGCGCGTCTGATCATCGGCACTGCGGCCGTCCTTCCCGCCGCCGCGCTGGCGACGCATGCCGCCGTCGACTCGGAGCGGCTCCGGTGGCTGCTCGCCGCCGGCGGGGCCGCGGCGACCATTTCGCTGGCGGCGGCGATCGCGCTACGGTCCCCGCGTCTCGCCGTCGCGGGGCTCGTCCTGCTGGGAGCGGAATACGCCGGCTTCTTCCTCGTCCGCGGCTCGACGGTCGACCAGCGCGCGCCGCTGTACGGCGCCGGCTTCCTCGTCGTCGCGGAGCTCGCGTTCGCGGCGATGGAGCGCCGTGCCCCGGGTACCCGCGAGCTGGCGCTCTTCCGTCTGATCGGCCTCGTCGTGCTCGGGCTCGCCGCGGTCGCGCTCGGGGCGGCCGTCCTCGCCGTCGCCGCCCTGCCTGTCGACGGCGGGATCGCGCTGCACGCCGTCGGAGTCGCAGCGGCGGTCGCGCTCGTCGTCCTGCTCGGCCGCCTGGCCCTGCGCACGCAGTGACCGTCGCCGTCGTCGGCTCCGTCTCGCTCGACCGGGTCGCAGGGCGTCCGC
>JBKPSO010000039.1:0-8993 GCA_046735055.1 Actinomycetota bacterium
AGGCTCACCGTGTGAAGCACGCCCGCAAGGAGCTCTGGTTCGAGGTCCCGGAGCGTCGCGCGTACCTCAACATCACGCCGCAGGTCGAGGAATTCGTCCGCGAGAGCGGGATCGCGAATGGACTGTGTCTCGTGAACCCGATGCACATCACCGCCGCCGTCTTCGTCAACGACGACGAGGCGGGGTTGATCCAGGACATCGACGAGTGGCTCGAGCGGCTTGCCCCGCACGAGCCGGTCGCGCACTACCGCCACAACGTCGGCGAGGACAATGCCGACGCGCACCTGAAGCGGCAGCTGATGGCCCATCAGGTCGTCCTCGCGATCACCGACACCCGCCTCGACCTCGGGCCGTGGGAGCAGGTCTTCTACGCCGAGTTCGACGGCCGGCGGCGCAAGCGCGTCCTGCTGAAGGCGATCGGCGACTGATCGCCGCCGGCGGGGCCTGGGCCGGCACCGGAGAGACACCGGCCCGATTGACGAAAGGCGATCCTCCCGTTTAAGCTGCTGGAACCGTTACCAGAACTGGCGACGAAGGCCACAGGGGGCAATGTCTGTCGCGCACGACCTCGCCGCGGCCGCCACGCGGACGCGGCTGACGATCCAGTCGATCGAGACGATTCCGATCCGGGTGCCCCTCGCGCGGACCTACAAGGGCAGCGGCTACCAGATGACCCACCGTTCGACGCTCATCACCCGCGTGGTCACGGACGACGGCCTGGTCGGCGAGGCGTACGCGGGCGACGAGGACGCAGGGCTGGGGGAGATCGACCGGATCGTCCGGGAGGAGATCTGCCCTCCCCTCGTCGGCGAGGATGCTCTGGCGGTCGAGCGCCTCTGGGAGCTCGCCCGGCCCGCGACGTTCAACATCCTCCGCGACCGCAGGCTCGGCCTCGTCGCCTGCGCCTGCGTCGACACGGCGATCTGGGACCTGATCGGAAAGGCGTTCGGCCAGCCGCTCTGGCGGCTCTGGGGCGGCTACCGCAACCGCCTGCCGATGATCGGGATCGGCGGGTACTACGGCGCCGACGCGGACATCGGGGCGGAGGTCGCGGATCTGAGGGAGCGCGGGCTCGCGGGGATGAAGTTCAAGGTCGGCGGGCTCTCGCCGGAGGAGGACGCGGAGCGGTTCCGCACCGCCCGCGGGGCGGCCGGCCCCGACTTCGTCCTCGCCGCTGACGCGAACCAGGGGTGGACGCCCCAGGAGGCGATCCGCTTCGCGCGCCTCGTCGAGGACTGCGACCTGCTCTGGTTCGAGGAGCCGTGCCGATGGCACAACGACCGCCGGGCGATGCGAGACGTGCGGCTGGTCGCCGGCTGCCGCGTGTGTGCCGGACAGAGCGAGTTCGCGGCCGTCGGCTGCATCGACCTGATGCTCGAGGGCGCGATCGACGTCTGCAACTTCGACGCGTCCTGGAGCGGAGGCCCGACGGAGTGGCGACGGGTCGCGGCGACGGCGCTCGCGCTGGACGTCGCGATGGGCCACCACGAGGAGCCGCAGGTGGCGAGCCACCTGCTCGCCTCCATCCCGCACGGCCTGTACGTCGAGTGCTTCCACCCCGACCGCGACCCGATCTGGTGGAACCTGATCGCCAACCGGCCGCCGCTGCGCGACGGGCAGATCGAGCTCTCGGACGCACCCGGGCTCGGCTGGGAGCTGGACGGCGACTACATCGAGCGCCATCGCGTCGCGCTGACGTGAGCTGGCTCGGCATCGAAGGAAAGGGCGTCGTGGTCACCGGCGCCGCCGGCGGGATCGGCAGCGCAACGGCCCGCATGTTCGCCCAGGAGGGAGCCCGTGTCCTCGCCGTCGACATCGAGCAGGACGCGGTCGAGGCGGTCGCCTCGACGTTCCCCGAGCCTGACCGGCACCTTGCGCTCGGCGCCGACCTGCGCGACCTGGCCGGCCACGACCCGCTCCTGCGCCGCGCGGCCGAGGCGTTCGGCACCTTCGACGTCCTCGCCCACTGCGCGGCCGTCCTGCGTCGGCGGTTCACGATCGACGAGGTGACCGAGGACGACTGGGATTTCCAGATCGGGGTGAACCTGAAGGCGACCTTCTTCCTCAACCGCACGGCCGCGACTCTGCTCAGGGACCAGGGCCGCGGCGGACGGATCGTCAACTTCAGCTCGCAGGGCTGGTGGACGGGCGGCTTCGGCGGCTCGGTCGTCTACGCGGCGAGCAAGGGAGGCATCACCTCGATGACCCGCGGTCTCGCCCGCACCTATGCGAAGGACGGGATCACGGTCAACGTCGTCTCCCCGGGCGGCGTGGACACGCCGATGATGACGGCGAACCAGACCGACGAGCAGCTGCGCGGATTCCTGGAGATGGTCCCGATCGGCCGGCTCGCAACCCCGGAGGAGATCGCGGGCGCAGTCGTCTTCCTCGCCTCCGAGCAGGGGCGCTACATCACCGGCGCGACGCTGAACATCAGCGGCGGCCAGCTCATGTACTGACGCCCCGGGCTCGGCCTTACGAGCCCAGCCAGCCGGGCGCGGCCCCGATCCCCTGCACCGTCCAGCCGCCGTCGGCGACGACGACCTGGCCGGTGACGTAGGAGGCGTCGTCCGAGGCGAGGAAGCGGACGACGCGGGCGATCTCCTCCGGTTGCGCCAGCCTGCCCATCGGTACGCGCGCGAGCATCCAGTCCTCCTGGAGCGACCCGTTGTCGATTGCCTGCTGGACGAGCTGCGTGCGGGTGAAGCCGGGTGCGACGGCGTTGACCCGGATCCCGAGCGGCGCGAGCTCGACGGCCATCACGCGCGTCAGCGCTCCGAGCGCCGCCTTGGCCGCCGAGTAGGGCCCGCGCCCGGGCAGGCCGACGAACGCCGCGGTGGAGGCGACATGGACGACCGCCCCGGAGCCGTTCGCGCGCATCTTCGGCACCGCCTGCGAGTTGCAGAGGAACGACCCGTTCAGGTGCGTGCCCAGCACCGCCTGCCACTGCTCGTAGGCGAGCTCGCCGATCAGGCCGACCCGCTGGATGCCTGCGTTGTTGACGAGCACGTCGACGCGCTCGAGGGGCTTGAAGGCAGCACTGACGCTCTCGGGGTCCGTGATGTCGCAGTGGAGGTATCGGCAACCCTCGCGGGGCTGCTCGCACTCGACCAGGTCGAGCGAGACGAGGTCGTCGCCGACCTCGCGGAAGGCGCCGACGATCGCGTCGCCGATCCCGCGGGCGCCGCCCGTGACGACGACCACCCTGCTCACGAGAACGCGTACGTGCGCAGGACGCTCTCCTTCGGCTCGACGCCGAGACCCGGGCCGCGCGGCACCTCGATGAACCCGCCCTGCTGCGCGAAGGGCTCGTCGACGAGCTCGTGCTGCATCGGGTTGGGGTCGGGCTTGAGCTCCTGGAGCAGGCAGCGGGGCGTGATCGCCGAGAGCGCGATCGAGGCGGCGGTGTTGACGGCGCTCGACCAGGCGTGCGAATTGAACCAGACGTCGTTCGCCTCGACGGTCTCGATCACCTTCAGCGTGCCGGTGATCCCCTCGGCGCGGCCGATGTCGCAGCCGACGACGTCGACGATGCCGGTCTCGACGAACTCCTTGAATCCGCGCGGCTCCCACTCGCGCTCGCCGGTGGCGATCAGGGTCTTGCAGTGCTGCCGCAGCACGCGGAAGCCGCGGATGTCGCTCGGCTCGAGCGGCTCCTCGATCCACGTCAGCCCGCGCTCCTCGAACGCGTTCGTGCGCCGGATCGCGTCCGCCACGGTCCAGGGCAGCGACTGGCCCCGGTCCATCATCAGCATGGCATCGGGCCCGATCGCCTCCCGGAGCAGCCGGACGAACTCGACGTCGCGCGCGATCTCGTACCCGAGACGGGCGTCGCCGCGCTTGCCCATGCCGATCTTGACCCCCTGGTAGCCCTCCTCGCGGACGTAGCGGCCGTGGCGCTCGGCCTCGTATTCGATCGAGGCGTTGAAGGCGTGCGTCGAGGCGATCGCCGGCAGCCGTTCGCGGTGGGCGCCGCCGACCAGGTTGACGAGCGGCTGCCCGAGCAGCTTGCCCTTCAGGTCCCAGAGGGCGATGTCGATCGCCGACAGGGCGAACGAAGCAACGCCTCCTCTGTAGCCGTACCACCAGGTGTGCGCCTTGATCTTCCGCCAGACGTCGACGTTCTCCATCGGGTCACGACCGACGACCAGCTCGGCCATCTCCTCGACGAGCTGCACCGTCGCCCGCGTCGAGCCCGGGAACTGGGTGATCGCCTCGCCCCAGCCGACGGTGCCGTCGTCGGCCTCGACCCGCGCGAACACGAGGTAACGGGTGTTGTCGTTGTCGTTCGGCTCCGGATAGGAGACCGCGAACGGCGTGACGCCTGTGACTCGTGCCATGACCTGTCCTATGTTCCTCCGTGCGTCTCGAGGCTGGCAACCGCCTTCGCGAGCGCCTCCATGTCGGCAAATGCGGCGACCTGGAATGGAGATGAGAGGCGGCCGCGGGAGACGACGTGCACGATGTCCGCCACCTCGTAGACCTCGGGGATCTCCGTGCAGAAGAGCAAGACGGTTCCTCCGTCGGCAGCGAACCCACGGAGGATCTCGTAGATCTCGGCCTTGCTGGAGATGTCCACCCCGCGGGTCGGCTCCTCCAGCACGAGCACTTCGGGCTTGGACCCGACCGCGGAGGCGATCGCGACCTTCTGCTGATTCCCTCCGCTCAGGGAACGGATCCCGATGTCGATCCCCGCCGACTTGATCTGGAAGCTCGCTCGGAGCTCCTCGGCGTAGGTCCGCATCTTCCGCCGGCGGAGACCGAGGACGCCCCGCGAGATCTCATCGTCCAACCGGATCACGAGGTTCTCCCCGACGCTCAGATTGCCGAACAGCCCGGCTGCGTGATCGGCGGCGACGAAGCTCACGTGCCTCTGAATCTGTGGCAGTCGCACAGCGCGTCCCCCGACCCTGATCCGCCCCTGCACGCGCCGGAGGCCCGCGCATGCACGCACGATCTCGCGCGCCCCGGATCCCTCGACGCCGATCAAGGCCGTCACCAGGCCCTTCCGGACGCGGAAGTCGAGAGGCTGAAAGGCCCGCTTGTGGTCGACCAGCCCGATGAGCTCGAAGCCCTGCCCGTCCGAGTGGGCGCCGTTCGTAGCGGCGGCGCTCTCGCCGGCAGGGGTCGTGTCCAGGCCACGGACGAGCGTCTCGGCGATGTCCTCGGCCGTCCGGTCGGCGTCTTGGAGGAGACGCACGCACCGGCCGTCGATGATCACGGCGATTCGGTCGGAGTTCGCGGCGAGCTCGGTGAGCCGGTGCGAGATCAGCATGACGACGTGTCCCGCATCGGCAAGCTGCCGGATGAAGCGGAAAAACTCGGCCGACTCACCGGGCGTGAGGGCCGAGTTCGGCTCGTCGAACAGCATCACCCGCGCCCTGTGCACGAGCGCACGGGTGATCTCCGTTCGTTGCCGGACCGCAAGGCCGAGCTCGCCGAGCACCCTGTCGCGGAGCTCCTTGTGGATGCCGAGATCTTCGAGCAACAGGTGGTCGGCCTTCTTGACCTTCGGCCAGCGCCAGCCGCTCTCCTCGTACCCGGCGAGGATGTTCTCCCCGACCGTGAGGTTCGGGAAGACCTGCGGCTCCTGGTGAACGACCGCCACGCGGTTCGAGCCGAACTCGCTCGACCACGGGCTGCCGTCGACGAGGATCTCGCCGTCGTCCCGATCTACTTCCCCGGCCAGGATCTTGACCATGGTGCTCTTTCCGGCCCCGTTCGGGCCCGCCACGCCGAGGATCTCCCCGGGGTGGGCGTCGAGGTCGAGGCCGTCCAGGGCGACGGTGTCCCCGTACCGCTTGCGCAGCCCACGGATGCGCACACCAAGCTGCTCTGCGCTCATCAGGCTCGTCTGCTCGTCAGTCTGTCGATCACCACCGCGCCCACGGTGACCGACCCCAGCAGGAGCTGCTGGGCGAACGGGCCGGCGGCGATCAGCGCGAAACCGTTGGCCAGGACGGCGAGCAAGAGCGCGCCGGTGACCGTACCGATTGCGCTGCCCTTGCCGCCGGAAAGGCTCGCGCCGCCGATGATGACCGCGGCGAAGACGGGGAAGAGATAGCTCTGGCCGTCGTTGGGACCGGCCGAGCCGACGAAGGAGAAGTCGAGGAGCCCGGCAAGGCAGGCCATGCATGCGCAGATGACGAAGGCCAGGAAGATGTAACGCCTGACCGGGAGCCTGACGATCTCGGCCGCCGACCGGCTGCCGCCGATCGCCTTCAGCCGGAAGCCGAACAGCGTCCGGCTGAGCAGGAATGAGAACACGAACAGGAGCGCGATCGTCCAGAGCCCCTGCTCGGGGAAGTCGCCCGGGAGGGCTGCGTTGCCGAGATTCTTGAAGAAGCTGACGTCGCCCGTCGGGACTGTGTGGCCCTCGGGCGGGTAATCGTAGGCGAGGTTCTGGGTCTGGCCTACGTAGAGCGTGAAGCCGAACACGAGCGTGCTCGAGCCCAGCGTCGCGATGAACGACGGGATCTTGACGACGGCGGTGAAGAACGCGTTGAAGAGGCCGACGGCGATTGCGGCGAGAAATGCGACGAGAATCGCGACGTAGACGGACACGCCGTGCGTGATCCAGAGGACTGCGACGATGTTCGTGCTGAGCCCGTAGACGGCCGCGAAGGAGAGGTCGATCTCCCCGGCGACGATCACCAGTGTGAGGCCGAACCCCATGATCGCGATCGTGCTGAGGCCGCGGAGAATGCCGAGGAGGTTGCTGGTGACGAGCAAGTCGCCGTGGGTGCGCACGCTGAAGTACGCACCGACGATGACGACCGCGAGCGTGACCCCCCCGAGGCGAGCGAGTGTCGCGCGCGTCCGGCCGAAACGATGCCGGCTCTGCGACGGAGCGGTTACGGGTGCGGCGATGTCTTCGGAGAGATTCGTCATGTCGACGTGAGCGTCGTGGGGCGGTCCCGTGGCGACCTACGTGGGCCGCCCCCCGACGGCGTTTCTCCTTTTGGTGCTGCTTACGGCAATCCGCTGAGTGCGTAGCTGTTGAGGTCGGCGAGCTTCGCCTGCGCCTGCTTCAGGTTCCCCTTGGTGATGATGGTGAGCCGCTGCGTGTTCGGGAGAACCTTTCCGGTCTTCAGGAACGTCGCACATGCGACTGCACCGAAAGCCGCCTGTGCAGGCCAGTTCTGATCGAACAGGGCAATCTGAGTACCGTTCTTGAGCGCCGCGATCTCGTTCGGGATCACGTTCCAGCCGACGGTGAACGTCTTGCCCGACCGACCGAGGTCCTTGACCGCCTGCGCCGCGTACCCGGCGCCGATGTCGACGTTCTCGATCACGTCGACGTTCTTACCGGCCCCGGACAGGAACGCCTTGAATGCGTCGTAGGTCTTCCCCGGGTCGTAGGTCGTGCTCAGCATGTTCTTCTCGGTCGTCACGAACTTCGCGCCGGGGATCGCCTTCGCGATCGCGAGGCGGAAGCCCTTCGCACGATTCTGCGCCCAGTACTGGGTCGGGTCGCCTCCGGACACGGCGAAGGTCTTGAAGTGGAGCTTGTGAGCCTTCATGTACTGCAAGACCGACGCGGCCGCGGTCTCACCTTCCTTTTGCGGTACCTGGGTGAAGTTCGTGAACTCGTCGCCGAACGTGGTGAGGCCGACGGTGAAGACAGGGATGCCCTGCTTCAGGGCCTGCGCGACGATCGGAGCGGTGCTCGTGCTCGTCGGCGGCTCGATCGACAGGCAATCGATCGCGTTCGTCGTCAGGAGCGCCCGGATCTGGTTGAGCTGTGTGTTGACGTCGGGCTGCGACGACGTCGGGCAGATGATCTTGCCTTTGAGCGGATAGATCTTGTTGCCGGCGCCGAGGCCCGCCTTGTAGCCCGCCTGATACTGCGGCGAGAAGCCCTGGATCGAGCAGGACTGGTACGAGAAGACGTAGTTGATCGCCTTGTGCGCCTTGACTTTGTCCGTGATCGAGTTCGACAACGTGAACGTGCCGCCGTGCCTGAGCTTGACCTTCCAGGGCGGACCACCAGCCGCACCGCTGACGGTCGCGAGGGCGAGCGAGGCGAGCGCCCCAAGGGACACCACTGCAAGCGCCCGTCGTCGCCAGGTCGACCTCGGCCCCTGTCGAAGGACTGTCGGGGAACCCATTCTTCCTCCTTCCGTCGTGGCCTGAAGCAGCCGCGCCCCCGTGGGGCGAACCGATCGCCGTCTGCGAGGCCGGCCGCCGAGCGAGTATCGCGCCGGAAACGGGGGGCAGTCAAATCGGTACCGGAAACGATTTCGAGGATTCATGCCACCAGCATCTTCTCGCTCCGGAAGCTGTCCACGGTCTCTTCGATCACCTCGATTCCGAGCCCCGGGCCGCCCGGCGGGAGCATCCACCCGTCCACGTGCTCGAAGGGTTCGGTGACGAGGTCGTGCTGCATCGGGTTGCGCAGCGGCTTCAGCTCGAAGAGCCTGCAGGCGGGCGAGCTGAAGGAGACCGCGAGGCTCGCTGCAGAGACGATCGCGGACGACCACGCGTGCGCGTTCGCCTGGCGGCGGGCGGCTTCGACGCGGTGGGTGACGCGCTTGAAGCCGCTGATTCCCTCCGCCCGCCCGGGGTCGCACCCGACGACGTCGACCGTGCCGGTGTCGAGCACGCGCTGGAAGCCCTCGACCGTCCATTCCCGCTCGCCGTATGCGATCCGGGTCGTCGTCTTCGCCCGCAGCGTCGCGTATCCCTCGGGGTCCCAGGCGCCGAGCGGCTCCTC
Source organism: Actinomycetota bacterium (assembly GCA_046735055.1). Lineage (GTDB taxonomy): Bacteria > Actinomycetota > Thermoleophilia > Gaiellales > Gaiellaceae > DATBLE01. The sequence goes on from JBKPSO010000039.1 coordinate 8,717, forward strand.
GATCCACGTCAGCCCGTGCTCCTCGAACGCGCGCGTTCGCTCGACCGCCGTCGCGACGTCCCACTTGATCGCGTAGCCGAGGTCGATCATCAGCATCTTGTCCGGCCCGACCGCCTCACGGACTGCCTTCACGTAGGCGACGTCGCGGTCGTGCTCGTAGCCGAGGCGGGCGTTGCCGCGCTTCCCGAACCCGACCTTGAGCCCCTGCAGCCCGCCGGCCAGCCAGCCGGAGGCCTCGTCCGCCATCTCCGCGATCGACTCCTTGTGGGCGTGGCAG
>JBKPSO010000040.1:0-6885 GCA_046735055.1 Actinomycetota bacterium
GCCGCCGTGACGGGCGAGGAGCTGCCGCCGCTCCCGGCGGGGCTCGAGGAAGTGAGCCTCGACGCGATCCACCAGGAGCTCTCGCGCTACCGCTACTGCACGGTCTTCGTCGTCGAGGGCGAGCACCTCGACGCCGATGCGCTCGAGCGCGAGCTCGAGCAGCTCGGCGACTCGCTGATGGTTGTCGGCGACGAGAGCGCCTTGAAGGTGCACGTCCACACCGACGACCCCGGAGCGGCGCTGAGCCTCGGCGTCGCGCGCGGGGCGCTCGAGGCGATCGAGATCGCGAACATGCACCGCCAGACCGAGGAACGGGAGTCGCGCCTGCTCCAGCTCGCGTCCGAGCCGAAGGTGTCCGAGGTCGTCGCCGTCGTCGCCGGAGAGGGCAACGAGCGGCTCTTCCGCAGCCTCGGCGCGACGCAGATCGTGCCGGGCGGGCAATCCATGAACCCCTCGACGGCGGAGATCGTTGCGGCGATCGAGGCCGCCGCCGCGCCGGAGGTGGTCGTGCTCCCGAACAATGCGAACGTCGTCCTCGGCGCCGAGCAGGCGGCCGAACACGCCGAAAAAAGGGTGTGGGTCGTCCCGACGCACTCGATCCCCGCCGGGCTCGCCGCGCTCGTTGCGTACGACGCCTCGCGCTCCGCCGACGAGAACGCGGCGGAGATGGCCGAGGCGCTTGCCGCGGTCGCGACCGGCGCGGTCACGGTTGCCTTGCGCGACGTCGACGTCGACGGCCTCGCCGTCCGCAAGGGCGACTACCTCGGCCTGTCGGATGGCGACCCGATCGCCGGCGGGGGCGACTTCGAGGAAACGGCCGCGCTCGTCGTCGAGCGCCTGCTCGCCGGGCCGCGGGATGTGCTGACGATCCTGACCGGCGAGGACGCGCCTCCGCTGAACGGCCTGCTCGAGCGGGTCGCGGCCCGCCATCCCGACCTCGAGATCGAGGTCCAGGAGGGCGGCCAGCCGAATTACCACCTGCTCCTCTCGGCCGAATAAGGTGGACGCATGCCGATCCGAATCGTCCTGATCGAGGACAACGACGTCTTCCGCCAGGCGCTCGAGCTGCTGCTCGAGCTGCGCGGCGAGATCGAGATCCTCGCCGCGGAGCGCGACGGCGAGCGCGCGGTGGCGCTCTGCCGCGAGCACCGGCCCGACGTGATCCTGCTCGACTACCGGCTGCCCGGCCTCGACGGCGTCCAGGTCGCGCAGCTCGTGCGGAAGAACTGCCCGGAGGTCGCAGTCGTCGTGCTCACCGCCGCGGCTCAGGAGCGCGAGATCGAGGCGCTGCTCGAGACCGGTGCGGTCGCGTGCGTCGGCAAGCACGAGCCGCTGGACGCGATCGTCGGCACGATCCGGCGCGCCGCGGCGGTCGAGGCTGGCTGATGGAGCTCTCGAGCGAGAACACCGCGATCGTCCTCGACTCGACCGCGGACTTCCCCGACGGACCCCGCCGCTTCCCGACCTGGCGCATCGTCCCGCTCTACGTCCGCTTCGGCGACAAGAGCTTCCGCGACTACGAGGAGCTCGCACCGGGCGAGTTCTACGAGCGGCTACGGCGCGCGACCGTGTCGCCGACCACCTCGCAGCCGACTCCGGGCGACTTCCTCGCCGCGTACGAGAAGCTCGCCGGCTACGCGCGCGTCCTCTCGCTCCACATCCCGGAGAAGATGTCTGGGACGGTCGAGAGTGCGCGGCGCGCCGCCGAGGACCTCGGCGACGGCCGCGTGCGCGTGATCGACAGCGGGAGTGTCTCGGCAGGCCTGGCGATGCTCGCGCTCGCCGTCCAGCGCCGTCTCGAGCGCGGCACGACCGACGAGGAAGTCGACGAGCTCGTCGAGCGGTTCCGGCGCGACAGCCACGTGATCTGGACGGTCGACACGCTCGAGTTCCTCGCCAAGGGCGGCCGCATCGGCAAGGCTGCTGCGATGGCGGGAACGCTCCTGAACATCAAACCGATCCTCGGGATCGAGGACGGCGAGGTCGTGCCGCTGAAGCGCGTGCGCGGCGCTCACAAGGCGTTCCTCGAGTTCGCGAAGGCGTTCGAGGAGGGCAGTCGCGACACTCCGACACTGCGGATCGGCATTGCACACGCCGACGCGCACGACCGGCTCGCGGCGCTGCGCGAGCTCGCCGCCCGCGTCCGCCCGCAGGCCGCGATCGACGTCGAGACGATGCTCGGCGCGGTCGTCGGCACCCACGCAGGGCCGGGCGCCGTCGGCTTCTTCTGGTTCGACGACGCCGACTGAGCCGCCCGGTATCGTCGAGCCATGATTCGGGGGCGGGATGGTCCTACGGGCTTTGCCAGCGTGGACCGACCCGAGCGGTGGCCGCGCCTGCGTGGCGGTGCGCGGCCCGAACGGCTGGAGGCGGGGCTCGGCTCGCTACCTGGCGTCGGGCCGAAGATCGTGGCGCGGCTGCGCAGGCTCGGTCTCGGCTCGGTCCGCGACCTGCTCGAGCACCGGCCACGCGACTACCAGCGTGCGGTCGGCGAGAGCCGCATCGTCGACCTCTTCGGTGAGCAGGAGGCCGTGATCGTCGGCGAGGTCCGCCACGTCTCACTGCGCCGAACTCGGCGACGGTTGACGGTGCTGAAGGCGACCGTCGCGGACGAGAGCGGCTCGATCCCGGCAGTCTGGTTCAACCAGGACTGGCTCGCCGAGAAGCTCGCGCCGGGTACGCGCGTGCGGCTGCGCGGACAGCTGCGGCGGAACGAGTTCGCGGTGCGTTCCTACGATCTGAACGGCGCGGCCTCGACCGCCGACCTCGCGCCGATCTATCCGGCCGGCGAGGAAATCACGCCGCCGCGGATGCGCGCGCTCGTCACGGCCGCGCTCGCGTTCGCCCGGGACTATCTCGACTCTCTGCCCGCGTCGCTGAAGGCACGGGAGACGCTACCGATGCGGGCCGACGCACTCGTCGCCCTGCACCGGCCGCGGACGGTCGAGGAGGCCGAGGCCGGCCGGCGGCGTCTGGCGTTCGACGAGCTGCTGCTGTTGCAGCTCGGCCTCGCCCGCCGGACGCGTGAGCGCGAGCGGGAAACGGCGCCCGCGCTCGGCGAGCCGGGTGACCTGATCACGCGCTACCGCGAGGCGCTCCCGTTCCGGCTCACGGAGCACCAGGAACACGCGATCGCGGACATCGACCGCGACCTCGCCCGCGACCTGCCGATGCAGCGGCTGCTGCAGGGCGACGTCGGCTCGGGGAAGACCGTGGTCGCCCTGTACGCGCTGCTGCGGGCGGTCGAGGAGGGATACCAGGGCGCCTTGATGGCGCCGACCGAGACGCTCGCCGAGCAGCACTTCCTGACGGTCGAGGAGCTCTGCCGCGAACTGGGCGTGGGAGTGGGCCTGCTGACGAGCTCCGTGGGGAAGCAGGCGCGCGACGCCGCGGCTGGCGCGTCGATCCTCGTCGGCACGCACGCGTTGATCCAGGAGGGCGTCGAGTTCGACCGGCTCGCGGTCGCGGTCGTCGACGAGCAGCACCGCTTCGGCGTCGAGCAGCGGGCGGCGCTCACGCGTGGCAGCTCGTCGCGGCGAAGCCGTGACGACCCTGCGCAAGGACCGGCTCCGCAAGCGGAGCCGGGGGAGGAGCGCTCGCCACACGTCCTGCACATGACGGCGACTCCGATCCCGCGCACGCTCGCGTTGACCGTCTACGGCGACCTGGCGGTCAGCGAGATCGCGAAGCCACCCGCCTCACGCAAGCCCGTGGTGACGAGCTGGATCGAGGAGCGGCGGGCGTCGGAAGCCTACCGCCGGCTGACGCGGCTGTTGCGCGAGGGCCGGCAGGCCTACGTCGTCTGCCCCCTGATCGAGGAGTCCGAGACCTCGCGGGCGCGGGCGGCCGAGCAGGAGGCCGAGCGCCTGCGCCGCGCGGAGCTGAAGGGCTTCCGGGTCGGCTGCCTGCACGGGAAGCTGAAACCGGCCGACCGTCGCGAGCTGATGGCGCGGTTCAAGGCCCGCGAGCTCGACGTCCTCGTCGCGACGACGGTGATCGAGGTCGGCGTCGACGTCGCGAACGCGACCGTGATGATCGTCCAGGAGGCCGATCGTTTCGGGCTCGCGCAGCTGCACCAACTGCGCGGGCGGGTCGGCCGCGGGGCGGAGCAGTCGTACTGCCTGCTCGTCTCGAGGCCAAAGGAGGAGCTGACCGAGTCCGCGGTGCGCCGCCTCGACGCGCTCGTCGAGACGACCGACGGCTTCGAACTGGCCGAGATCGACCTCGAGCTGCGCGGGGAGGGCCAGCTGCTCGGCACGCGCCAGTCGGGCCTCTCCGACCTGCGGTTCACGAAGCTACGGGCCGACCGTGCGTTGCTGGAGCGGGCGCGGGAGACGGCGCAGGAGCTGCTCGACCACGAGGGGCCGATCGACGACGAGCTCGCGCGTCTCTTCCCCGCAGACGGGGTCGCCGCCTAGCCTCGAAGCCGGTCCGAGCAGGCTCTTTACAATGCCCGGCAGTTGAGCCGTGAGGATCGAAGCCGTCCAGGGCGACATCACCGGTCAGGCGGTCGACGCGATCGTCAACGCGGCGAACTCGTCGCTGCTGGGCGGTGGCGGCGTCGACGGCGCGATCCACCGGCGCGGCGGGCCGGCGATCCTCGCCGAGTGCCAGGCCGTCCGCGCGGAGCGCTACCCCGACGGCCTTCCAACGGGACACGCCGTCGCCACGACCGCCGGCGAGCTGCCCGCCCGCTGGGTGATCCATACCGTCGGCCCGGTCTACTCCGACTCCGAGGACCGCTCCGCGCTGCTCGCCTCGTGCCATACGGAGGCACTCCGCGTCGCGGACGAGCTCGGCGCGACCTCGGTCGCGTTCCCCGCGATCTCGACCGGGGTGTTCGGCTACCCGGTCGAGCCCGCGGCCCGCTCCGCGGTGGCGGCAGTGCGAGCGGCCGACACGCGCGTCGAGCTGGTGCGGTTCGTGCTGTTCGACGAGCAGACGTTCCGGGTTTTTTCGGCAGCGATTTGACTCACGCGGTGACGGGCGGCGCGCCGACCTCTCGCCCGAGCAGCTTGCCTTCGAAGGCGAAGTCCTGCTCACGAAGGGCCCTGACGTAGCCCGGGAGCGCGTCACGGGTCAGCGTGCCGCCGTGCATCGAGAAGATCCAGGCCGGGTCGAGAGCCCCGAGCCGGTCGACGACGTCGCGCACGGGCTTCTCGTGGGCGAAGATCCCGACCTGCCGATACACCTCGCACATCGCGTCGCCGAGGTTCTCGGTCACGACGGGCGGCTGATCTCCCGGCTGGAGGAACAGGTCGGAGGGGAAGAGGCTCGCAGTCGTCTCCTCGAACAGCATCATCGAGTCCCAGTGGTGGATGTGGGGCGTCTCCAGGAAGCGAAGCGTGTGCCGTCCGAGCTCGAGGCGCTCGCCGTCGGTGAACCCGCGCACGCGCTCGGTGTGGCCGAAGCCTGCAGCGTTGAGCTGGATCGAGAGTGCGGAGCCGACCAGCTCGGCCCGGGGTGCCTCCGCCAGGAAGCGATCCATGCCGCCGTTCTCGTCGCCTTCCCAGTGCAGGAGCACCACGTGGGCGAGCTTCGCCGGGTCGAGTACCTCCCGGATGGCGCGACGCACGTTGTCGTACTGGTCGTAGTTGCCGGTGTGGATCAGCGTCGGTTCCTCGTCGTCGATCAGGAACTGGTTGAAGGTGATCCCGTACGGGGCGGCCATCGTCGCGATCCGATAGATGCCGCCGGTGATGTCGTCGATCCTCGTCTCCACGGCTCCTCCTTTTCTCTGCACGACGGTGCGCCGCGAATTTACGCCACTTCCCGGCGGAGCGTGACCTCAGACCGCCGCGCCGCCCAAAACCCATCACCGCGTAGCCTTGCGGCGTGCGGATCGTCGCCGGCGAGCACCGGGGCGCGCGGATCTTCGCGCCGAAGGGAACGGACACGCGGCCGACGTCGGACCGCGTCCGTGAGGCCGCGTTCAACCTGATCGGGTCGGTCGACGACGCATCGGTACTCGACCTCTTCGCAGGCTCCGGCGCGATGGGGCTCGAGGCGCTCTCGCGCGGCGCTGCCTCCGGCGTCTTCGTCGAGAGCGATCGCGAGGCCTGCCGCGCGATCGAGCGGAACCTCGAGAAGCTGCGGATCACGAGCGCGCGAATCGTGCAGCGCGACGTCCTCCGAGCGCTCGCGACCGAGCGCCGGACCTATGACCTCGTCCTCTGCGACCCGCCGTACGGCTACGCCGATCACGAACGCCTTGCGCTCTATCTCGCCAAGGTGCTCGCCCCCGAGGGCCTGCTCGTCTACGAGACCGGAGCACGCGACGAGCCGCGGATCGACGGCCTGCGGACCCGCACCTCGCGCACGTACGGCTCCTCACGCCTTACCCTGTTCGAGCATGAGCCGTAGGCTTGACGGAGGCGACCAGAGAGCGGAGGCGCCGGCTTTGCCGGCGCCGGAGCGTATGTATTGATCACGGCGATCCACCCCGGCACCTACGACCCGGTGACGCTCGGGCACGTGGACGTGATCCGCCGTGCGGCGGCGATCTTCGACCGTGTCGTCGTCGGGGTGGTGCGCCACCCCACGCACAAGGAGCCGACGTTCTCGATCGACGAGCGCGTCGACTTTCTCCGCGATGCCCTCCAGGACCTCGACAACGTCGAGGTCGACGTGTTCGCCGAGCTCGTCGTCGAGTTCGCCCGCCGCTGGGACGCGAAGGCGATCGTCAAGGGCCTGCGCGTGATCTCCGACTTCGAGTGGGAGTTCCAGATGAACCAGCTGAACCGCCACCTCGCCCCGGAGATCGAGACCGTCTACGTGATGGCGAGTCCGCTGTACTCGTTCATCTCCTCGAGCGGCGTGAAGGAGATTGCCGCTTTCGGCGGAAACGTCGACGAGCTCGTTCCCCCTGCGGTGGCCCGGAGATTC
>JBKPSO010000041.1:0-13589 GCA_046735055.1 Actinomycetota bacterium
CGAGGCGAGGAAGAGGACCGTGCTCGCGACGTCCTCCGGCTCGCCAACCCGGCGGAGCGGGTACCACCCGAGCAGGCGCTCGAAGACCTCAGGTTCCTTGTCAAGCCGCTGCTGCCAGATCGGCGTCCGGATCGTTCCCGGCGCGACCGCGACACAGCGGATGCCGTGACGTCCGAAGCGGACGGCGATGCTCCTCGTCAGGCTGATCACGCCGGCCTTTGCCGCGCTGTAGCCCTCGTTCGCGAAGTAGGCGAGGCCGTTCACGGAGGCGATGTTGACGATCACGCCGCGCTGCCTCTCGATCATCCCCGGCAGCATTTCCTTCGAGCAGAGGAAGACGCTCTTCAGACAGACCGCGAGGTCGCGATCCCAGGTCGCCTCGTCGATGGCGAGGAGGTCGTCGCCCCCTCGATGGCTGCGTTGTTGACGAGTATGTCGACGCGTTCGAACGCCTCCTCGGCCCTGATCCGCGTGGCCGCCACGTCCACGGCCACGCTCACGTCGGCCTGGACGGCGATTGCCTTTCCACCCGCGCTCACGATCTCTTGCGCGACCTCCTCCGCCTTCTCAGTGGCGATGTCGGCGACGACGACGGCAGCGCCCGCGGCGGCGAAACGGCTGGCGATCACGCGGCCGATGCCTGAGCCGCCGCCCGTGACGACGGCCGTTCGGCCGGAGAAGCGTGCGCCGCTCACCCTTTCAGGGCGCCTTCTTGGAGCCCCTTCGTGTACCAGCGCTGCGTGAGCGCGAAGATGATCAGGCCCGGCATGATCCCGACGATGTAGACCGCGGCGATATTCGGCCACTGCCATTGTCCCATGCCGCCGAACGCGCCCGCGATGACGACCGGGAAGGTGCGCTTGTCCTGGTCGTTCGTGAGTATGTTTGCGAGCAGCCATTCGCCCCACGCGGCGATGAAGTTGGTGATGAGCACGACCACGACGCCGTTGCGCACAAGGGGCAGCATGACCCGCGTGAGGATCCGCCAGGAGCTCGCGCCGTCGTCAGCGTGCCGCGTCTGCTCCCGCCACAGCACGGAGCCCCTCCAGGGCGGTCCGGGCCGCCGGGCCGGCGGACAGCACGTCGGCATTCATGACGGCGATCGTAGCGTCGTTTTGGAAGTACGCACCCGCGCGGCGGGCGTGTCCCCCAGAACTTGACTGAGGAAGGCTGCTCGATCTAACAGCCCTGATTGTTCGACGGCGGCCTTCGCGTCGAGGGCGGAGAGCGTCTCCTCGACCTGCTTGCGGGCGGCCTCGGCGTTGCGGCCGTCGACCATCAGCGCGTCCCGGCCAGCGCTTCTCGCCGCCGCCCTTGTCCTGCTTGACGACGCCGAACGGGGCTACCTGCAGCCGGGCTATGACTCGCAGCCGATGCCGTCGTGATCGCCGTCGAAGCGGTGCGGGTCCGGGTCGGGGACGGTGTAGATGACACGGAAGTTGTGGTAGGGGATGTCGTTGCAGTTGAGGTCGGGCGGCGGGGGTGGGATGCAGACGTCCGGGTAGCTCGGCGCGCAGTTCCCGGCCGCAGTGGTGGTTTGTGCCGTTGTTGTCGGCGGTGGCGGCGCGGTGGTCGTGGGTGGAGCGACGGTTGTCGTGGGCGGCGGCGGCGGAGCTGTTCCAGGACGACAGACGATTCTCGTGGCGCTGAGCACCGGGTGAAGCTCGATCCCGTTCGGCGCCACGCCCGTCTGGCCGTGGATGACGTCGAAGAAGCCAACGCCCGTGATCGTCGCCGTGCCCCGAAGGTGCATGAAGGACGACGCCGAAGGTGCTCCGCACGCACGCATGAGGGCAAGCCGAGTCGCACCCATCGCGCGCCGTTTGGCGGGTGATGCGCCGATTGTGCAGGAGCCAACGGGAAACTCCACGATCATCGTCAGCATCGGCTCTCCAGGCTGTCCGACCACAAGATGAATGTCCTCGTCGGCTTCAAGTTTCATCTCCTGTAGCAGCGCCCGGATGCGGTAGACGGTCGTTTCCACCAGCCGACGGCATCGGCTGCGAGTCATAGGCCGCGGAGCGGGCCTTTTTAGTCTTCTTGTGCAGCGTGCCGGATCGAGCCGACGACCCTCCCGCTTGCAAAGGCGTGACCGGAGTCTGGACGGGACTGGCTCTGAACCGGAGGAGGATGGCTTGCTAGAGCCAGGTCTGCGACGTCGCAGTGCGACTCGGTTAGCAGCGTTTTGACGCAGAATGCTGACACGCTGAGAGGTGAGCGTTCGCCCACTAAGAAAGCTCAGCATGTACGTTCGACGGCGGGGTAGAGTCGAAACGGAACAGTCCTATAATCGTCGCGTGCGTTCACGGCGCTCGGCCGTCGTGCTGGTCGCGCTCATAATCGCGGTCGCGATGAGCCTCGGGGCCGAGACCGCTCCCGGGACGATCGCGGGCAGCGGGGGCACACTTCGTAGCGCTGCCGCAGTCGACGTTGACACGCTCGATCCCGCTCTCGCGACCAGCGCGCTCACGTGGGCCATCGAGTACGGGACGTGCGCGACGCTGATGGCCTTTGCAGACGCACCGGCTCCAGACGGTTATACGGTTCGACCCGAAGCCGCCGCGAGCCTTCCAGAGGTCTCGCGCGACGGTCGAACCTACTTGTTCACGGTCCGCAGCGGCCTCCGCTTCAGCGACGGCTCGCCGCTGACGCCCGCCAACTTCGCGCATGCGCTCGGGCGGGTCCTGAGCCCGGCGATGCGCTCCCTCGGTGCCTCCTTCTTCTCCGACGTGTCGCACGTGTCGGCGCGTGGCCACCGGCTCCGCATCGAGCTCAGCAAGCCGAGTGGAGATCTGCTCACCCGGCTCGCCCTCCCGTTCGCCTGTCCGGTTCCTCTCGGTTTCCCCATCGATCCAGCCGGCGTGCCGCTGATGGTCGGCTCCGGCCCCTACTACGTCGCCCGCTACGTTCGCGACAGCCTGCTCCAGGTGGAGCGCAATCGCTACTACCGAGGCGCCCGGCCACACCGGATCGACCACCTGGTGATGACCGTCAACAACGATGTCGACAGCGACATCTCCGCCGTCGAGCAGGGGCAGGCAGACGTTCTCGGCGCGGAACTCCCGTTCGATTATCGAGACAGCCTCGCGCAGCGATACGGCGTCAACAAGAGCCAGCTCTTCCGGATCCGCGGGACCGTCATCTACTTCCTCGCGCTGAACACGTCGAGGCCGCTCTTCCGAGCCAACGTCGCGCTCAGGAAGGCAGTGAACCTCGCTCTCAACCGCACCGAGATCGTCAAGACGGGCCCGGGCTGGCCCCTCTCGCAGACACCGACCGACCAGATCCTCCCCCGCTCGGTGCCCGGGTGGGTCGACCACCGCCTCTATCCGCTCGCCCAGCCGAATCTCAAGCTCGCGCGGAGCCTCGCGACGGGGAACCTTCGCGGAGCGAAGGCCGTCCTCTATACGTCTCAGATCCCATTCTTGGTTGACGAGGCGAATGTCATCGCCCGCAACCTGAGCCAGATCGGTCTCCAGGTCACGATAGCGCCGCTTGCGCCCGCCGTGATCGATGCGAGGGCAGGCACGCCGGGCGCACCGTACGACATGGTCCTGACGAGGTACATGGTGCAGTATCCCGATCCGGCGGAGGTGATCATCCGGCTCCTCGCCGGAGAAAACGCCCGCAGGCCGGCAGCCAATACCAATTTCGCCTACTTCGACAGCCCGACCTACAACCGACAGATGGCTGCGGCCGACCGGCTAGCTGGCCCCGGGCGGCTGCGAGCATTCGCGGCGCTGGACGCGAACATTATGCGCAACGCCGCCCCCTGGGCTCCGCTCTACGAGGGATCGTCTTGGCTCTTCGTCTCGAAGCGCGTGGGATGCCTCCAGCTCCATCCCGTCTTCCGACTCGACTACGCAGCTGTCTGCCTGCGGTAGCGACTATTTCACCGCCACCCAGACGCCGTTCTCATCGCTCGCCAGCGCGGCCGGACGCCCACCGAGCGGGATCGTTTCCACGATCCGATCCTTCGCCGGATCGACACGCTGGATCGCTCGATCGCTCCCGTCGGCAACCCAGATCGAGCCGCCGGCGACGGCGACGGCGATTGGTTGGCGCCCAACCGCGATTGTCGCCTCGACGAGGCGACCGCGAAGGTCGACGCGCCGCAGCGCCCTGACGACTCCCTGGTCCATTGCGCCTCCGCTCACAACCCAGAGACTTCCCGCCCCGAATGCGAGGCTCGATGCCGGGCCGACGGTGATGCCGCGGCCCGGGACACCGGTGCTGGCCGCGATCGGGAACACGTCATCGTAGCCGGCGACCCACGCCTCGCCCCCGCGGTACGTGATGGCCCCCCCGGCGCCATCGTCCGGAACGATCACGCGTGAGCGCCCAGGCTTGACCGGGTTTATGCGTATCACGGTCGTCAGAGGCACCGTGACCCAGAGGAATCCCCCGCCGGACATGATCCTCCCATCGCCAACTTGATTGTGGAGTGTGGCTGGCGCGACCCCACGGCTCGGTGCTGTGAGCCGCGCGATCCGCGGGCCGAGCTCGAGCGGGGCGCCCTCGTTGAAGCGGGGATCGATCTGCACGAGCGAGCCTTCGAGCGTCCAGACCCAGACGTCACCCTGGAGGGCAGCGAGCCCCAACGGATGCCCTCCGACGGGGATCGTGACCGTGCGTCCGCTCGTGCGATTGATCCGGATCACCGTCTGGTCTTGGAAGTTGCCGACCCAAAGAGAGTCGTCAGCAACGGTGAGCGAGCGCGGCACCCGGCCGACGGGGATGGATCTCGTCACGGCGCCCGAGTTGGCATCGATGAAGCCGACCGAGTCGGGAGCGAGCAGGATGGCGGCTGGGTGACCTCGGTGGAGCGCGAAGGCGAGACCAAGCGCGACCGCTAGCACGAGCAGAGCGGTGACCGCGAGCACAGGTTTCCATCGGAGTCGTGCGAGCGTGACGGTCTTCCCCGCGGTGGCCTTCGGTCCATCGCCAGGTCGGGCCGACGCTGGCTCGCTCGGCCGGACCGCCTCGAGCGCGGGGTCATGGGTCAGGATCCCCTTCTCCAGGTCCTGCAGTTCCCGGCTTGGCTCGAGGCCGAGCTCGTCGACGAGGGTGCGGCGAGCGTCCTGGTAGGCCGCGAGGGCGTCGGCCTGCCGGCCGGAGCGGTAGAGGGCGAGCATCAGTTGGGCGCGAAGCCGCTCGCGAAGCGGGTGCTGCCGGACGAGCGTCTCCAGCTCGGTGACGAGCTCGTCGTGGTGGCCGAGCGTGAGCTCGCAGTCGAGCCAGGCGCTGAGCGCGTCCAGGCGCTCTTCCCCGAGACGCTCGACCTCGTTGCGTGCGAAGGACTCGAAGGCGACATCGGCGAGCGGCGGCCCGCGCCAGAGTGCGAGCGCCTCTCGGTAGAGGCCATCGGCCCGCTCGCGCTTCCCGTCCGCGGCCAGCCGGCGGGCCTCGGCGGCGAGGCGGCGGAAGCGCTCGGCGTCCAGTGCCTCCTCCTCGATTCGCAGTAGGTAGCCGGGCGGTCGGGTGGCGATCACATCGGGCCCGAGCGCCCTCCGTAGCTGGGAGATGTAGGTCTGCACCACCTTGGCCGCGGTCGCCGGCGCTCGCTCTCCCCAGAGCTCGTCGATCAGGCGCTCGCTCGAGACGACCTCGTTCGGATGGAGCAGGAGCAGACCCAGGAGCGCACGCTGCTTGGGCGCGTCGAACGAGATCGCTCGCTCCCCGTCGGCAACCTCGAGCGGCCCGAGGATGCGGAACTCCACGAAATCCTTGTAGCGCTTCGCGAGCGCCTTCGCCAGGGCGGCCCCGAAAACGCGGCTGGAGCGCCGCTTTACCACGGCTCCACCGCTCCTGGGGCGGCGCTCTACCGCCCTCGGCGACGCTCATCCTCGTGAGCGACATGCGACAAGAGGCGCCTCGCGAAAGTTGGAGCTACAGCGGCGAGGTGTGGACTGACGGCGAGGGGCGTGCGGTCGTCGCGTTGCCCCCGTTCGTTCGCGCGCACCGGGCGGGCTTCGAGTACGAGCTGACGCCTATCGACTCGCGCTGCTCGGCGAGTGTTGCGGAGGAGATCGTGAACAACAGCTTCACGATCGCGACCGACGAACCGCACGTGAAGGTCGCCTGGCGGGTGACCGCGCTCCGGGAGGAGGGGGAGGCGAGTGATGGCCCTTGACCCCCTCACAGCTTGAACACCCTGCAACTAGCGGAGGTACCAACGATGAACAAGAAGATCGCAGGACTATCACTTGCCCTCATCCTGCTCGGGGCGACCGCGAGCTTCGCCGCGTCTGCCCGAGCGGAGGGGGCCGTCGTTCAGTCGGCAAGCGGCTCGGGAGAGTTCGTTACGGATTCGGGCTTGTTTCGCACGTTCGCCTTCAGTGCCCTCAAGTACGCCGACGGCAGCGTTCGGGGTGAAGCCGAGGTCAGGAATCCCGAGGCCGGAACCCTGCGCCACTTCCAGGTGGACTGCCTGAGCATCCGCGGCGGGAATCTCGCCATCGCCAGCGGAATCGTCACCTCGGCAGAAGACCCCGCCCTAGTGGGCCATCCGGCGATTTTCGCCGTCCAGGACAACGGCCAGGGAGCGGGCTCTGGTCCCGATCAGGTTTCACAGGGCGTCTACGTCGACCAGCCGTTCACCTGCGAGACCGCTCCGACGCCGCTCGCACTGAGCGTCCTCGTCCCGATCGACACCGGGAACATCCAGGTTCAGTAGGGAAGATGAAAGCGAGGCTCCCGACGGCAAAGCGAGGGCGGCTCCTGCTCGGGAGCCGCCCACGCCCGTTGCAGGCCGGAGCCCGTGTAAGCGCCGCGTCGGCGCTCCGCGGCTACAGGGCCGATCGCACTCGCTCAACGAGGAACGGCCATCACGAGAGGCTTGAGCCGAAACGCAGGGAGGTGCCGCAATGAAAGTGCCGAGACCCGTTTTGAGTGCAACGACTGTGCTCGTGCTGGGGCTCGCGTCGGCCGTGCTCGCGCTCGGCGCCAGTCAGGCCCGGGCGGCGCTCGCCGACGCCGCGCCGACGTGGCCGATCCCGGCGGACGCTCCGGCTGGGCCGCCCCCGCTTGAGGCGCTGCCTGCGGCTGGTGACGCGCCGCCCCCGACTGACCAGATCGCCGACCCGGTCAGAGCGGCTGCGGTCTGCGGCGGCTGGCACCTGCAAGGCGTGTACGCCGATCGGTGGTCGGCCGCTTCGACCTGGTGGGAATACACGTGTGTCGAGGAACGGTCGCAGTACTTTCCGCATTGCCCCGAGGGAACGGGCGCCTGCGATGCGGTCTGTTACGGGTTTCCGTTCGACTGCTACTGGGTCACTGAAGACTGGACCGACTACTTCTACTGGGACGGTTCAGAGGCAGCCTTCCTCGGTCAGTCCTACTCCTATTGGGTCTACGACGACGCCGGCTCTTATGGCTCGTCGTCTGCCTGGTGGGATGGGCCGACGGCGCAGTGGTATCTGATCGATGCCCATCCGCTGAGGGTGTCGAAGGAGGGGAGCGGCTCCGGTGTGGTTAGCTCGAGCCCGGCGGGGATCAGCTGCGGCGACGTCTGTCAGGAGAACGTCGACGCGGGAACCGTCGTCACACTGACCGCGACCGCGGACGCGTCGTCGGATTTCACGGGCTGGTGGGGTGACTGCTCGGGCACCGGGGCTTGCCAGGTGACGATGGATCAAGCCCGTTGGGTGGACGCGATCTTCGAGCCGAAGAGGTTCACGCTGACCGTGGCGACGGCCGGGACCGGCTCCGGGCTGGTCTACATGAGCCCGGGTGCAATCGGCTGCGGCTCCTGCCAGGAAAGCTTCGGCGTGGGCACTTCTGTCACCTTGACCCCGACCCCGGACACATCGTCGCTCTTCACGGGTTGGTCGGGCGACTGCTCCGGCAGCGGCCCCTGCCAGGTCACCATGGACCAGGCCCGCTCGGTGACCGCGACGTTCGCGCTGAAGACGTTCACGCTGACCGCGGCGACAGCGGGGACCGGCACCGGTCGAGTCAGCTCGAGCCCCGCCGGAATCGTCTGCGGCGATGCCTGCCAGACGAGCTTCGACGCCGGCACCGCCGTCACCCTGACCGCGACCCCAGACGCGTCCTCCATCTTCACCGGCTGGTCAGGGGACTGCTCTGGCACTGGCAGCTGCCAGGTGACGACCGATCAGGCCCGCTCGGTGACCGCGACGTTCGCCCTGAACGCACCTCCGCATGCGAGCTTCACGGTCGCGTGCACCGGCCTCAGTTGCACGTTCGACGGCACCGCCTCGACCGATTCGGACGGCTCGCTCGTGAGCTACGCCTGGGACTTCGGAGACGGGAGCATTGGAAGCGGCGCAACGGCCTCGCACGCTTACAGCCGACCCGGGAGCTACACGGTCTCACTGATCGTCACCGACAACGCCGGCAGGACCGGCAGCGGCTCGAAGGCCGTCAACCCGATCAGCCTGAGCGCACGCGGCTACAAGCTCAACGGCCTGCAGAAGGTCGACCTCTCCTGGAGCGGACCGAGCGGAACGAGCTTCGACGCCTACCGCGACGGCGTGAAGATCGCGACCGTCCAGGCGACCGCCTACACGGACAACCTCAACCGCAAGGGCTCGGCGACCCACACGTACCAGGTTTGCGCGCCCGCGATTTGGGCCTGCTCGAACAAGACGACGGTGACCTTCTGATGCGCGCATCACCTCAGAGACGAGCGACTCGAACGGAGGCTTTGAAATGGCACGCCGATTGATGCTTATTGCCGTCGTGTTCGCCCTGCTTCTTGGCGTTGGTGTCGTGGCGGTTGGGGGCGCAACGGGCACATCCGGGCAGTCTTCGTCACCGTGCAACAACGGGAAGCCGTCGGAGTTTCAGCTGGAGTCGACGATCGCGTTCTCGAGCACGCGCGACAACCCGACAGGCGTACCCGCGGCCGACGCTGCAGAGATCTACTTGATGAACCCGGACGGAACGAACCCGCGCCGATTGACGGACAACGCGTACGGCGACGGCTTTGCGAATCTCTCGCCCGACGGGAAGAAGATCGCGTTCAACAGCGATCGTCTCACGGGAAAGATCAACATCTCTGACCTGTTCCTGATGAACGCCGACGGCAGCGAGCAGACGTTCCTGATCCGCGGCAGCTCGGCCACCTGGTCGCCGGATTGCAAGGAGATCGCCTTCCACGCCTCGGCGTCCGGCAATGGAACGCCGAACCGGACCGACCCTGGATCGGCGACGACCGACAGCGACATCTTCGTCGCCAACGTGGACGACCTGCTCGCCGGCGTGGCGCAACCGAGCGACCTTACGAACAGCCTGGACAAGGTCGACGACGATGCGGACTGGTCGCCCGACGGGCAGCAGAACGTGTACACCGCCCATGACGTCGGCGACGATCCCCCCAAAGCGCCGTTCATCTCGAACACGGCCGAGATCTATGTGATCAACGCCGATGGGACAGGGACGCCGACGCGTCTGACCGAGAACACCTACGAGGAGCGGGCACCGGCCTGGTCGCCGAACGGCAGCCAGATCGTGTTCAGTTGCCGGACAGGCGGCGGAACCACCGTCTTTCACATCTGCGTCAAGAACGCCGACGCTCCCGCTGCGCAGCCGCCGCAGCAGCTGACATCGGACAGCTACGGCGACCTGACCGCTACCTGGTCACCGGATGGCAGCAAAATCCTCTACCACAGAAACAAGCCTGCGACCGCAGGGGGACCGCAGCTCTGGGTGATGAACGCGGACGGCACAGATCAGACGCAGGTGACCTTCCCTCCGGGCGTGAACCTATTCGCTCACTGGGGTGAGCTGAGCGTCAAGATCTAGGGGGAAGAACAGCTGTGAACACGAGAAGCATCCGACTCGTGGGAGCCCTCGTGCTGGTTGCAGTCCTGGCGAGCTCGGCATCGCCGGGGTCGGCGAAGGGGCACGTCGCCCAGGGCGCGGTCAGCCAGCCCATCATCCAAATCAGCGACGACCCGTTCACCAACCCCACCAGCCAGCACCGCACGGAGGTGGAGCCGGACACCTTCGCGTTCGGCTCGACATGGGTGTCGGCGTTTCAGGCCGGCCGGTTCTTCACCGAGGGGGCGAGCGGCATCGGATTCGCCACCTCCTCGGATCAGGGGCACACCTTCGTCGAGGGCTTCCTGCCCGGGGTCACGGTCTTCTCCGACCCGCCGGGCGCCTACGACCGAGCAACCGACCCCAGCGTCGCCTTCGACCGCCGCCACCACGTGTGGCTGATCTCCTACCTCGCGGCCGACGACCCGGGCATCCTCGACGTGCTCGTCAGCCGCTCCCGGGACGCCGTGCACTGGCATCTGCCGGTGCCGGTAGCGACGCTGAACACCAGCCTGGACAAGAACTGGACCGTCTGCGACAACGCGCCGTCGAGCCCGTTCTACGGCACCTGCTACACGGAGTTCAACGGACCCGCCCCGGTGTTCACGCTGCAGATGACCACGTCGACCGACGGCGGCGCGACCTGGGGAGCCCCGCAGACAGCGGGGTCGGGAAACGCCGGGCAGCCGCTCGTGCAACCGAGCGGCCGCGCGGTCGTACCCTTCTTCGGCCTCTGCGTGGGGCGCACGCAGTTCTGCTCGACCACGTCCGACAACGGCGGAGCCACGTGGACCGTACCGGTCGCCATCGCCACCCGCCAAAACCACCCGACCCAGCCGCTCCTCCGCGTGCCGCCGCTGCCGTCTGGCGCGGTCGACCGCGACGGCAGGATCTACCTGGTCTGGAAAGACTGCCGGTTCGAGCCTGGCTGCACGGCGAACGACCTCGTCCTCAGCACCTCCGACGACGGCACGCACTGGTCTGACGTGCAGCGCATTCCGATCGACCCGGTCGGAAGCAACATCGACCATTTCGTCCCCGGCATCGGCGTCGACCCGGAGTCTGCCGGCAGCAAGGCGCGCCTGGCGCTGACCTACTACTTCCTGCCCGACGCAGGCTGCTTGCTCCCCTCCTGCGAGCTCGACGTCGGCTTCGTCTCTTCCACCGATGGCGGCCAGACCTGGACACAGCCCGATCTCTTAGGCGATCCGATGCAGCTGGGCTGGCTGGCGCTGACCAATCAGGGCCGCATGGTCGGGGACTACATCTCCACATCGGTGCTCAACGGCGGCGCGCTCGTCCTTCCAGCGTTCGCAGTTGCGTTCCCGCCCGAGCAAGACGGGACCCTCCACGAGGCGATCTTCACCACGCGCGAGCAGGTCCGCAATGGAGACGTTGCCGCGACCCGCGATGTCGCGGTGAACACCAACGCGACAGACGAGACCGCTCAGCACTGAGATCGAAGACGAGAGAGCGCACACGGCTCGACGCTCAAGTTGGGAGGCAATAGACATGAGTAAGAGGATCGCCAGGCTCGGAGGAGCCTTGATCGTGCTCGCCGCGATCGCGAGTTCCGTCCCGTCTGGCGGAACGACGGCGAGGCAGCGCCCGAGTTCCGCAGTTGATGGATACACGGTCGGGCTAGAATCTGCCGATTAGCTGGGCTTTTATTGCTGTGTGAGGTTGGCAGGCGTGTGCCTACAGCCTGCGGCCCGGTGAGAGGCGCGTCAGGCTGGTTCGAGCGCGGTTATCCGGGGTGGCGGCTCGACCCTGAGGGCGGCGAGGATGGTGCGTTGCGGGTCGGTGGGGCGTGTTGTTTGCTGGACGGCGCCGGCTGCGCCGTGCAGGGTGACGGTCTGGACCTGGCAGCTAAGGTCGAGTACGTGCGCTCTGGCGTGTCGTTTCCGCGTGGCACGGTCACGTTCCTGTTCACGGACATCGAAGGCTCGACGCGGTTGGTGCAGGAGCTCGGCGACGAGTACGCGGACGTGCTCGCCGATCACCGACGTACGTTGCGCGAGCAATTCGCACGCCACGGTGGCGTCGAGGTCGACACGCAGGGAGACGCATTGTTCATCGCTTTCGCGAAGGCGTCCGACGCGCTGGCGGCGGCGGCAGCGGCGCGTGAGACGCTCGCCGAGGGCCCGATCCGCGTGCGCATCGGGCTGCACACGGGCGAGCCGACTGTGACCGACGAGGGATACGTCGGGATCGACGTGCATCGCGCCGCGCGCATCGCCGCTGCCGGTCACGGCGGTCAGATCCTCCTCTCACAGGCGACACGCGATCTCGCCGGCGCGGCTCGCCTGCGCGATCTCGGTGTGCACCGGCTCAAGGACCTGGCAACGCCTGAGCGCCTGTACCAGCTCGGCGAGGATGACTTCCCGCCGCTGAAGAGCGTCGACCAGACGAACCTGCCGGTGCAGCCGACGCCGTTTGTCGGCCGCGAACGGGAGCTTGCCGAGGTGCTCGCGCTGCTCGAGCTGCACCCGATCGTCACGCTCACGGGTCCGGGCGGCTCGGGCAAGACTCGGCTCGCCCTCCAAGCGGCTGCCGAGAGCGTCGAGCAGTACGGCGACGGCGTGTGGTTCGTCTCGCTCGCCGCGGTACGGGATCCGCAGCTGATCGAGCCGACGATCGCGCGGGTGGTCGGCGGTCCCGACGATCTGCGCGAGTTCCTCGCCGGCAAGCGCGCGCTGGTCGTGCTCGACAACCTCGAGCAGCTCCTCCCGGACGCCGCGGACATCGTCGCCCGGCTCGATGCGCGCATCCTCGCCACGAGCCGAAGCCGCCTCAATATCGCGGCGGAGCAGGAATTCCCGGTGCCGACACTTCCGCTCGACGACGCAGCGGCGCTCTTCACGCAGCGCGCACGGCAGCTGGACCCTCGCTTCGAGTCCGATACGGCGGTGCGTCAGATCGCCGAGCGGCTCGACGGCCTGCCGCTCGCGCTCGAGCTTGCCGCCGCGCGCGTGAAGGTGCTCACACCGGAGCAGATCCTCGAGCGCCTCGGTCGCAGCCTCGACCTGCTGACGTCCGGCGCGCACGACGCACCCGAGCGGCAGCGCACGCTGCGCGGGACCGTCGAGTGGAGCTATCGGCTGCTCACCGCTGAAGAGCGGCGGTTGTTTGCACAGCTGGCCGTGTTCGCCGGGAGCTTCGAGCTCGAGGCAGCGGAAGCCGTCTGTTCTGCTGAGCTCGACGCCCTGCAGTCGCTGGTCGACAAGAGCCTACTCCGGCACAGCGAGGACGGGCGCTTCTTCATGCTCGCGACGATCAGGGAGCTCGCGCTGGAGAAGCTGCGCGAGCTCTCGGATGCGCCGTCGCTGCGTCGTCGCCACGACGACTACTTCCTCGGCGTCGCAGAGGAGCTCGACACGCGCGAGCGCCTGTCGGGGATGCGTGACCTGAGCGCAGAGTCTCTCGACCGCTTCGAGCGGGAGCCGCCGAGCTTCCGCGCTGCGCTCGCCGGGCTTCTCGAGGACGGCCGACGCGAAGGCGCCCTCCGTCTCGGGGCGGCACTCTGGCGGTTCTGGTTGAACAGGGCGCAGTATCGCGATGCCGCTGACTGGCTCGAGAACGCGCCCGTCGGCGACCCGACTCTCTCGTTGGACGTGCGCGCGGCCGCACTCGCGGCTGCGGGCGGAATCGCGTACTACGTCCACGACGACGTCGACAGAGCGGAGGCGTTCTGGCGGGAAGGGCTGGAATTGCGCCGCGTGCAGGACGATCCGCAGGAGCTGGGTGCGGCAATGAGCCGGTTGGCCAGCGTCGCGTGGCGCCGGGGCGACTTCGACGGCGCC
>JBKPSO010000042.1:0-9439 GCA_046735055.1 Actinomycetota bacterium
GTGCGGGGCAAGCCGCTCGAGCCACTCGTCGATGTCCTGGATCAGCCTCGCCTCGTCGTCGTTGACGAAGACGGCGGCGGTGATGTGCATCGGGTTGACGAGACACAGTCCATTCGCGATGCCGCTCTCGCGGACGAACTCGTCGACCTGCGGGGTGATGTTGAGGTACGCGCGGCGCTCCGGGACCTCGAACCAGAGCTCCTTGCGGGCGTGCTTCACACGGTGAGCCTAGATCTTCCGGCGCGGGCGACACGCGCCGCCTCGCGGGCACGACGGAGCGGGAGCGGCGTGCGAACACCGCGCGTGGCGGCGAGGACGACCTCGACCGCCGCCTCCGGATCCGTTCGCCACGCGGCATGAACGGCGAGCGGGCGACATCCGCACCTTGTCCGCAGCCACGCGCCGACGACCTCGCCGTCGAGGCAGAGTGGGCTCTGCGCACCGCGCTCGTGCGCCGGCTCGACGCCGGCGGCGAGGAGCGTCCGGTGCGTCACCCCGACGGTGGGCAGATCCAGGACCGCACCCAGGTGGAGGGCGAGCCCTGCCCGGCGGGGATGGTCACGTCCGGTCGCGTCCACCAGCAGGACGTCTGGGCGCACGGGCAGCGTCCGAACCGCGCGCTCGAGCAGCGCCCCCTCCCGGAGCGCGAGCAGACCCGGCTCGTAGGGCGCTCCCGCGGCGTCTTCGACGACCACCGTCTCGTCGCCGGCCGCCGCCGCAGCCCAGGCCGCATCACCGGCCCCGCCGGGCCCCGACGGCCCGCGCGGGAAGCACACGAAGCAGCCGCCGACGACGTCCTCCTCGCCCGGAGTCCACGGCATCGGAGCTGCGGCCGCGAGGCGTGCCTGCTCCTCGATCAGGTCGACGGCCGACCGGGGCCAGAACATCAGCAGGTGAGATGGAGCGCGGCTGCGTATGGGCCGGTGCCGATCACGAGCCGAGCGGGCAGCTCATCGAGCACCTCGTCGAGGTCCTCGAGAACGAGCCCGTGCCCCTCGCGGCGCCACCAGCCGTGACACGAGGCGGCCGGGGAGCACGATCACGTCCCGGCGGTGCACCTCACGGTCGACAAACACCCGGCCGAACTCGTAACCCTCGATCCTGGCCACACCTCGAGAGTAGCCGCCGTTCAGCGTCGACACACCTCTGGCCCTTTTGGCGTTCGTTGCTCCAGCGCGAGCATCACGCGGCGCAGAAGCGCTTCGACTCCCAGCAGTTGACCAGGAGGTGTCGCCGCCTCTCAGTCCGGCTAGCTTCGCCTGCCTTGGCTAGGACGCACCTCTCACGGCTCCAGAGGCACTCGTCGAGCGTCCGCCGGCCGAGCTCGCGCGGTCACCTCAGTCGCTCGCCAGATCGAGGCGGAGCTCGCCGACCTGCGACGGCAGCTCAGCGCGGCTAGGCGGGCGCGACGCCGAAGGTCCTCTCGTAGAGCCCTTGCCAGTTCGAAGCGATCGCGCGCTGAGCGGCGCGGAGGCCTATCGAACCAGCGCATACCACCGCATGCAGTCGGTTCTCGAGTCTGTCCTTCACCCGATAACCCGTGTGCGCGTACAGCTTCTCCGGGTAGAGGTTGGCGATTTCGTTCGAGCCGCCGAGCTCCAAGCTGACTATGTGGTCGATCTCTAGCGAGCTTCCGTAATGGCCGGGCGTCATTCCGTACTCACGCTCGACCGCGAACTTCTTCGACTCGGGGACGTTGCGGATCGAGCTCGTTCGGAAGCCTGGGGAGCAGATCACCGCCTTGGTCAGCTTGCTGTAGTACGCGCCCGGTGAGCAGCGCCGATCAGGGTTCGGGCCAAGCGTGCAGCCGGCGCTCTTGGTTCGAGGGGCAAGAAGCACCGTCGCCCCAACAGCGACCGTCGATGACGTCGCCGGTGCGGCAGGTCTCGTAGGAGACTGGCTCGAGGCCGAGCTTCCGTCCAGCCACTCCGCCACTCCCCGGTGATGCGAACACGTCCCCTGATGGTGCTGGGAGAAGCTGTAGGTGCCGTCGCTGCAACGCGCGGTCGCTCCAGGCGGCGCGCCGTCAGCCACCGCCGCAACCGGTAACGCCAGAAAGGCCGCAAAGACGACAAGCAGAACGACGCGCTTCACGCGCTTGAGGACACGAGGCGTCGTTGTGACTTCGGCTCCCATCGCTTGACCGCGCCTAGGATCCGTCAGCCTTGCGAGCGATCTGAGGACTGGGAGTCATCCAGCTCTGAGGATCTTGGGCCTCCTCGACTCCCTCGGCATAGCCCTGCTCATGGCCTTCCTCGAAGCCTTCGTCAAAACCGGCGAGCTTCCCAGCGGTCAATCCACGGTCGTAGGAAACCCTCAGTGCTCCGGCGAAGAACTGGAGCTGGCGCTTCTTCCAGCGTCCGGGCAGCTGATCGAGCAGCGCCCAAACATCGCGCAGCTCTACGTCGATGTCGAGACACCGCAGCTCGAATGGGCTGAGCTCGCGGAGGCAAGCCGGTCGAGCGGCGTGGATTGGGAGGCGTTGATCGGTGGAGTCAAGCATCGTCACGTGGCTTCCTGCGTCTCGGTAGCGTCGAGGCGGGCTGCAGATCGCCCGATCCCATTCAGTGTGTAGTTCCCCTCACCTCGCCCGCTGGACCCAAATGGGTCAATTAGCGACGCGCTCACCCGCGAGCAGGTGCAAGACGTCTACGACGAACTCGAACGGCTCATCGCCGACAACGAGCAGCGCGCCGCAGCTGTCTAGTCGACCTTGAAGAGTCGGTGCCGCCCGTGCTCGCGCGGCACGAGCTCCGGGAAGCGCTTCAGCCCGACGCCCTCCACCTCCCCGGTCGCGGGGTGCACCGCGAAGCGTGGCAGCAGCTTCCTGAGGTAGCCGCGCCCCTGGCCGGGGCCGCGTTCGGCGTTCGCGGTCATCGCGACGATCAGATCAGCGCACTGCAGACCGATCGAGTACTGGCTCGGGCCGAGGAACAGCCCCTCGACGATCCGCGGCAGCTGCATGTACGGCGTCCCGTCCTTCGTCAGGTCGGCAAAGAAGCGCCGCAGACGCTGGTCGTCCTCACGGAAACGGCTGTCGACGACGATCAACCCGAGATCGTCCTCGGCATCGAGCAGGTGGTGGAACCGCTCCGCGAGGAACATCAGCCCGGTCGCGTAGACGTCCTCCGGGGTACGGAAGAAGCCCGGCTCCCGCTCCGGGCCGACCTCGAGATCGAGCAAGGTCACGTACGCCGTGAGCGGCGCGCCCGCGAGCGTCGCGAAGACCGCATCGGCGAGCACCGGCGGAACCTCGCCCTTCCGGATCCCGTGCCACTTGATCTCACGATCGAGCGGCCAGCCGGCCGCCGACAGGGTCTCCTGCCACATCCGGCGAAGCTCGGGCCAGTCCGTGTCGCGCACCGCGATCCCCCCGAGCGCGAACAGCCCACTCTGGTCAACCTTTCCGCTCTCGTCGAGAAAGAGCAGATGCACACGCAGAGCCTACGGCTCGCCAGCGCCGGTGACGAGGCGGCTCCTGGCCTACGTCCAGGGCGTCAGTGGCCGCCTCTGACGCAGAAGCCTCTCGCGCGGAGTCTGTCGGCCAACCTCCCTTCCGCATCGAGCGCTTCGGTTTCTGTCTGGTATGGCCCCCAGTTCCGATAGAGCCGTGGGCGAAGCCGGATGCCGTGGTCGCGAACCGCAGGACGCGCCGTGAATCCGCCCGCAAGATGCGTCGCAAATCGCTCTTCCGGGGTCATCTTCGTCTCTCCGACGTAGACGTGTGGCTTGCCCGAGAGACGTGACTCGCAGGTGGTTCGCTGGCAGACGGCTTCGTCCAGTTCGATGACGTAGACGGAGAAGGTCTCGCTCGGCGTGGTCACTGCCCGCGCGCGAGCGCCCTCGAGCGCGCCGTTGGGCCCATCCTCATGGGTCTGCTTCGTATCGGTCACAGGTCTTCCTTTCGCAATCGTCGTGCTCCGATCACTCGCCGGAGCGCAGGTTCTCACGCCAAGCCGCTCTCGCGACCGTCGCCGGGGCTCCAGACGCCCTGGCGGGCAAGGACCTCGGCCAGGTCGCGGATCCTCGCCTCCTGCACAGCAACCGTCGCCGCGGAAAGCTCTGCGACCTCGGCCGGATCGACTCCTCGCTCGCGAGCCGCCGCAGACGCACTGGCGGCCTCCGCTGCTGCGTAACGATCGATCGACAAGACGCCTGTAGGCATGTACGAGGGCGCCGCCATCGCCGCGAACAGCTCCCGTGGATGCGTCTCGAGGAACTCGTCCGGGATCCGCGTGCCTGCCGCCGGAACCTCGGTGCCGACCGGGAGGCCGTAGAGCTGCTCCGTGGCCTCGTCCAGACGCATCGCTCCGGTCAAGCACACCTCCTCGACGACCAACCCCAGCGCGAGTGCCACTACCGCGTGGGTCGCCTCGTGGAGGCAAAGAGCCTGGAACGACTCCGAAGGCAGAGTGTCGATGATCCGGTTCGTGGGTCTCATGGCTTCGACAGTGCAGACACACCACGAACTCGTCAAGCGGCCGCGCAGGCCCCTCCCCGTAGGGGAGAGCCTCCGAAAGCTTTATCGAATCTTTACACGCGAGCCTCGAAATCAGCCTTCGCGAGGAGCCACGGCCGTGAAGTCGGCGGCATCGTTCTTGCCGGCGGTGTCGCGCACTGCGATCCCCCCGAGAGCGAACAACCCACCCTGGTCGATCTGACCGCGGAACGATCGCAAACGCCCTCCAAAACACCGACTGTTGAAGGCGGGCCGTGGTCGCTCGCGTGGCCCTGGTTCCGCGAAAGACTCAGGCTCGGTCCTAAACGCGCGTACGCCGGCCCGCGCGTTGTGTCCGGCCCCGCGTCGGCGTAGGATCGTTGGAGCCAACCGGGAGGAGCCGAAGTGAGCTTGTTCACGCGAACCGTCCTGATTCTCGCCGTCGTCGCGGCATTTGCAACTGCGCTCGGTCCGTCCGGCGGCGCGTCGAGAGGCCGCGCGACGACCGCGCTCGACCATCGCGGCGGCACGCTCAAGCTGCTCGCCAAGTCGGCCGCGGGCACGATCGACCCGCAGGTCAACTACACGCTTGAGTACTGGCAGCTCTACCAGGCGAGCTACGACGGGCTGCTCGCCTTCAAGAAGGCGGGCGGGAACGCCGCGTTCCAGGTCGTCCCCGACATCGCCCAGAACATCCCGACACCGACAAACGGCGGGAAGCGCTGGGTGTTCAAGATCCGCAAGGGGATCAAGTTCTCGAACGGCCAGACGGTCACGCCGAACGACGTCGCGGCCTCATTCCGTCGCATCTTCAAGGTCAAGAGCCCCACGTCGGGAACGTTCTACGCCGGCATCGTCGGCGCGCAGGCGTGCCTCGCCCACCCGGCGACATGCACGCTGAAAGGCGGCGTGATCGCCAACGACAAGGCGGGCACGGTGACGATCAACCTCGTCGCACCCGACCCGGAATTCAAGTACCGCCTCTCCGTGCCGCACGCAAGCATCCTCCCGGCGAACACGTCGCCGAAAGACGTGGGGACGAAGCCCATCCCAGGCACGGGCACCTACTACTTCACCTCGTACCAGCCGAACAAGCAGCTGATCATGAAGCGGAACCCTTACTTCAAGCAATGGTCGGCAGACGCGCAGCCGGAGGGCTACGTCGACGAGATCGACTACTCGTTCGGCCTGACCGTCGAGGCGCAGATCACCGAGATCGAGAACGGCCAGGCGGACTGGACCCTCGAGGCACCTCCGTCCGATCGGCTCAACGAGCTCGGCACGAAGTACGCGGACCAGGTGCACGTGACGCCGTTGACGGCGTTCTGGTACGCGCCGATGAACACGAACCTCGCGCCGTTCAACAACCTCAAGGCGCGGCAGGCCGTGAGCTACGCGGTCGATCGCAATGCCGCCGTCAAGATCTTCGGCGGCCCGAGGCTTGCGACTCCGTCGTGTCAGGTACTGCCGCCGGGCTTCCCCGGCCACAAGGACTACTGCCCGTACACGAAGAACCCCGGCACGCACTGGTCGGCACCCGACCTTGCGAAGGCGAAGGCTCTCGTCAAGGCGTCGGGAACCGCGGGCCAGAAGGTGGCCGTCGTCTCGTCCGACGACGAGGTCAACAAGGCGATGGGCGTCTACCTGCAGAGCGTGCTCAACTCGATCGGCTACAAGGCGACGGTCAAGCCGATCTCGGCGAACATCTCCTTCACCTACCCGCAGAACACGAAGAACAAGGTCCAGATCAACGTCCAGCAGTGGTATCAGGACTACCCGGCGGCGTCGGACTTCCTCTACATCCTCTTCGGCTGCGAGTCATTCCATCCGGGGAGCGACTCGAGCATCAACATGGCCGGCTTCTGCGACAAGAAGATCAACGCGAAGATGCACGCGGCGCTCAAGGTCGGCTTGACCAACGAGCAGCGTGCGAACGGCATGTGGTCGCAGATCGACCGGATGGTGACGAACAAGGCGCCGATGGTGACGCTCTTCAATCCGAAGCACGTCGACGTCGTGTCGAAGCGTGTCGGCAACTTCACGTTCAGCAAGCAGTTCTACTGGCTCATTGCGAAGTCGTGGGTCCAGTAGCCCGGGGTCCGATCGACTGACGCTATGAGCGAAGCCGCAGCGCGCTCGCCTGCCGTCGTGGGCGCGCTCCCGAGCGGAGCGAGCCCGTGGACGCTCGCTCGCCGCCGGCTTTTTCGCAACAGGGTCGCGATCGCGATGCTCGGCGTCTTCGTCGCGATCGTCCTCGCCTGCCTCGGGGCACCCGTCTACGCACACGACGTCGCGCACACCGATCCGTTCCGCTCGAACCTGAACGGCACGACAATCGCGAACGGCAAGCGGGTCCCGGTCGTGGCGGAGTCGACCAGCGGGCTCGGCCTCGGCACGACTCCGATCGGCCCGACGTGGGATCCGCGCCACTACTTCCTCGGCGCCGACGAGCAGGGACGCGATGTGGCCGCGCGGCTCCTGTACGGCGGGCGCAACTCGCTGCTGATCGGGTTCTTCGCGGCGCTGATCACGTGCCTGGCGGGCACGACGATCGGCATCGTCGCCGGCTTCTTCGGCGGCGTTGCCGACGCGGTCATCTCGAGAGTGCTCGAGATGGTCTGGGCGTTTCCCGTCTACTTGTTTGCGATCTGCCTCTCGACGATTCTCTTGACGCAGGAGTTCGTGGTCGGTCCCTTCCGGCTCGGGGCGGGGAGCCTCGTGCTTCCGATCGCGATCATCGGCATCGTCTACATCCCGTACGTCGCGCGCCCGGTCCGAGGCGAGGTGCTCTCGCTGCGACAGCGCGAATTCGTCGAGGCCGCTATCGGCCTCGGCGCGTCGAGGATCCGCCTGCTCCGGAAGGAGATTCTCCCGAATGTCGTCACGACGGTGATCGTCCTCTTCCCGCTCGTGATGGCGATCGCGATGCTCACCGAGGCGGCGCTCTCGTTCCTCTCCATCGGCGTTCAGCCGCCGGACGCGAGCTGGGGCACGATCATTCAGGACGGGAACGACCTGATCCGCACGCGCCCAGCCGTCGCGCTGGCGCCCGGCCTTGCGATCGCGCTCACCGTGCTCGCGTTGAACGTCCTCGGCGACGGGATTCGCGATGCGCTCGACCCGCGCGCAAAGGTCAGGAGAGTGCGCTGATGCTGCGCTTCGTCGTGCGCCGGGCCGCGTCGGCGTTGCTCGTCATGTTCTCGATCAGCGTCCTCGTCTTCCTGATCTTCTTCGCGACCCCCGGCGCCGACCCCGCCGCGCGCATCGCGGGGCGGAACGCCGACCAGCAGACGCTGCGCGAGGTGAGGAAGGACTTCGGGCTCGACAGGCCCATGCCCGTCCAGTATGCGCTGATGATGAAGCGGCTCTTCATCTCGCGCGACCTGACGTCGTTCGTGAACCGGGGCGCGAAGGTCATTCCGCAGGTCGTCGACGCGGCGCCGGTGACGTTCAGCCTCGTGCTCGGAGCTTCGGTCCTCTGGATCACGTTCGCCATCGGGCTCGGGCTGATCGCCGCCGTCTACCGGGGCACGACGCTCGACGTCGCCGTGATGGTGATCGGGCTGATCGGGATCTCGATGCCCGTCTTCTGGCTGGGCGAGGTAGTGAACATGCTCACCCAGAGCCGCCTGCACGACACGTTCCTCTTCTCCTGGGTGCCCCCGCTCGGATACGTCCCCTTCGCCGAGTCGCCCGTCGGCTGGTTCAAGGCGCTCCTTCTGCCGTGGCTGACGCTGTCCGTTCTCTACATCGGTCTCTACGCGCGGGTGCTCCGCTCGTCGCTCGTCGAGGCGCAGGAGGAGGATTACGTCCGCACCGCGCGCGCGAAGGGGCTAACCGAGCGGCGCGTGCTCTTCCGGCACTCGCTGCGCACCTCGCTGATCGCCTTCGTCAGCCTCTTCGGGCTCGACTTCGGCGCCCTCGTCGGCGGCGGCGCGCTACTCGTGGAGGTCGTCTTCAACCTGCACGGGCTCGGCTGGCTGACGTATCAGTCGCTGGTGAACTTCGACCTGCCGGTGATTATGGCGACGGTCGTCTACGCCGCGTTCTTCGTCGTGATCGTCAACGCGGTCGTCGACCTCATGTACGCGCTGCTCGACCCTCGAGTCCGGCATGCCTGACTCTGAGACGACGCCGCTCCTCGAGGTTCGTGACCTGCGCGTCTCGTTCAGAACGGAGAGCGGCGTCGTGCATGCAGTCGACGGGCTCTCGTTCTCGATCGCACTCGGCGAGGTGCTCGGCATCGTCGGCGAGTCGGGTTCCGGCAAGACCGTCTCGATGCTGACCGTGATGCGGCTCATCCGCGACCCGAACGCGATCTTCGAGGGGGAGGTCCTCTATCGCGGCCGCGACCTGATGCAGCTGAGCCAGAAGGAGATGCGCGAGGTGCGCGGGAGCGAGATCGCGATGATCTTCCAGGATCCGCTGACCGCGCTCACGCCGGTATACACCGTCGGCTGGCAGATCGAGGAACAGCTCCGTGCGCACCAGTCGCTGACGCGGCGGCAGGCGCATGCGCGCGCGGGCGAGCTGATGTCGGAAGTCGGGATCCCGAACGCGGCGCGGCGCATCGACGACTATCCGCACCAGTTCTCGGGCGGGATGCGGCAGCGCGTGATGATCGCGATGGCGCTCTCGTGCAACCCGTCGCTGCTCATCGCCGACGAGCCCACGACCGCGCTCGACGTCACGATCCAGGCCCAGATCCTGTCGCTGATGAAGCGGCTCAAGCGCGAGTACGGCTCGTCGATCCTGCTGATCACGCACGATATGGGCGTCGTGTCGCAGCTCGCCGAGCGGATCATCGTCATGTACGCCGGCGGCGTGGTCGAAGAGGGGCCGAAGTCGGCCGTCTTCCGCGACCCGCAGCACCCGTACACGTGGGGCCTGCTGAGCTCGATCCCGCGGCTCGGACGGCCGCGCGTCGAGCGGCTGACCGGAATCCCCGGTGCGCCGCCGTCGCCGCTCGCGCCGCCGCCCGGCTGCCGCTTCGAGCCCCGC
>JBKPSO010000043.1:0-27227 GCA_046735055.1 Actinomycetota bacterium
TCGCAAATGAAACAGCTCGGCCTGATTCCGACCCAGCAACGCCCGGACGGCGGCGCAACCACCAACGGCTCCACCACGTCGCCTTCGACCCGTGCCCGGCGAACCGGCGCGAGGTGAGGCGGCCAGTCGCTCGCAGTTCACTCCAGAGCCGGATGCGATGCCATTGATCGTCACCCATGGCTGGCCGGGCTCGATCGTGGAGTTCGCCGAGGTCGTCGGGCCGCTTTCCGATCCGCGGGTGCACGGCGGCAACCCGGCCGATGCGTTCCATCTGGGTGGTGCCGAGCATTCCCGCTTCGGGTTTTCGGGCCCCACACGTGACGCGGGCTGGCACTTCCGCCGGGTGGCAGCTGCGTTTGCAGAGCTGATGACGCGTCTGGGCTATGGGCGGTTCGGCGCTCAGGGGGCGGGCACTTCGCCGCAATGGAGGAACCCGATCTTCTGATCGCCGACGTGCGGGCCTTCTTCCGCGGGCTCCGCGAGAGGCCCGCCGGGTAGACGCCCTCGAAGGCGCCCGTACACCGCGTTGCTTCCGTGTATGGCCTCGTCGAGCTGGTGCGCCGCCTCGGCTGCGCAGACGAGGCGCGCACCGAGTACGAGCGCGCGCTCGAGCTGGCGCGCAACGAACCCGAGCGGCGCTTCCTCGAACGGCCGATCGAAGAGCTCTGAAGCTGGCTGTCCCCTCGGACGCGGCGCGTTCGTCGCCTCGACGAACACACGTTCAAGGAGGAATCGATGAGAGCGAAACTCGATACCAATTCGGCGCGGAGGCGCTGGCTTGTTCTCGCGGTGACGGTTGCCGCGCAGTTCATGGTCATCCTCGACGTCTCGGTCGTGAACGTCGCCCTGCCGGCGATCAAGCACGACCTCCACTTCTCGCAGGCGAGCTTGCAGTGGGTGATCACCGCCTATTCGATCGTGTTCGGCGGGACGCTGCTGTTGGGCGGCCGTCTTGCCGATTTGCTCGGACGCAGGCGGTTGTTCATGGCAGGCGTGGCGGTGTTCACGCTCGGCTCGCTGCTTTCCGGGCTCGCCTGGTCGGAAGGGGCGCTGATCGTCACGCGGGCGCTGCAGGGGCTTGGCGGTGCGCTGCTCGCCCCGGCGGCGCTGTCGATCGTTGTCACCACTTTCCGCGAGGGGCGCGAGCGGAACATCGCGCTCGCCGTCTGGGGTGCCGCCTCCGGCATCGGCGGCGCCGCCGGCGTGCTGCTCGGCGGCGTACTGACCTCGTACCTGAGCTGGCCGTGGATCTTCTTCGTCAACCTGCCGGTCGGCGCAGCCGTCCTCGCCGTCAGCCCATGGCTCTTGAGCGAGAGTCGGGCCGCGCTCGCGCACCGGCACTTCGACCTCGCTGGCGCCACCTCGATCACCGCCGGCCTGATGGTGCTCGTCTACGCGATCACCCGGGCAAGCCAGCACGGCTGGAGCAACGGCGTCACGGTCGGCCTGCTCGCGACCGCCGCCGCGTTGATCGTGGCGTTCGTCGGGATCGAGGCTCGTTCGCCGGCGCCGCTGCTGCCGCTGCGGATCTTCCGCCTGCAGACGCTCTCGGCGGCGAACGCGACCATGTTGGTCATCGGGGCGACCGCCTTCGGGCAGTTCTTCCTGCTCTCGCTGTACCTGCAGGAGGTCCTCCGCTACTCGGCGCTCAAGACCGGCGTCGCCTTCATCGCGATCACGGTCACGGTCGCGGCCGTCGCGAACTACGCCCAGGCGCTGACCACCCGGCTGGGCGCACGCCCGGTGCTGAGCAGCGGCCTGCTGCTCACCGCGGCCGGGGGCGCGCTCTACGCCCAGATGCCCACCGACGGGCGCTACTTCTGGAACGTCTTCCCCGGGCTGCTCCTCAGCGGGATCGGGCTCGCCTTCTCGTTCGTGCCTGTGATGATCGCGGGCCTCACACGTGTCGAGCCTGCCGACGCGGGTGTCGCCTCGGGGCTGATCAACACCAGCCGGCAGATCGGCGGCTCGATCGGGCTGGCCGCCGTGACCACGATCGCCGCCACCGCGAGCAGCCGATACGCGCACAGCCACGCGGTGCCCGCCTTCAGCGGCCCGGCGCTCACGCACGGATTCCAGATCGCCTTCTACACGTTGAGCGGCCTCGCGCTCGTCGGCGCGGCGATCGCCGCCGCCTTCGTCGAGTCCAAGCCGAAGGCGGCTCCGACGGCGATGCCGGTCGAGGCAGAGGTCGCGCTCGAGGAGGCAGCGTGATCGTTCGAGCGTCTACCTACAGTGGAACGAGCTCGCGCGGCAGCCGGTAGCTCGCGAAACACGCGATCGCTGGAAGGGCCGCCCTCGAGGGCGGCCCTTCGCGTCCGCCGATCGGATCTGTCCCTTGCCGGTGCGGCCGTTCGTCGTATTTGGCGATGACTGGCGCTCGACGCCTTCAACCACCCCTTCGCCTACGCAGCACGTAGCAACCTGGTCGACCCGAGCGCCTTCAGCGGTGCGCTCGCCGCCTGACCCCGCAACGGGGCGCGCACACCCGGACGTCGAGCAGGTCGACGCCAAGTTCTTCGCCGACATTCCGGAGCCGGAGGCCCTGTGCGTCCTTCGGCGTCTGGTGCAACTTCCCGCCGCGGACAGGAAACCAAACAGCGCTCACGGCGGCAGCCCGACCCAACCCGGGAACTGACGCGACCGTCGACGTCGTCCGGGGCTCTGGAAAGGCTCCATCCCTTGTTGTCCTGTCCAGCTACATCGCAGCGCTGGGACGCGGAGAAGTTGTGTCAAGGAACGACTACCGCACTGACACGAGGCGAGCAAACGCACAACTCGCGCGCGCTCAGGCCGACGGGTGTGTTTGGCCGTGAAGATGTTGCTGGTCTCAGACACGTGCCTCTCCTTGCCTTTAGCGGCGAAGCGTTCGTCTCGAGCAGTCGCTCACGCGCGCGTCGGCGAGAATGCGCGCGTGCCCGCCTACACGGTGAACGAGGACGCGGTCAGGCACGCGAAGCGGCTAATCGACGCGCGCCAGTACGTGCTCCGTTCGCGTTGGCAGGACGTGCAGCCGCGCGCACGGCAGCAGAACGCGTTCCTGAAGACGCACTCCTGGGAGGAGTACGCCGCCTGGCATCTCGGCCTTACTGAGGGGGCGCCCGAGGACACGAAGGCGCGCTACGCGTTTGTCTACGGCGACCTCCGCCGTCTGCACCGGATGGGGCTGATCGCCTGCCACTACCGTGCCGCGGAGTGGCGGCACAAGGAGATCGAGCTTGCAGCACACGAGCTCCTGCAGTACCTCGACCGCAACTCCGCCCGATGACGCGGCGGCGCCGAGCGCGGCGGCGCCTCTCGCAGAAGCCTGGGGACCCAACCGGACAGCTTTTGAACCCTTCTGACGCTCTGAGAGAGCTGCTGACTCCGGTCTAGGGAGCGGCTGGCTGAGGTCGGCGTGCCGCTGGTGCCGGTCGGTCAGCGGGTGCGCCGGCTAGGTACCGAGAACCGGTGGTGCGTCTGGCCGAAGGTGCCCTTGGCGAACGCGAGCACCTTGGCGGGCTTCACCGAGAACACGAGGGCCGCGCCACCCCCACGCTCGTGCCGGAAGCCGCCGTCGTGTACCTCGTAGTGCCAGCGCCCGTCCCACTTCGTCGCCCACGTCGCTGCGAGCTGTTCGAGGACGCTCTCGTCCGTCACCTGGACGGCCTCGCCCTCGACCACGACGTCGAGCCCTCGCTTCCACTCGTTGCAGCCGGTCGTCAGAGTCACGTTCTGGTTGGTTCTCAGGTTGACGGCCTTCTGCTCGTCGGGGCCGGTGGCGAAATAGATGGCGTTATCGAGCCAGACAGCGACGAGCGGCGTCACATGCGGTCGACCATCCGCGCGGACGGTCGAGATCCAGAACAGGTCGGCGTCTTCGAGCGCGCGGCGAGTCTCTTCCCAGTCGGTCGCGACTGCGTCCTGGTCGCTGAATCGCGTGTCGAGCTCAGTCACCGGCTGCCTCATCAGGCTCTCCTTTCGATCCGGGGTCTCGGCTGCCCGCTCGCCGGTCGTCGACGGCTAGGTGGTCTCTCCATCTCGTGTGGCGGTGTGCTCGAGGATCGCTCGGACGATGGGCTCCCAGTCGGCTCGAGCAATGCTGTGGCCGGCTCCCTCGAGCGTCAGCAGCCTGGCGCCTGGGATCTCCTCGGCCAGCGCCTGCCCGTGCTCGAGCGGGAACATCGGGTCCGCGGTGCCGTGGATCACCAGCGTGGGCACGGCGATCGAGGACAAGGGCGCGTGCGGCAGCTCGCCCTCGGGGAGCGCTGCGTGGTTCTCGGAGGCCGCGATGTTGTGGGCGCGCTCGACGTCGCGGCGGACGAGGTCACGGGCAGCGGCCTCGTCGAAGGGGCGCTCGCCTCCGGCGAGCATCTGCGAATGGCCGACGAGGTAGTCGATGACCGAGTCCCGATCGGACCAGTCCACTTCCGCGGTCGCCAGGAACCGCCGATAGCGCTCGGTCGCGGGCGGAAGCTGGCGCTCACCCGGCGTGGCGGGAGACGTGCTGATGAGGACGAGCGAGAGGACACGCTTCGGGAAGGCGAGGGCGAGCAGCTGTGCGAACGCCCCGCCCGCTGAGACGCCGACTATATGCGCGGCCGGGATCCCGTAGGCGTCGAGCACGGCGACGGCGTCGGCGACGAGGTCGGTGCCCGTGTACTCGGGAGCCCCCGGCTCGTAGGTGACCGAGCGGCCTGTGTCGCGGTGGTCGTAGCGGATCACGAGCCGGCCGCCTTCGGCGAGCATCCGGCAGAAGCCCTCCTCCCACCAGAGCATCGACCCACCGACACCCATCACCAAGAGAATCGGCGGGTCTTCAGGGTCGCCGATGCGCTCTGTGCACAGCTCGACGCCGTTCACTTCGATCATCCGCTCGGCCAGCTTCGCTCCCTTCAAGGGAACACCACGATCCCACGGTCGGGCTTCGAGGCGCTCGTCCAGTCCCGGTAGCTTCGCAGCTTCTCCCGTCCTCGACTGTCGGCCCGCGGTGCTGCACCAACGGCCTCCCGATCCCGAACGCCTCGAAGTCGAAGTTCGATCGTCACCCGCGACCGCCGACTCTCTTGAGCCCTGTGTCTTCGACCCCTCTCGCCGGCGCCGAGCCCGCGAGGGGCGTGGTGTCGAGGTAACTGACCTCGTCCCAGAGACCCTGTGGGCACGATCCAGCTTAGACGCGTTCCGCGAACTTCCAGCCCTCCGTGGTGCGCTGGTAGCGGTCGTGGTACACGGTCGAGCTACGATCTCGGGTGGCGCGAGAGGGCGCCTCCGGGTTCGCGGGCAGGACTGAGTCCACCTCTTCGTTCTGGACATAGGTAGTGGCGTTCTCCTTCTCGGCCTGGCTCGCGAACCGCTGGCCGCTTCGAAAGGAGACGTCATGCCCGAGCTTCTTCCTGTTCAGACGAATCTCGAGCAGCTCCGTCGTCAGGCGAAGGATCTGCTCCGTGCCGCGAAGGCCGGCGACGCCGAGGCGCTCGCCCGGATCGCTGCCGTCACTGATCGGCTCACGCTAGCCTCGGCGCAGCTGGCGCTGGCGCGTGAGTACGGGTTTGCGAGCTGGCCGCGGCTGAAGCGGGAGGTGGAGCGGCGCGAGATCCTGACTGGCCGTGACCTCGCCCGTCTCGGTCGCATGCTCTCCGACCAGCCCGGGCTGGCGAAGATCAAGATGGAACACTGGCGTGACCACAAGCAGGCGCTGCCGCTCGGCTTCATGGCGATGCTGCGGTTCGACGCTGAGCGGCTCGGGCTGCCACCCGAGCTGCCCGGGACCGGCGCGGTCGCGCAGACACTGATCGACGCGGGCGCGCCCGTGGACGGCGACCCGGGTGACAAGGAAACACCGCTGATCACTGCCGCCAGCTACGGCGACGCCGAGGTCGCCAAGGTGCTGATCGAGGCAAGTGCAGACGTGAACGCCCACTCGGCACCCAACTCCGGCGGTGTGCCCGGCGGTAGCGCGCTCCTGCACGCCGCGGTCTTCGGGATGACAGACGTGCTCGATCTGCTCGTCGAGGCCGGGGCGGAGGTGACGAGCCTGGAGGAGGCCGCGGCCGCGGGCGACGTCACCGGCTGGCTGACACCGCAGTCGGATCTGCAGGCGCGGATCCGGGCGCTCGTGTTCGCCGCCGACCATCAACGGCTGCCCGTCATCGACCAAGTGCTCGACGCCGGAACGCCGGTGGATGCCTTCGACGAGGTGTGGGGACGCCAGGCGCTGCGGATCGCCGCTCAGAACGGGCGCCCGGCGAGCGTGCGCCGACTGCTCGAGCACGGCGCCGACCCGAACCTCCGGGACAACGAGGGACGAACCGCGCTCGACTGGTGCCGGCCCGAACGACGCCAGCTCGAGAGTCCCGGCCACGCGGAGGTCGAGGCGATCCTGCGACCGCTGACCGCAGCCTGAGGTCGAGGGCGCGAAGCCGGAGACGGGCCCCACCATTCGACCGCGTCCGTGAGATCCGCGACGGCCGGCGCTGCCGGGAGCAGCGGCCGTGCGATTCCCGGGCGCAGATCCGCTCGGTCGCCGAGCGCCTCGGGCCGGCCTTCGGGCCGATGGTCGTGTTCGCGGCCGCGACAGGGCTTCGACCCTGGAGCTGTTCGCCTCGAACAGGGCGACGTCGATCGTGCCGCCGGTGTCGATACTCAGTTCGACCCCTTCGCTTTTAGGGAAGGGGGTCGTCGGCTACTGCATGAGCGACCTTCCCGATGAGTCCTCTTGTGGCGGGGATCGACCGTCAGGACCGTGGGGTGCCGTGGGTCCCTGCCGTTCCCTGTACGCGATGTCAGGATCTGGTCTCGGCCAGGAGTTGCCAGATACGGCGCGGGTCGAGCGGCAACTCATTGATCTCGACGCCGAGCGGCGAGAGTGCGTCGACGATCGCGCTTGCCAGGACGGCCGTGGGCGGGACGATGCCGACCTCGCCCGCTCCCTTCATGCCCCCAGGGACGTCCGGCGCGGGCGTCTCGAGCAACTCGAGCTCGATGTCCGGTACGTCGGCGGCCGTGGGGAGCAGGTAGTCCATGAGCGACGTCGTCTGCAGCTGGCCTGCATCGTCGTACACGAGCTCTTCCAGCATTGCGCTGCCGATCCCCTGGACAACGCCGCCGTAGATCTGCCCCTCGACGATCGTGGGGTTGATCAGCGTTCCCGAATCGTTCACGACCACGTAGCGCTCGATCTCGAACTTCCCTGTGTCCGGGTTCACTTCGACAACTGCTGCGTGGGCGCCGTAGGGATAGTTGCTCGTGGACGGACTGAATAGATGTGACTCCTCGAGGGCGGGCGGGATCTCGTCCGGGAGGTTGTGTCCGAGGTGAGCCTCCCGCGCGAGGTCGGCGATGTCGATGCCCGTAGCCGGTGAGCCGCGCGGGAACGCACGACCGTCGGCCAGCTCGATGTCCGACTCACTCGCTTCGAGGATGTGCGCCGCAATCCGCCGTACCTTGTCGGCGAGCTCGTCCGCGGCGAGGAGCACGGCCGGCCCGGCGACGACGGCGACTCGGCTCGCGATCGCTCCTGCTGGGCTGTAGGGAGTGAGCGCGCTGTCCCCCTGCACGACGACGACGTCTCGCTCGGGGTCGATTCCGAGCCGGTCCGCGCAGACCTGCGCCAGCGTGGTCGCGCTCCCCTGTCCCTGCGAGGACGCGCCGGTGAAGACGGTGACCTTGCCGGACGCGTCCATGCGAACGAGAGCGGTCTCGTAGTTTCCGTAGGCGACACCCGCTGACCCGAGCACGCGAGAAGGAGCAAGTCCCGCCGCCATCACGAACGGCGCGATCCCCATGCCGAGGTACCTGCCCTCCTTCCACGCCTGCTCCTGCCGCCCGCGGAAGCCCGCGTAGTCGACCAGCTCGAGCAATCGTTCGAACGCCTGCGCGTAATCGCCGCTGTCGTAGCGGTGGTGGGTGATGCTCTCGTAGGGCATCGCTTCGGCGGGGATCAGGTTCCGTCGCCGGAGGTCGGCGCGGTCGAGCCCGAGCCGGCCGGCCAGGCGATCGAGCAGCCGCTCCATCACGAACGTCGCCTGGGGAGCGCCGAATCCCCGGTAAGCACCGCTCGGCACCTTGTTCGTTACGACCCCGACGATTCCCATCCGGTAGTTCCGGATGCTGTAGGGGCCGGGCAGCATCGCAGCCGAGAGCACGGCCGGCCCGATGCCGTGGCTCGAGGAGTGGCCTCCGCTGTCGTAGAGGGCGCGGCCGCGGACGCCGAGAACGCTCCCCTCCTCGTCGGCCGCAAGCTCGACGTCCCAGACCTGCTCCCGGGCGTGGAACGTCGAGAGGAAGTGCTCGCGCCGGTCCTCTGCCCACTTCACCGGCCGACCGAAGCGTCGAGCGAGAACGCAGACGAGGACGTCCTCGGGATAAGCGTGATCCTTCGGGCCGAAGCTCCCGCCGACGTCGGGCGCAACGACGCGGAGCTTGTGCTCGGGCCAGCCGCACGTCTGCGCGATCATTGTTCGCACGAGGTGCGGCGTCATGGTCGAGGTCCAGAGGACAACCCCGTCGGTCGCACTGTCGTAGTCGGCGAGGGATGCGCGCGGCTCCAGCGGCATCGCCGCCTGACGTTGGAGGCGATAGCGTCCGGAAACGCGGACCGGCGCCGCCGAGAAGCACGCCTCGACCTCACCCCCCTCGAGCACGGCCTCGGCGAAGACATTTGTGCCCCAGTCCGGGTAGAGGAGCGATGCGCTCGCGTCGAGGGCATCTTCGGCGCTGACGATCGCCGGGAGCTCGTCGATCTCGAGCGCGACGAGGTCGACAGCGTCTTCAGCGACATACCGGCTGTCGGCGACGACGATCGCGACCGGATGGCCGGCGTAGTAGACGCGGTCGGTCGCGAGCACGGGGTTCGACACGTTTCGCTGCCCTGGCTGCAGGGTGTTCACCCTCAGCTCGGCCACGCCGAGGCCGGCGAGGTCGCCGGCCAGGAGCACGCAGTGGACGCCCTCTAGGGCAAGGGCGTTGCGCGCGTCGATCCCGCGGAGGCGCCCGTGCGCGACCGGGCTTCGCACGAGCGCCGCGTGGAGCATCGCCGGGAGGTCGATGTCGTCCGTGTAGCGGCCGCGGCCTGTGATCAGTCGCGGGTCCTCGAGGCGCTGGATCGGTCTTCCGAGCGCCCTCAATTCGACTTCTCCCGGAGGGCGGCGGCGCGCCGGACCGCGCGCACGATGCCCATGTAGCCGGTGCAGCGGCAGATGTTGCCGGAGAGCCGCTCCCTGAGTTGGTGATCGTCGAGCTCCGGAACCTCGTCGAGAAACGCCGCGATCGAGAGGATGAAGCCCGGCGTGCAGAAGCCGCACTGGAGGCCGTGCTCCTCCGAAAAGGCCTGCTGCAGGGGGTGGAGGTCACCGGGCTCGCCCAGGCCCTCTATCGTCGTCAGCGACCTCCCGGACGCCTGCACGGCGAACAGAAGGCACGAGCGAACCGCCTGCCCATCGAGCAGCACGGTGCAGGCTCCGCAGACGCCGTGCTCGCAGCCGACGTGGGTTCCCGTGAGCCCGAGCTCGTGACGGAGGAAGTCCGAGAGGAGCAATCTCGGCTCGATCTCCCGGACGTACCGGCGCGAGTTGACCCTCAGCTCGACCGTGACCGCGCCGCTCGGCTCCATCAGCCGATTTCCTCCTCGTCAAGCGCACGGTTCGCTGCGCACCGAAGCGCCCGCACCGCCAGGGCCTCAGCAAGGTGCCGGCGGAACTCCGCCGAGGCGTGGACGTCGTCGTAGGGTTCCAGCGTCTGGCGCACCTCCCGCGCGAGTTCCTCGAAGAGTTCGTCAGCGGGTCGCTGCCCGCGTAGGCCGGCTGCCGGCGTCATGATCGGACCTGGGCCGACTCCTGCAAGCGCGAGCCGAGCCTCGGCGATCGTCCCGTCGGGCCCGATCGAGACCTCCGCCGCCGCTCCAGCGAGGGCGAGGCCGCGATGACTGCGGGTGAACTCGAGAAAGGCGACGCCGCGCCGCCCCGACAGTTGTGGCGCAAAGCGCACCGCTGTAACCAGCTCGCTGGGCTCGCGCGCAGTGAGGAACGGACGGCGGAAGAAGGCCTCTGCCGGCACCTCCCGGCTCCCGGTACGGCTGGTCAGGACGACCGAGCCAGCCAAGGCGACGAGCACCGTCGGATACTCGGCGGCCGGGTCGGCATGGGCGACACTGCCGCCGATCGTGCCCCGGCTCCGGATCTGGAAATGCCCGATCAGCGGCGTCGCCTCGACGAGGAGGGGAACGGCCGCGCTTAGCTCTTCGGAGAATTCGATCTCGCACTGCCTCGTCATCGCACCGATCGTGGCGCCGCGGTCGTCGACCTCGATCCCGCGCAGCTCTTCGAGACCGTCGAGGTCGACGAGCACCTCGGGCCTGGCGAGCCGGAAGTTCATCAGCGGCACCAGGCTCTGACCACCGGCGAGGAGCGCACACTCGCTGCCGTACTCGTCCAGATATGCAAGCGTCTCTTCGACGCTCGCAGGCTTGAGGTACCGGAACGGGCTGGGCTTCACGCGAGCGGGACGGCGACGACGCCGGACTGGTCCGGATCGTAACTCGGAGAGCCGAAACGATCCGACGTGTTCACATCGAAGGCGTATGCCGTGTCCACTCCGGTCGACCTGACCTGGCGGACGGTGTTCGACGTGGATCGCATCGGGGCGACCTGAGCTGCTTCCGCGGACAGCTGCCCTTTAACGGCAGAGCTGCCGTGGAGCTCGCGCACTCCCGCGGTACCGCTGCAGGCGATAGCGTTTTGCGCAGGAGATCAGCGTTTCCGCCGATTCTGGAGTCGTCCGCGTCGCGGATGCTTCGTCGGCATCGACGCGATGGGACCCGTACCGACATCGACTTGGACAAGATGGCAGACGACATCTCGAAGCGACTAGCGCGGTTCGTCGAGCCGTTCCGCGTGAGCCCGGGCTCGAGCGTGAAGCTGGCGAGGGACTTCGATCCGGGCTTCAAGGCGGGGGTCGAGAAGAAGAAGGACGGTGTCGACCTCTTGAAGGGCGGGATCGAGCTGCTTGCGGAGTACCAGGCGCGACTCGCGGCCCAGGACACCTACGGCGTCTTGGTCGTTCTTCAGGCACTCGATGCCGCGGGCAAGGACGGGACGATCCGCCATGTGCTGAGCGGCGTCAACCCTCAGGGTGTGCGCGTCGAGAGCTTCAAGGTCCCGTCGGCCCGGGAGCTCGACCAGGACTTCCTCCGCCGCTATCAGCAGCGCCTGCCGTCGCGCGGAGAGATCGGCATCTTCAACCGGTCGCACTACGAGGAGGTGCTCGTCGTCCGGGTGCATCCAGAGAACCTGCTCCGCGAGAAGCTTCCGGTCGAGACGCGCGAGCATCACGTCTGGGCACGCAGGTACGACGCGATCAACGACTGGGAGCGGTACCTGTCGGACAACGGCTTCCGGATCGTGAAGCTCTTTCTGAACCTCTCGCGTGAGGAGCAGCGCGTCCGCTTCCTGAGGCGCATCGATCTCCCCGATCACAACTGGAAGTTCTCCTCACACGACGTGGAGGAGCGTCAGTCCTGGGACGCCTACCAGGAGGCGTTCTCGGAGATGTTCAGTCACACGAGCACGACATGGGCACCCTGGTACGTGATCCCGGCCGACCGCAAGTGGTTTGCGCGCATCGCGGCCGCAGCCGTGATCGCCAACGTGCTGATCGAAATCGACCCGCAGTACCCACGCCTCAGCGACGTTGCGCTGCGTGACCTCGAGACGGCCAAGCGCCGGCTGGAAGCGGAGGCACCGAATGGGGCGGCTGCGGATCCGTTCGAGCCGCGCGAGAGCGGAGGAAACCGGTCGAACGGCGACACAGCGGTCCCGATCACGCCGTCCGGGACACCCGCCCAGCGGGAAGGCTGAGCGGTGGCCGCCAGGTTTGTGGCAGCCATCGACCACGGCACGAGCAGCACACGCTGCATCCTCTTCGACGCGCGAGGCGTCCCCGTCGCGACGGCACAACGCGAGCAGACGATGCACTACTCACGGCCCGGCTGGGTCGAGCTCGACATGGACGAGGTTTGGCACCGCACCCAGGAGTGCATTCACGAGGCGCTCAACTCGGCGGGCGCATCACCCACGGACGTGGCGGGGATCGGAATCACGAACGAGCGGGAGACCGTCGTGCTGTGGGATCGACGGACTGGACGCCCGGTCGCACCGGCGATCACCTGGCAGGACACGCGCACCGCCGCCGCCGCGGACGCGCTCGCGGCCGACGGAGGCATCCATCGGTTTCAGCAGCGGACCGGCCTGCCGATCTCGACGTACTCGTCCGCTCTGAAGCTTTCGTGGTTGCTCGACCAAGACACGACCAGACGGGACGCGGCACAACGTGGCGACCTTCTGTTCGGCACACCGGACACGTGGCTCCTGTGGAACCTGACGGGCGGCCCGAACGGCGGGGTGCACGCGACGGATCCGACGAATGCGAGCCGCACTCTCCTGATGAACCTGCACACGCTCGAGTGGGACGACGAGCTCCTCGAGAGCATCGAGATCCCGCGTGCGCTTCTTCCCGAGATCCGCTCTTCCAGCGAGGTGTACGCGACCGCCGCCGGCGACCTGTCCGGCGTCCCCGTCGCGGGCGTGCTCGGCGACCAACAGGCGTCACTGTTCGGCCACACCTGCTTCGACCACGGTGAGATAAAGAACACGTACGGCACGGGTGCCTTCCTGAACTTCACGCTCGGGACGGAGCCGGTGCTGTCCGAGCACGGCTTGATCACCACCGTTGCCTGGAAGCTCGGTGACGCGGAGCCGGTCTACGCGCTCGAGGGCTCGGTGGCAGTTGCCGGCGCGCTGATCCAGTGGCTGCGGGACAACCTCGGCATCATCGACGACGCCCGTGAGGTCGAGGCGCTCGCACGCTCTGTCGACGGCTCGGAAGGTGTCGTCTTCGTCCCCGCCTTCTCCGGCCTGTTCGCGCCGTACTGGCGTAACGACGCGCGCGGTGTGATCGTAGGCCTCACACGTTTCGCCAACAAGGGACATATCGCACGGGCGGCGCTGGAGGCAACGGCGTACCAGACGTACGACCTCGTGGAGGCGATGCTCGCCGACACGGGAGTCGCTCGGCTCGTGGAGTTGCGAGTCGACGGGGGCATGACCCGAAACAACCTGCTGATGCAGTTCCAGGCCGACGTCCTCGGCTCTCCCGTGGCAGCACCCGCCGTCACCGAGATCACCGCG
Organism: Actinomycetota bacterium; assembly: GCA_046735055.1. Taxonomy (GTDB): domain Bacteria; phylum Actinomycetota; class Thermoleophilia; order Gaiellales; family Gaiellaceae; genus DATBLE01. Next base: position 13,161 of record JBKPSO010000043.1, read on the forward strand.
ACCGGCGCCGCCTACGCTGCAGGGCTCGCCACCGGGTTCTGGTCGGGGCTCGACGAGTTGCGCGCGAACTACACGACCACACGTCGCTGGAAGCCCCAGATGAGCTCGGACGAGCGCGCTGATGGCGTCGCCGCGTGGCGCAGGGCCGTCGATCGCACGTTGGGCCTGGTCGACACCGAGCGGGACACGGTCGGAACCCTCTCGGGCGCCAAGACCTGACCTCATCCAAGGAGCGGACGATGTCGCATCCGGAAACAGCAACGCCTCCGACTCCCGCGGCTGCTCGTCCCGAACGGACACCGAAAGCTCAGCCGGTCACCGGCCTGGAGACCTTCACCTTCCTCGTGACGGTCGGCCAGGCTCCGATCTTCGTTCGCAAATGGCTGCCATCCAGCGGGACGCCTCTGCGGGCGGCGGTGCAGATCACCCACGGCATCGCCGAGCATCCATAAAGGGCTCCATACCCACCGCACGCTGCGGCTGGGTGGCCTTGGCGCCGGCGTACCCAACGCTAAGCGGTGATCCGGCCAGCGCGGCACCGCTGCCGAGCACGACCACCCCGCTGCCGGGCCGCAGCGGCTCGAGCAGAGCCTCGCGCAGCCAGTGGAACGCGATCCGGACATTGCTTTGCCATTGAACCGAGAACGTCTCCCAGCTCTGCTGCTGCAAGGGACGAATGAGTGGGGCCGCGCCGGCCACCAGAGGGAGTGTCCGATCCTCTGTGTAGTGGCGATGTGACCGGTGTTCCGCCCACACTCGCCCTTTGTCTCCCACGAACGGCTTCATCGCTGCTCCACGGCAGCCCGCCTGCACGGCAGGGCACGAACACCGACACCAAATCCGAAGCGGTGAGTTTCGTTCACCGCGCCCGTCACACGTGTGTGAATCGTCAATCGCAGGATGACGCGTGACCCGGCCGCCCCTCAGCCTTGCTCGCGACATGCCGCCCGAACACGGACACCGCCTCGCGGAGCTGCTGCCACAGGGTCGCCTTGTCGAGATCGAGGGCAGCTACACGCTCATTCCGCTCGATCAGCCGATCGCACTTGCCCACACGATCCGGGAGTTCGTGCAGTGAACGCGGAGTTCTGGGCGCTGAACCTCCTCCCCTCCAGGGAGGGGGTCGGGTTTCTCGCCTACCAAGACAACGGAAGAGGCCTGCTTGCAGGTCTTCGAGGGCGCGACTGACTGCGTCGTGAATCACGACCGGCCTCTTTTCAAGGCTCGACGTTGAAGCTGAACATCATTCCGCTCTCGTGGTGCTCGGCGATGTGGCAGTGAGCCATCCAGCGGCCAGGGTTTGTAACGTCGAGCAGGATGTCGACGGTCTCGCCGGTGCGGACGAGGACCGTGTCCTTCCAGACGAGGTTAGGTTCAACGGCGTCGTCACGGGCGAGGATCAGGAATCGACCGGCGCCGTGGACGTGGAACGGGTGCGGCATCGGGTGGTCTGAGTCCATCTCGTTCACCAGGCGCAGCTTCACCTGGTCGCCGACGTGGAAGGTCCAGTCGATCTGCGCGTTCTCGGCGCCGGTGTCGCGGTCGACGAGCTTCCAGCGCATGTTCGCCGGCGTGGTCAGCCGGTTGACCTCGACCATGTCGTCTTCCCACTCGATTCCCTGCGCCGTGTCGTGGGCATGCTCGGGCTCGCCGTGCTCATGGTGGGGATGGCCGTGCTCGCCGTGATCGCCCTCGTGCTCGGCGTGGTGGTGCTCGTGGCCGTGTCCGGCATCAGCGGCGACGAGGCTCTCTGGCAGGAGCTTCATGCCGCACTTGGGACAGCGGTCGGGCTTGTCGCTTGTTACCTCCGGATGCATCGGGCAGACGTACGTCACTTCTTCAGCGGCCTGTGCGAGCAGCTTCATCCCGCACTTCGGGCAACTGCCGGGCTCGGCGCTCACGACCTCTGGGTGCATCGGGCAGACGTAGACGACCGGCACGCCCTCGGGCACGCCCATGTCCATCTCAGCCACGAACGAGAGCGTCTTGTCTGGTGGCGCCGTCAAGAACGGCTCGATCCGCTCGCGTAGCTCGACCATATCGCGGTTGGTCCGCAGGCGTGCGAACTCGTCGGCGAACGACTGCCCCGGCTTTTCGCCGGCAACGGTGATCGACGCGAGCCGGTAGGTGTGCTCGGGCGTCTTGTGTTCGAGCTCGAGCTCACCGGCGTCCGAGAAGAGCACCTCGACGACGACGCGCTCGGACGGGGCAAGCAGCACTTCCTCGACGAGCTCCTCGCGCTCGTAGTGGCCGGCGTCGGCACCGACCAGCTTCATCTGCGCGCCCGGCAGCGTCACGTTGAAGACCCGTGTGTTGGCGGTATCGGTGAAGTAGAAACGCACGACCTCGTCGCGCTTGGCCTCGAGATGAAGGTTCGGCTCGCCTGAAACGAGCATCACGTTGCCGAAGCGGCCCATCGCGACGTGGGTTGTCTCGGACTCCCTGAAGGTCGCGATCTGGCCGTCCTCGATCAGGATGTCGTCGAGCGTGAGCAGCAGCTCGCGGTTCGCCGGCGGCCAGTAGTCGAGCTCAGCCGGGGTCACGAGGATGTTCCCGTACAGGCCCATTTCCTGGCCGTAGTCCTCGCGGATATGCGGGTGGTACCAGAAGGCGCCGGGGTCGGGCACGTGCACCTGGTAGGTGAAGGTCTCACCGACCGGGATCGGTGCCTGCGTGTCGTGCGTGCCGTCGTACCGGTTCTCGAGCCGGAGACCGTGCCAGTGCACCGTCGCGCCCAGATCACCGTGGTTGGTCACGTGGACGGTGATCGTCGCGCCCTGCGGGACCTTCAGCGTCGGTCCGGGGACGGAGCCGTTGTAGGCGAGCATCCGCACCGTTGCATCGCCGATCCGCTTCTTGACCGGCATGATCTCGAGCTCGAAGTCGTCGCCGTCTCCGAGCTCGACCAACTCGGTCTTCCGTGCCTCGGGAAGGCCCTCGGTCTCGCGCGGGAATTCGACAATCGGGGTGCGGCCTTCGGAGCCCGACGGATGCATGGCTTTAGCTCCTTTCGGTCGAGCGAGCGCCAGCGGCCGCCCCCGCGCCAACCGCTGTCCCCCTGAAGGCGGGTGCCTTCGATTCCTGATACTCCGCGATTCGCTCGGCGATGAACTCAGCGTCCTCCCTCACCCAGCCGATCAGCGCCGAGCCGCGCGTGTGCTGCCACGTCAGGCCGAGGAAGTACAGGCCGGGGATGTCGGTGACGCCGCGACGGTGGCGCAGGCGACCGTCCTCATCGAAGATCGGCAGCTTGATCCAGGAGTACTCGGGGCGGTAGCCCGTCGCCCAGATGACCGCGTCGACCTCGAGCTCGCTGCCATCTTCGAAGCGGACCGTTCGCCCGTCAACGTCGATGAGACGTGGCTCGAGCTCGACGCCGTGGCGTTTCCCCAGCTCGCGCGGGCTCGAGCCGATCAGCGTGTCCCGTGCGCTCAGCTTGCGGCCGAGACGCGACTCGACTGTCGTGTCAAGGATTCGCGCCTTGGTGAGCCACCAGAAGAGGTCGCGCCCGAGCACACGTTGGGGCAGCGGCTTCTGGCGGGAGCCGACCGAGAGCACGACTTTGCGCGTCGCCGAGAGCTCCTTCGCGATCTGGAAACCGGTGTTCCCGCCGCCGACAACGAGCACCGTCCCCTGCGGCACGTCGTCGGGTCGGCGATAACCAACCGCGTGCGTCTGGAACACATCGTCGGCGAGCTTCTCCGCGAGCTTCGGCACGAACGGCGTCTGGAACGGCCCGGTCGCGACCACGACCTGGTCGGCGCTGATCGTCCGCCCGTCCACCTCGAGGCGAAAGCGCCCATCGTCGCCCCGCTCGAGCTTCGTGACCTCGCTGTTGAGCTCGACCGGCAGCTCGAAAGTCTCGGCGTAGCGCTCGAGATAGGCGATCACCTCGTCGCGGGTCGGATAGCCGTCCGGGTCACGCGGGAAGGGAAGCCGCGGCAACGCGCTGTAGCGACGCGGAGTGAAGAGGGTGAGCGAGTCCCAGCGCTCGCGCCAGGCAGGGGCGATCTCACCGGCGCGGTCGACGATCACGAACCCCCGCCCTTGGCGCTTGAGGAAGTAGCCGATCGCCAGGCCTGCCTGACCAACGCCAATGACGGCGACATCCACCTCGTCAGTGGACTGAGATGGTGGTCTGGCCTCGGCGGAAGCCCTGCTCATCTCAGCATTCGCTTCCCACCCTCGCGGTAGCCAAACGCGCTCGCGATGGGGCCGCGGAACGGCCAAAACTGCCGTGTTTCAGGCGCCGGCAAGGGATGCGCAGCCGCTTGAGACTGAACCAGCGGCGCCGATCGAACCCGTTGCCGGAACCTCGAGACAGAACTTGCAGGGGCTTCCCCGCGTTTCGGGGAACCGGGTAAGAGGCGGCGAACCGGCCGGAACGGCCTCGTCACCGTCCCGGAGGCGCGCCAGGCGGCAGCGCGGCTCTGAGCGAGGCGAATCCCTGGTGAACTCGGATTAAACTCCGACAGTTCCTCCCGATCCGGTATCTCATGGCTCCACTCCTCTTGCGGGCCGGGCCAGCCGCCGACGCTGTAGGCGGCCGGATGGAGCGGCTGGCGATCGTCGTCGTGCCCAGCGAGCTGCTCGACAGCTGCACCATCATCACGACGACTCCGGACGAGCTGGTCGCTCCAGAGTAGGACCCGAATGCTCGTGCGAACCCGTGTGCCGCGGCCCGGCGAGTTGGTCTTCATCATGGCGCTGAAGCCATGAGTTGGTCCGGCCAAATGAGTTGCAGCTAGCTTCATCCGATGAGTCGCGTCGCACGCGGCCGCATCCCGCCCCGGCTGGCAAACGCTGTCAGGCGTCCGCGCTGGACGTCCCGGGTGTCGATGGCTGACGTCCTCGACCACCGAGAATGGTGGCGCGGCGCAGTGATCTACCAGATCTACCCGCGATCGTTCGCCGACGGCAACGGAGACGGAGTGGGCGATCTGCCTGGTATCACTGCCCGGCTCGACTACGTCACGGGACTCGGCGCGGACGCGATCTGGCTCTCGCCCATCTTCCCCTCGCCGATGGCCGACTTCGGCTACGACGTCGCCGACTACCTCGACGTCGATCCGCTCTTCGGCACCATCGAGGATCTCGATCTGCTCGTCGCACAAGCCCATGCGCGCGGGTTGCGCGTGATCCTCGACCTCGTCCCAAACCACACCTCCGACGAGCACCCCTGGTTCGTCGATGCGCGCAGCTCCCGTGAGAGCCGATATCGGGACTGGTACATCTGGCGCGACGGTCGTGCAGACGGGTCGCCTCCGAACAACTGGCAGAGCTACTTCGGCGGGTCGGCCTGGGAGTGGGATGAGCGGACCGCCCAGTTCTACCTGCACCTCTTCGATCGCAAGCAACCAGACCTGAACTGGCGCAACCCGCGGGTACGGGAGGCGATCTACGAGGTCATCCGCTTCTGGTTCGACCGAGGCATCGACGGCCTCCGGATCGACGTGCTCTGGCTCCTCGTCAAGGACGCGGAGTTTCGGGACAACCCGCCATCTCCACCGCTGCGGCATGGTGAATACGAGTGGAGCCGGTACGACCGGCCGGGATTCGAGGACCGCCCCGAAGTGCACGACATCGTCCGCGAGATGCGCAGCGTCGCCGACGAATACGACCAGCGGGTGCTGATCGGAGAGATCTACCTGCCACTCGAGCGTCTGGTCCGCTACTACGGCGAACACCTGTCGGGCATCCATCTCCCGTTCAACTTCGGCTTGATCACGATACCGCGCTGGGATGCCACGACGATCGCCGAGCTGATCGAGCGGTACGAGGCAGCGTTACCCGCCGGCGCGGCGCCCAACTGGGTTCTCGGCAACCACGACGTCCCTCGCATCGCGACGCGTGCTGGCACTGCGGGCGCCCGCCTGGCGCTGATGCTGCTGCTCACCCTTCGCGGCACCGCGACCTGCTACTACGGCGACGAGATCGGCCTGCAGAACGCCAACATCCCCCCAGAACGCATATCGGATCCGCAGGCAAGGATCGGCAAGAGCCGCGACGGAGCGCGAACGCCGATGCAGTGGGACGCCGACGACTCGGCCGGGTTCTCCCCGCCCCAGATCCAGCCCTGGTTACCGCTCACCGCCGACCACCGGGAGCGCAACGTGGACGCCCAAGACAAGGATCCCGCGTCCGAGCTCAACCTCTTCCGCCAACTCGTACGGTTGCGCCGCGAGTCGCCCGCACTCGCGCACGGGTTGTACCGCGCAGTCGTCGCCGGAGACCACGACCTCCTCGTCTACGTTCGCGAACACCAGGACGAGCGCGACCTGGTCGCGCTCAACTTCGCTTCCGAGCCGCGCTCGCTCGATCTCCGCCACATCGGCTCGTCGAGCAAGCTGCTCTGCTCAACCAGGCCAGATCGCCGGAATCACCGACTCGACCCACTCGTGCTCGACGCCCACGAAGGCGCCCTCCTGCGCCTTCAGCGAACTTGATTCAGCGACGCTGCGCCCGGGGCCGAGAACTGGAGCTCTGCACGATCAACCCCTCGCGCATATGTATGCGCGTGTGAGAGCGAGGTCGCGTAAGGAGAGCGGGTGCGACCGTTACGGGTCGTCGTGGTGTATCGCGCAGTACGCGTCGCGCGCCGCGCTACCGCCCGAGAGAGGCGGATACTGATCTGCCGCCACGATCGCAGACGCCTCCGCTGCTGCGTCGGTCTCGATCTGCGCCGCGACCTCATCTCGTGCTGCAGGCGTCGGAGCCGCGGCGAGCGCCTCCGCGTCCCGCCACGCCGACTCACGCCAGGCAACCAGTGTCTGGAACAGCGTGAAGTCGTCGAGGGAGGTCGGCAGATTCGTGTCGTCGATGGTCGGATCGAAGCGCCGCGCGATTTCGGCGATGGCGTCGTCTTCAACGCGGTTGAGGATCTCGTTCACGCGGTCGTGGTCCGGTTTCCGGCTCGTCCCGTCGGGCGCGACGAGACCGATGCTGTACAGCACGAACGGCAGATCGCGCTGGACGTGTGCGTTGATGCCGAGAAGCAAGTCCCCGGATGCCGACACCTCGTGGTCGTGCGCAGCGGCGAAAGCGATTCGCCACGCCGGCGGCACATCAGCGAGATCGCCTGCCGCCCAAGCGTCGTAGGCCGCGAAGTAGTAGCGGGCGAAAACCGCGTCCTCGTGGTTGACGAAAGGCGTGTCGTCGAAGAACGGCGTATCGATCGTCCGCCTGTACTCCTCCGTTACGCGGAGGTACGTGAGCGAGAAGATTGCGTTGTGGTCGCACGAGGAGGCAAGCTGGTCGAAGCGACGCGTCATCTCCCGGATCGCCTTGTCGACGCACTGCGCTCGTCCTGCGATGCAATCGTCCGGGCTCGTGACGTCGTAGGGGATCGAGAGCGCCGGCAGGAGCGAGCTCCAACCGACGAACGGCGGATCCTCGGCGGCTCCTGCCGCTGGACGCGCCAACACGAAGACGGCGAGGGCGACGAGCGACAGCTTCGCCTTCACGTGTTTCTAATCGCCGGTTGTCGGGAAAACGAAACTCCCCGGTCCGTTCAACCGTTTAGCAGCCTTAGCTCCATCCGCGGCAATGGTTTCGGCAGCGACACACGACGTCGTTCGGACGCGCGCCCCCTTCGCGGGCGCGAGCTCGGCGGAGGGCGCGCGCGCCTGCTTCGAGGCCGTGAAGCAGGCGGTGAGCGCGCTCGGCCGCGACGCCGGGCTCGTCCTGATCTTCCCCACGGGCGTCGCCGATCCCCGGGACGCCCTGGCGCAGGCCCAGGCCGCCGCGGGCGAAGCGCAGGTCGCCGGAATGACGGGAAGCGGCGCGATCACTGCAGGCGGGGCGATCGCGAACGGCTGCTCGGCGCTCGCATTCGCCGAGTCCGTGCCCGTGGGAGTCGGTGTGGACGGAGCAGGTGAGCCACGCGCGGCCGGAAGGGCCGCCGCCGAAGACGCCCTTGCTCGCGTCGAGCCCAGAGCCGGCCACACCGTGCTGCTGCTTTTCGTCGATTCGGAGTCCGGGGACCAGGCGGAGATCGTCGCCGGCGCCTACGACGTGGCGGGTGCCCAGATCCCGCTGGCTGGAGGAGCCGCGGGAGGCACAAGGAGAGCGCAGTTCGCGGACGGCAGAGCCATGGCCAAGAGCGTCGTCGCCGTCGCAATCGTCGCCGGCGCACCGGTCGGCGTCGGCATCGCCCATGGTTGCGTCCCGCGCGGAACGCCGTCGATCGTGACTCGCTCGAGCGCTCAGACGGTGCTCCAGTTGGACGGCCGCCCGGCGGAGACGGTCTACCTCGAGAAGCTCGGGGTGGACGTCCACCTGAGCGATGCCGATTTCGAGGCGGTCGCGATGGTCCACCCGCTCGCCGAGCCCAAGCTGAGCGGCGACGTCCATCCGAGGCATGTGCGTACACGCGCCCCCGGCGGCGGGCTCGTCTGCGCGACGAGCATCGAACCGAACGCGGCAGTCGACATCTGCGATCACGTTCCCGAGGCGATCGTGACGAGTGCGCGCGCGGCGGTCGACGATGCCGTCGAGCCGCTGCCGCGCGCCGCGGAGGCCGCGCTGCTCTTCGACTGCGCCGCACGTGGTGCGCAATTCGGCAACCTGCTCGCCGCCCGCGAGATCGAGTCGATCACGTCCGCGTTCGGCGCGCATCCTCCCTGCCTCGCCGGTGTCTACACACGCGGTGAGATCGGCAGATCGCGAGGTGCGAAAGGGGATCGGAACTATGCCGTCGTCGTTGTTGCGTTCGGTTCCGAGGCTTGAAGGTCGAGACGAGCTGCTGCGGCGTTTCGTCGAAGCGTCGTGGCGCGCGCAGATCGTCACGATCGTCAATCGCGCCGGCTCCGAGCGCGAGCTGGGGGAGCTCGTCGCGCCGGAGCTTTGTGAGGCGTTCGAGGCCGAGATCGCGTTCGTGCTCGCTGCAGAAGGGAACAGCCACCGCAGCGTAATCGGCGCTCACGGCCTCCCATCGAGGCGAGCTCTCCCGCTGGTAGCCCACGACCTGTGTCGCCGTGCGCTGGCCGGTGGGGAGCCCGAGCAGCACCAGGGCGACGATCTGCTCGGGATCGGCATTCGCTACCTCGTGCTGGTGCCGTTCGGGAGCGCGGCGGATCGGGGCGCGGTCGGCGTCGGCCGGCTGTACGGCGAGCGCTTCGACGAGGCCGAGGTCGCTCTGCTCGAAGCGATCGCGCAGAGCATTCAGCACGCGCTCGAACGCGTCCGGCTGGCCGAGGAGCGTGACCGGCTCTACCGCGAGGCCGAGGAGCGCGGCCGGGCCGCGCGCGTGCTCGGCTCCGTTGCGGACGGCGTGTTCCTGGTCGATTCGAGCGGCATCGTTCGGCTCTGGAATCCGGCCGCCGAGGCGATCACGGGCCTCGCTGCGGAGGCCGTGCTCGGTCGCCCGGCCCAGGAGGCGATTCCTGGTTGGCCGGCGGTTGCGACATCGGCTTCCGTCGCGAGCGGCCCTGCGCGCTCCTCCGGTCGTGCGACGACGGTGCCGATCGAGATCGACGGCCGCGAGCTTTGGCTCTCGATCGCCGGCGTCGGCTTCGCCGAGGGGACGGTGTACGCGTTCCGCGACCTCACGGACGAGCGACGGCTGGAGAAGCTCAAGTCCGACTTCATCGCGACCGTATCGCACGAGCTTCGGACGCCGATCGCCGCCGTCCGCGGCGCCGCGTTGACGCTCGTCCGGGAGGACGTGGTGCTTCCGGACGACTCGCGCCGCCGTCTCCTCGACGTCATCTCCGAGCAATCCGAGCGGCTGGCCGACATCGTCAACGACATCCTCCTCGCCAGTCAGGTGGACGACGGCAAGCTGAGGCTCGCAACGGAGCAGGTGGATGCCGCGCATGTCGCACGGCGCGTCGTCGAGGCCGCGCGGACCCACGCGCCGGCAGTGGTCACGCTCGAGCTCGTAGCGCCGCCCGCCCTTCCGCCCGTCGCAGCCGACGCCGACAAGCTGCAGCAGGTGCTCGGAAACCTCGTCGCCAACGCCGTCAAGTACTCGCCCGACGGCGGCCGGATCGAGGTTCGGCTCGAGCCGCGCGAGCGGGATCTCTGCATCACCGTTCGCGACGAAGGCATCGGAATCGCCGACTCCGAGCTGCCGTGGATCTTCGAGAAGTTCTACCGCGTAGATCCGAACATGACCCGCGGTGCGAGCGGCAGCGGGCTCGGTCTTTACATCTCGCGCGAGCTGGTCCGGCGGATGGGGGGCAACATCTTGGTCACGTCGTCCCCGGGAAGCGGCTCGACCTTCTCCGTCCTCCTGCCGCTAGGGGCGCCGGAAACCCGCGCGTCCACCGCGATGCCCGCTCACGCCGGCTCCGAGCCGAGCTAGCGGGCTCTCACCCAGGCGGCACTCCTTCCACGCTCAGCAGCTGGTATTGCGCCTCGGGGTGTGAGCCAGAAGCGTTATTGAAATCCGGCGAAGGTGGTTGGATCATTTCCCTGGTGCGGAACGTGCCGATGTGCCTGGCCGTGGCGGCGGCTCTTACGATCGTCGCTCTCGCCGCCGACGCCTCGCGTGGACCGGTGTACTCGCCGACCGATCTCGCGCGAATCGTCGATCCGAAGCCGACGATTGCCGGCAGGAGGGACCCGCGCGCTCGTCGCTCGCCGGAGGGGAGGGGGCGCGTGCCCCGGGCCCGGCCGGCCCGGCGCATAGGAGCGATCGCCACGTCGACCACGAGCTCGCGAGCTCCGAGTTGAGCCAGCGCATCTGGAACATTTCCATCGCATCCGGAACATTTTTTGGCTCAACCACGCCACTGTTCCACACGCGTGTGGAGGCGTGTGAGGCTGGGGAGTGCGCCTCGGCTGGGAGTGGTTTTCTGCCCTGATGTTCAGGCCCTACTGCGCTACTGGGGTTATAACCCCCAGTAGGGGCAGAATGGCGACGATTCCCCGGCGCTGGTCGTGGTCGTCGGCCACGGCGAAGGTCTCGCGCCAGGCGAGCTTTACCCGATCGTTGCGCCGCTGGCGTGGGAGGGCCGCAGAGTCCCGAGGCGCGATCGCATCGCGAGCCTGCCGTTCCTCCCCGAGGTTGGCGCACTATGGTTGCCAGCGGTAGATGAACGGGGGCCCGTCCGGCCCGCGGGACAGTGGCCAAATGAGGACATCGTCCCGGTAGAAGATGACCTGGTGCCGACCACCGTTGAGGCGTGTACAGAACAGATTCGGTTGACCGCCCTCGTGTGACGCTTCGCAGCGAGTCGCCGCCTCCGGTCTGAGAATCACGTCGCCATCGCGGAGGACGGTCACACGGGAATGCGCCTCCGATCCGTCTCGCCAACCCACTGTGTAAACGGCGAACGCGCCGACCGCTCCGGCGACAACGATCGCGAGCGCTGCGACAAGCTTCCAGGGGTCCATCTCGCGAGTCTACGGCTCTGGAAGCGGATATCTCGGCAGCGAGGATGCGCCGTCGAGCAGGGCGTCTTCGCTGAGCCGCACCGCCGGCCTCCGCGGGCCGGTCAGAGAGGAACGCTCCGACTCCAGCACGGCGTCGTCAAGGACGAGGTGACCACGGTGACCTTCTGTGCTCGAGTACGAAGTCTGACCGTGACCCTGGCAAGGTTTCCCTGTGAGGCGGGGCATGCGTGGTGCATGGGCCGAGCGGCTCTGGGCGGCGAGTGGTGCGCTGACCATTGTGCTGTTCGCCTCCGGGGCCGCATCGACCGCCGCGGCTGCGGGAGAAACGACGGCCGCAGCCTTCCTGCTGCTCTCGGCGGCGCTGTACTGGACGCTGACCCAGCCCGGCGTCGCGCGGGATTGGGGCGCCGCGCGGGCACTCTTTGTCCTCTCCCTACCTGGCAGGCGCGTCGCGATCACGCTGCCCTTGGCCGTGTTCATCGGCGCCATGGCGATCAGCGCGTTCCGGCGGGAGCTGCTTTCGCGCTGGAGTGCATGGCTGGGCATTGCCGCCGCTGGGGTTTTCACTCGCGTCGGTGAGCGTCCTGCCGGGACCGTCGAATAATCGCTCGGCCGTCTGACGAGCCAGGATTTCACGCCTCCGCACCCGCGAGGAATGTCGTAGGGGATGTTGACGGTCTCGTCGGCGCCGGGATTCGGGCGCCAGCCGCCCCGAGAAGCTGCCGTCCTCACGCCAGGAGCCGGTGAAGGTCGCGTCCAACGGACCGTGCGACACGGCGATGGTCACGATGTCGACCTGGATGTCCCACTCGTAGGGCAGCGGTGCCGGTGACAGGTTCGAGAACACGGTCAACGGAAAGGTCTTGGTCTCGGGGTAGTCGTCCAGTTCAGGACTCGCCGGACATCGACTTCGAAGCTCGGCTCCTGCCACGGGCCGCGGCGCTCGCTGCCGACTCCAAGTCCCGCAGCGAGGCCAGTGCCTTCTCGATCCGCCGTATACGCGTCTCGGGCTTCTTTGCGCTCTCGATAGCGCGCACATGCTCCCGTTTGCGACCGTCGGGCAGGCGGTTATACGCGGTGCGGGCGATCGGATCGGCGCTGAGGGCGCGGGCGAAGTCCGCGGGCTCGGCCACGACACGGGGCTCGGGATCAAATTCGACCTCGACCTCAACCTCGTCGCCGGTCTCCACACCGGCGGCTTGCCGGTTGGCGTTGCTTAGGCCAAGCAGGTAGCGGCCACGCATGATGGCGACTCTGCTCTTCCATGAATGCCCATTGATCGTGATCGTGACCCTCGGCCGCTTGCCCTGACCAAGCGACTCCACAACCTCCGGGGGAACTTCCAACCCCCTCATGGGCTCCGGAGGCTCGACGTAGGTTCGGAACTTCATGATCTCCCCTCCTCTAGGGTCGATGCTCGCCGATAAGAAGGATGAGCGGCACCCAAAAGGACAGATGCTGATTCATGCCCGCGCCGGTACCCCGCGTGAGCACGAGACCCTCGCCCTCATTGACTCAGGGCTACTCGACCGCCGCCATGCTCATCGCCACCGAAAGTCACCGTCGCCAAGCACATCCGCAACAGCTTCGACAAGGTCATCCTCCCCGAAAGCCCCGACCAGCACCGTTGAGATCACCTACGCCTGCGTCTGAAGGCGGGATTCGTTTGCCGGCGCAAGCCGACCGTCCCCGCGGCGATCGAGGCTGCGAAAGGCTCTAGTCTCGAGCTGGGTGACTGAGCGCTCGCGCGAGCCGATCACCGGCGCCGATCTCGCCCGCCTCGGCGAGCTCGCCCTCGGCGACCTCGCCGGCCTCGTAGAGCGCGAGACCGCGACCGGGCGGCGCTACCGCAACCGGCTGCTCTGCATCGCACTCTGCCAGGGTGCGGCGCAGCACTATGTCGACGGCGAGAACGGCGTCAAGGACTTCGACGTCTGGAGTTTCTTCTCGGCTCACCCGGCCGGGCCGTTCCCGTACCGCCGCAGGGTCGAGCGCGACTTCGGCCGCTCGAAGTTTTCGCGTCATCCCGCCGATCCGCCCCGCTTCCTCGGCCGTCGCGTCGATCTGGGCGGCCGCTCCCTGCCCGTCTCGCCGAGGGCGGATCCGGTCGAGGCCGTCCGCTCGTACCTGGCGGGAGGACGCACGGAGACCGCGCGCAGACTGTCGGAGAAACCCGTCGTCCTGCTCTGGCCCGCTCGCCTCGGCGGCCGTGTGATTTGGCCGCTCGATCGCTGAGCGTGTCGCGCTCGTGTCAGTGAGCCAACTCGAAGGGCCTTTCCGGGGCGGTCCCAGACAGCCGCCGGGACGTCCTGGTCAACAACGCGGCGATCGACTACGACACGTAGCAGCGCGGGGTCGACGCCGACTGGCCGTCGTCCATCAGGCGTGGCGGTGCTGCCCGCGCGCCGTTCCCCTGATGGCGCGCAATGCGTGGGGCCGCATCGTCAACGTCTCGAGCGAGGGCGGCTCGCTTGCCTCGGTGGGGGGTTTCAGATACGCGAGCTCTGCCTCGTGAACGCGCTCATGCCGCCGGCCGACGCGAGCTTGTCGATGTCCTCCTCGCTGATCAGGAGATGCGGCGACCAGACCGGCGAGAGACCGAGGCACCGCCGCCGGCGCCCCCGAGGACCGCCGGCTCGTATCCTGATCGCCGACGAGCCGTGGTGACGATCGACGAGGTTCGCGCGTTCGCGAGCACGCTTCCTCGCAGCAGCGAGGCGCTCGTGC
>JBKPSO010000044.1:0-8357 GCA_046735055.1 Actinomycetota bacterium
GTGCTAACATCGTCGGCAGCGTCAGATGTGTATAAGAGACAGGGCCACACGCGGGTCTGCGGCGGCGGCCGCGTCGGCGCGCTCGCGCGTCGCGTCCCGTGAGGCGTCGTCGACCACGTAGATCCTGTCGACGAACTCCGGGATCCCGGCCAGCGTCTGGGGTAGCAGCACCTCCTCGTTGTGGGCCGGCACGACCACCCCCACGCGCTTCCCCTCCAGCATTACGCCGCCGCACGTCGCGCCGCGATCGGGTCCCACAGCAGCGCAGCCAGGACTCCGACGATCAGGCCGATCAGCCCGCCGACCGCTGCGCCGGTGCGGCTGTTGGGGCCGGCAGCCTTCGCCGCGACGGCCGGCGTCGTGATCCGTCCCTGCTCGACGTCGGTCGCCAGCGAGAGCTGCTGGCGGACGTCGAGGCGGCCGCGCTCGAGCGCCGCCCGCCGCTGGTCGAGGAAGATCAGGACGTTGTTGAAGTTGACGGAGGCGATCAGCTTCTCGCTGGCGCTCAGACCCGTCTGGCCGAGCAGCGCCGCCTGCTGCCTGGATTGCTGGGCAATGCGCGTGGCCACAGATGCAAGCTCACGTTCGTCCAAGGCGAGCTGGTCCTTGAGCGCCTGGATCTTCACATCGGTGTACCCGCTGACGGAGTCGACGACGACGGCCGCGAGCCGGTTCGCCGCGGCCGCGACCTTTCGCGGCGGCGAGCCGGCAACCGTGATCGCGAGCAGGGGCGCTGGAGTCCCGACCTTGGCAGCGGTGATGCCGACGATCGGCTTCGTCGTGATGTGGCCGCGCAGCCGCGACGGCTTCAGCCCGACCCTCGCAGCGACCGCGCGCACGGTCGCCTCGCTCGTAACCAGGTTCGAGACCAGCCCGAGGCTCGTCGGCGCACTCGAGACAGGCGTGGCGGCGTCGACCGCCAGCGGCTGCCCGAGGTAGACCTGCGCGGTCGCCTTGTAGGTCGTCGAGTTCGTCCCGAGCGCCACGAGATAACCGATCACGAGGCCGGCGATCAGACCGCCGACCGGCAGCCACCAGCGCGCCGCGATCGTGCGCCAGTACCGGCCGAAATCGACCTCCTGCTCGGCGTCGAGATCAGGCGGGGGAGCGACGCTCACTGGGCGGCGACTCTAGCGGGAACGAGTCCGTAGAGCTTCGTGTAGCCGACCAGGTAGACGCGGTCCGGGCCGGCGACGACAGGCGAGTACTTGCCGTCCGGGAAGCTCCAGACCTGCTTCCCCGTCTTCGCGTCCAGGCCGTACGTCCGGCCCTTCAGCGTCGAGAAGTAGACAATGTCTCCGAGCACCGTGGCCGAGCCCGAGATCGGGCCGTTCGCCTCGAACTGCCAGACGACGTCGCTCGTGGCCGCGTCGAGCGCGTAGAAGCGCTTGCTGTACGAGCCGACGAGGACGAGCTTGTTCCAGATCGCCGGCGAGCCGTACACGTAGCCGTGCGTCGACTGCGACCAGCGCAGGCGGCCGCTCGCCGCGCCGAACGAGTAGACCTTGCCGTCGGTGGAGCCGATGTAGACGCGGCCGTACGCGGCGGCGGGCGTCGAGTAGAACGTGCCGCGGCCGCCGAAACGTTCCTGGGCGGAGCCGCGCCAGATCAGCGTCCCCGTGCCCGCCCGCAGCGCGTAGACGTGGTGGTCGTAGGAGCCGACGTAGAGGCGCCGACCGGCGAGCGCAAGCGCACCCTTGACCTGGCCGCCGGTGCGGTAGCGCCACAGCACCCGGCCGGTCTTGGCGTCGAGCGCGAAGACGTCCCCGTGCCAGTCCCCGACGTAGACCCGACCGTCGGCGACGAGCGGCGAGGTCTCGCTCGGGCCGATCAGCCGGCGCCAGCGCAGGCGGCCGGTGCGAGCGTCGAGGGCGACGACCTCGCCGTCGATCCCGGGGGTGGACGGCGCCGCGTTGCAGGCCTCCTTCCCCTGCCGCCGCTTGTTGAGGAACGCCATGTAGACGACCTCGCCCGCAACCGCCGGTGAGGCCGCTGCGCATCGGCCCGACCGGTAGCGCCAGCTCGTCCGCCCGGTCGCGGCCTGGACCGCGAACAGCACGCCGGGGTTGCTCGCGATGTACGCGCGCCCGTAGGCGACGGTTGGCGGGAACTCGAGCAGATGCCGGCCGTGGAAGACCCAGGCGACCCGGAAAGGCGGCGCGAGGCCGCTCGGCAGGTAGCGCAAGCGTCGGGCGTCGTAGCCGAAGGTCGGCCAGTCGATGCGCGTCAGCGCGGGCGACTCGTGCGCGCCGGGCTTCGGACGGGGCGCCGGCTTCGGGATCGTCGTCGGCGGCGCCTCGGTCGGCACGAACTCGACCGTCGAGGAGCCGCGGATGTCGGCGCCCTGCCCGGAGACGTAGAGGTAGTAGCCGACGCCGGCGCCGACGACGCAGAGCAGTGCGATCGCCCCGCCGGCGACGAACCACCGCCAGCGTGCTCTCACGCGTGCAGGGCCTCGAGCCTGGTCGCGAACGCGGAGATACTGTCGGTGCCGTTGATGCGGACGCGCGCGAGCGTGTACAGCTCCCCCGGCCTCGCGAGGCCGTAGTTCGTAGTCGTCGCGCCCAGGTAGCCCGCCG
The DNA here is from genome assembly GCA_046735055.1 of Actinomycetota bacterium. Classification (GTDB taxonomy): domain Bacteria; phylum Actinomycetota; class Thermoleophilia; order Gaiellales; family Gaiellaceae; genus DATBLE01. Next base: position 2,580 of record JBKPSO010000044.1, read on the forward strand.
CCTGCACCGCTGCTATCACCGTGTCGTTGTACCGCCCGGCCGGATAGCAGAAGAAGTTGACCGGGACGTGGAAGGCCTTTCGGATCGCCGCGCGCGAGCCCGCGACCTCGTCCCGCAGCTGCGCCGCGCCGACCGACGTCAGGTCAGGGTGCGTCAGGGTGTGCGCGTCGATCTCCCAGCCGGCGCGGATGAGCTTTCGCACGCCGGGCGGGCGGATTCCCCACACCGGCTTGAGGTTCGCGATCTCCAGGTTGAGCACGCCCGGCCAGCGCCGCGCCTTCAGGACCGGAAGCGCGCTCGTCACCTGGCTCAGATAACCGTCGTCGAACGAGAGCACGATCGGCTTCGGCGGCAGCGTCCAAACTCCGCGCCACGAGTCGAAGACGTCCTGCAGCGTGACCCCGTGGTAGCCGTGGCGCACCAGCCAGCCGACCTCGGCGGCAAAGCTCGCCCGCGGGACGTACAGGTCCGGGTAGGGCGCGTGCGCCGGCGGCGAGCTGATCACGTGGTACATCAGGATCGGGACAGGCTGGAGGCGGTTGGCGCTATGCGCCGGTAGGGCCAGCAGGAGCGCGGCCGCGACGGCCGCGAGCCCGAGCGCCCTCATCGGTGCGGCCGAGGGCCGCGGGCGATCCTGACCGGCGGAAGGCTCTTCTCGACGCGCTGCCCGGTCACCCCGACCGCGGTCAGCCGTGGATGGTAGGTGCCGGGGACGGCCTTCTTCCCCGGCTCCCAGACGAACGTGTGGTCTCCGTGCCCGAACGTCTCGCTCATCACCGAGTGCCCCACGCGCAGCGTCACCGTCGAGCGCTTCGAGAGCCAGAAGCGGATCCGCGCGCGGTCGCGGTAGCCGTCCGCAGGCCGCGGGTAGAGCGTCGCCAGGATCCCGCCGACGCGGAGCACCGGCGCCTGCGTCTCGTAGGCGAGGAAGCGATCAGCGGTCTCGCTCCAGCCCGCGTCGCCGGTGCGCGCGGCGAGCTTGCGGAGCAGCGTGATCACGTAGTCATGGTAGTGGAGTGGGGAATCGTCACCATGGAGCGAATAGCGCGACCAGTACCCGGTGTCGAAGCTCGGCAGCAACGCCTCCGCCGAGGCCGTCAGGCGGTTCGCGAAGGCCTCGGCAGGCGGCTGACCGGTGAGCGCCGCGTAGTCGCCGACCGAGAGAGCCGCCTGCAGCTGCGCGTTCAGCACGGGGGTGCGGTCGAAGCTGTAGAGCGCGACCCACGGCTTGACGGGCGAGCCCGGCGAGAGCAGCCCGGGCACCGCCTCGTAGGCGCCGTCGGCCGCGTCGAGCAGCGCAGGGTCGCTGAGCAGGTCGCCCGCGCGCGCGAGCGCCTGGGCTGCGACGGCCTGCGCCATCCCGGACGTCCACGGCGCGCGCCCGGAGGCGAAGGGGAACTCGTACTCCCAGACGAGCTTCGAGCCGACCGGGATCGCGCGGCCGAGCAGCGCCTGCGCCAGGCGCTCGGTGCCGTCGAGGTCGCCGGAGGCTGCGGTCTGGTTCAGCTTCGCGAAGTTCGCGAGCGGGTGGAAGACGTAGCCGTGCGACCAGAAGAAGCGGTAGACGACGCCGTCCTCGCCGGTGCGGTCGGGGTGGTCGCCCCACACGGCGTGGTTCGCGAGCCATGCCCCGTTGAAGGCGAGCGTCGAGAAGAGCACGAGCGCGCGCGGGCGCGTGTACCCGCGCCACTGCGCAGCGACGTCCGCGAGCACCTTCTGCAGGAGCTCGGCGCGGGCTCTCGGCAGACGCTTGGCCTCGCGTCGGGCCCCGGCGACCACGGCGCGGTACTCCGCCTTCTCGGCCGGAGTCAGGTCGGCGCGGGCGATTCCGTTCGCGATCAGGGCAGCCGGTGTGGGGCGCACGGCCGATCCGGCAGGCAGGACGGCGAGGAGCGCGACGGCGGCTGCTGCGGCGGAAACGAGGCGCATGGCGACCGGGGCTTCGGTCAAGGTTAGCGTCGGTGCGCGAAAAAGTCCTGCTCCTGACAGCCTGTGTGCTCGCCCTGACCGCACCCGCAGCCGAGACCGCCACCCGGCCGGCACGAGTCCTCCTCGCCGTCGCCGGCGGCGGCACCACCTCGCTCCTGACCTCGAGCGACGGCGTCCGGTTCAGCGCGCCGGTCGCGTCGTGGCCGGGCACGATGCCCTCGCCGGTGCGGCGCGGCGCGACCCTTTACGTCTACGACTCGCCGACCCTCTCCGCCGACGGGCTTTCCGGGACGGTGCGGCGCTTCGCCGTCGGCGCAGGCGGCGTCCTGACCGGGAAAGGCTCTGCGGGCTATAGCGTCCAGCTGGGCTCGCCTGAGGATGCGGCGCGCGCCACCGCGGGAAGCTTCGCGCCGAGCTTCGCCGTCGACGACGCGGGCACGATCGTCCTCTTCTACGGGCTGCGCTTCGATCCGGCGACGAATGCCTGCCCGGTCGTGGGCCAGGCCTGCGTCAAGCTCCGCACCGCGACCGAGGTCTCCGGCAGCGACGGCACGGCCTTCGACGGCGACCCGGGCAACCGAGTCGTGCTCGGCCTCGCCGCTGCGGAGACGCTCGGCCCGCCCGCGTTGCTTCGCACCCGGACGGGGTGGGCCGCCCTCCTCCGCGGCCCGGCCGGCTGCCTGCACCTCGTCACCGGCCGTGATCTGCGCGGCCACTACAAGGACGGGTGCGTCGCCGACCAGGCGCCCGCGACCCCGTCCGCGCTCTGGGGCCCGGCGGTCCGGGAGTACCGGCTCTACGGCGTCGTCGGCGGCCGCGTCGTGCGGATGGTCAGCCGGCGGCTCGGGACGGTCGTGACTCCGCGGTTCAGGCCGCTCGACGTCGCCGGCCGGCCGTCGTTCGCACGGATCGCCGCGAACACGCCGTAAAGCGAAGAGCTCCCCAGGTCCGGTGACGAGAGGTCAAGAGTGACCTTTGCGTCCGCCGGCGGTCATTCGCACGAGCGGACGCGGGCTCGAGGACTCGACGGCGTAGAGCCGCGAGTAGCCGTGCAGGAGCAGCCGTCCGCCGCTCCCGGAGACGGGCGCGTACTCCCCGTGCGGGAACCGGAGGAGCACGCGCCCGGTGTCGGCGTCCGCGCCGAGAATCCTGTGGGCGAAGCTGCCCGCGTAGGCGACCCCGTCGACGACGGCCGGCGCCCCGGAGACCGGTCCGCCGGTCTGCAGGGTCCAGCGAATGGCGCCGGTTCGGGCGGAGACGCTGTACAGCAGGCCGTTGTACGACCCGAAGTAGACGTGGCCGCCCGAGACGGCCGGCGAGGAGTACACGTAGCCGCCGGTGTGGATGCGCCAGAGGTACCGGCCGCGCGTCGAGAAGGCGGTCAGCGACCCGCCGTCGGAGGACGGCACGAACACGCGCCCGGCCCAGACGGCGGGTGTCCCGTAGATCCGGCCGTTCACGTGTGCCGCCCAACCCAGCCGGCCGCTTCCGGGCGTCAGCGCGAGCAGCCGGCCGCCGTAGTCGCCGATGTAGAGCGTCCGGTCGGCGAGCGCCGCGCTCGAGGTGATCTTGTAGCCCGACCGGTACACCCAGCGCAGCCGGCGAGTGCGGAGATCGAGGGCGTAGACGTTTCCGTCCCATGCCCCGAAGTAGTCGATCCGGTCGCGGACGAGCGGCGAGGACTCGATCGGCGAGCCGACGTCGTACGTGAAGCGGAGGCGCCCGGTGCGCCGGTCGAGCACCCGCACGATCCCGTCCATGCCGTGCACGACGAGGTCGTCGCCGACGACGGCGGGCGAGGCGGCCATCTTCCCGTGACGCACGTCGCGGCGCCACAGAACGGTGCCGTTGCGCATCGAGAGCGCACGGACTGTGCCCCGGCTGTTTCCGATGTAGGCAACACCGTCCGAGACGACGGCGGGAAACTCGATCAGCGAGCCGAGGCCGCGGCTCCAGACGACGCGGAAGGGCGGCCGGGCACGGATCGCCGGGTGCGCCTGCGTGCGCGCCGGCGTCGCGCCGTACATCGGCCACTGCAGGCCGTCGCGGTAGACGCGGAGGACGACCCGCCGCCGGTGCTGGAAGGGCATCCGCAGCTCACGGTCGCCGTACCCGCGGGCGTGGACGGAGACGACGAGGGGCGCGAAGCGGCGCAGGTGGACCTCCGCGTTCCCCTTCCGGTTGGCCCGGTCGGCGAGGCGACCGATTCGCACGAGCGCGCCCCGGACGCGGCGGCCCGTGTCGCCGTCGACGACGGTGACGACGACGCGGCCTCGCGTGTCGACTCGCGCGTGATCGATCGGCGCGTGTGGTGCGGCCGTCGTCGTCGGCGGAGGCGGCGCGGCGCGCTTGCCCCCGCAGCCGGCGAGGAACGCCGCGACGACGCACAGCGCGATGCAACCCCTCCTCACTCCCTTCACGAAGCCAGACCCCTCGGACGGAGCACTACGGCTCGGGTCTCGATTCGAGGGTCGGGAGCCGACGGCGCCCGCGGCGCGGCTTCCGCGCGAGGCGGCGCGTCGCGAGCGCCGCCTCCAAGGCCAGCACCGGCCCGAGCAACGACGCCGGCGGCGTCTCGGCCACCGGCGCCGACGCGAGCTCCTCGACAGCGTCGGCGAAAATCGGCGTCGCCGGCCGGTCGAGGCCGTGCGGCCGGACGAAAGACTCGACGAATCGGCGGCGGCGCTCGGCGTCCTCGGCGCGGTCCTCCAGGATCCGGCCGAGCTGCTCCGCGTGCTCGTCGAGCGAGGAGGCGACGTGCAGGCAGCCGCCGTTCTCCTCGCGCAGGTAGTGGAAGTGGAGCGTGCTCTCCTGGCCGAACTCGCGCGCGAGGACGGTGAGCACGCTCTTGCCGACCACGGCCGCCTCGATCATCGCCGTCGTGTTGATCCCGACGACCGCAGCGCTATGGGCGAGCGAGTCGTAGAAGTCGTCGTGCTCCTCGGGCGAGACGGGCCGCTCCGAGTGACGCGGCCAGATGACCGCGTTCTCGAACCGGGAGAGGTCGGCGTCGCGCCAGCCCTTGCCGACCGGGTGCGGCCGAACGGCGATCCCGATCCGTTGCAGGCGCTCGTCGCCGGAGGCGCGTAGCGCCTCGATCCAGCGCTCGACGAAGCGCACCTCGCCGTCGGAGTGGTTGGTGACGAACGGGCTCGAGCCGAGGAAGAGGACGTACGGGCGTTCGGGGTCGAGCCCCATCCGGCGGACGAACTCCCCGCGCGAGGTGCGCGGGCGGCGGTCGAACCACGGGTCGAAGAGCCCGGCACCCGTCGCGGTTACGCGCTCGGGCGGCATCCCGTGCAGCTCGACCGCCTCGCGCCGCTGGATCTCGTTCCAGACGAACACGCGCTCCGACTGCCACTTGAGCAGGCCCTTGTTCGTCAGGTTGTCCCAGCTCGCGACACAGGTGCCCGCCGGGATCCCGAGCGCCCGCGCGCTCTTCAGGAACTCGACCTGCGGCGAGGCGAGCTTGACGACCGAGGTGGCGAGGACGACGTCGGGGGCCTGCTCGCCCACGTAGCGGTCGATCGCCGGGCTCGAGGGAATCGCGCGCTCGAGCCGCCCCGTCGTGCGGATGACGCGGTCGGCGAGGGCTGCGTTGGCCCCCGCAGCGAGCCGCCGGGCGGTGCCCAGCGCCAGGCGGCGGACGACGGGCTCGAGCTCGTCCGAGCGCTCGAGGCGACCGACGACCTTGTTCGTGACGCGCGCGCGCAGCGTCGGGGCGTGCTCGTAGCGCGGGTGCGCGTAGCGGGCGAGGTCGCCGACGGCCCGGACCGCCCACGCCACCGGCCGCCAGCCATCCTGCTCGCGGCGGGCCGGCGCGGGGCCGGAGGTCACGCGGGGCGAGGC
>JBKPSO010000045.1:0-3534 GCA_046735055.1 Actinomycetota bacterium
TTCCGGATGATGATGGACACGGACAAGGGACCGCTCGAGCCGATCTTCTCCGCTCTCGGTCTCGGCAACTGGTCGTGGGTGAACAGCGCGTGGGGTGCCCGGGCCGCGGTCATCATCGGCGACACGTGGCAGTGGTCGCCCTTCATGTTCATCGTGTTGCTCGCCGCGCTCGAAGGCCAGGACCCCGAGCCCATCGAGGCCGCAACCGTGGACGGCGCGAGCCGCTGGCAGGTCTTCCGTTACATCACGATGCCGGCGATCTTTCCGGTCGCCCTGACCGTCATCCTGCTCCGCCTGATCGAGGCGTTCAAGATCATCGACCTCCCCAACGTGCTCACGAGCGGCGGGCCGGGGACCGCGACGGAGTCGCTCACGTTGCAGTCCTACATCCAGTGGCGCTCCCTCGACCTGGGCGTCTCGGCGGCGACCGCGAATTCACTGCTCGTCCTCGTGACGATAATCGCGGTGATTTACGTCACCCTCCTCCGACGGAAGGTCGCGGAGGAATGAACGGAGGCGGGACACGGTGAAGGCAGTCGCTAGTCGTTCGCCGACCGACCTCTCGCTCAGAGCCAAGGTAGTGGCCTACCTGATCCTGGGCTTCTGGACGCTGATCGTCCTCTTCCCCCTCTACTGGCTCGTCGTCACCTCGTTCAAGCTGCCGATCCAGGTCGACACGGGACCGAAGTACATCCCATTCGTCGACTTCCAGCCCACTCTCGATGCCTGGCGATACATCTTCGGCCCGCTACGGAACGACACGCTCCGTCCCTACACCAACTCGGTCGTCGTGACCCTCCTGAGCTCGACGTTCGCGCTCGTGATCGGATCGTCGGCGGCCTACGCGCTCGCCCGTTTCCGCTATCGGCCGAAGATCGGGACGATCGGCCTCGCCTTCGGCTGCCTCGTCCTCGGCGCGGTCGCCGTACGTCTCGGCGTGCCCCTTCCCGTCGCGATCGCGGTCGGCCTCGCCTGCTTCGCGCTGCTGGGCAAGCTGCTGGTCGGTCGCTTCAAGCGCGCCGCCGGCAACAGCGACATCGCCTTCTGGATCGTCTCGCAGCGGATCCTGCCCCCGGTCGCGGTCGTGATCCCCATCTACGTCCTGTTCCAGAACCTCGACTTGCTGGACACGCGGACTGCGCTCGTGATCACGTACACGGCGGTGAACCTTCCGATCGTCGTGTGGCTGATGCGGGACTACTTCAACACGATCCCGCTCGAGCTCGACGAGTCGGCCAAGATCGACGGGGCTTCGAACTTCAGGATCTTACGCTCGATCCTGCTCCCGCTGTCGATCCCGGGCCTCGTCGCGACATTCCTGCTGGTGTTCGTATTCGCGTGGAACGAGTATTTGCTTGCGCTGTTCCTGTCGAGTGCCAACGCGCAGACGATGCCTTTGACCGTCGCGGCTCAGAACGCGACGCGCGGGCCGCAGTGGTGGTACATGTCTGTGCTGATCATGATCATGATCGCGCCGGTGATCGTGCTGGCAATAGCGCTGGAACGCCGGATCTCACGCGGACTGCTGGTCGGAGCAGTCAAGGCCTGACTGAGAGGCGATCGGATGCCGCCCTTATCGAGCGGTCAGAGTCTCATCGGCAGCCTGATCCTCGGGGACGCTACTACGGAGCTCCGCGGTCCCATGCTGGAAGGCATGGCGTCCGAGTCTGCTGGTCGCTCTACGGCCGCCATTGCACACGCATAAAGCATTCGGGCACTTGGCGACGAGAATCTTCCCGAGAGCATCCCGATGCTCGTCGCCTCGCCCAAGACCGAAAGCAGGTAGCGGCCCATATCAGCCCCGCGGGCCAGTTGTGGGCCAGTGAGGGCCAGAATACTGCGGTCTGGTGCGGTCCCCTGCGGCAGTCGGCTGGCGTCTCGCGACCGGACACGGCTGCCCGCGAACAGTTCAGCTGTACGGGTTTCGGCTTACGGAGCGGCGCAGGAGTCGAACCTACCCAGCGTGGGGCTGCCACGCCTGACCGGTTTTGAAGACCGGCTGGGCCACCGGGCCCCGCCGCTCCGCCGGCTAGGTTAGCCTGCCGGCGGCGTCGGTTCGCCCGGCGCGGGCGGCGTCGGGTCGCTCGGCGCGGACGGCTCCGCTGCGGACTGCTCGGCCTCCTTCGCCGCCTCGAGCTCGGCCTTCAGCGACTTGATCTTCTCGACCGCCGCAGTCAGCTCCGGGTGGGTGACCTCGCCCTTCTCGACCAGCTCGACGGTCGTGCGGCCGAGGTCGCTGTAAGCGCGGGAGAGCCCCTGCCGCGTCTGGAGATCCTCGATCCCCTCGCGCGCCTTCGTCGCGACGACGTTGGTCGCGTCCTTCAGCCGCTCGAAGAACGACTGCTTCGATTCACTGCCTTCCATGCCGCGATCCTACTAAGACTCGGGTGGGGTGCCGCGGCCACGCATCTCGTCGATCGACGCGCGCGCACGATCGTGGACGGCCCGGCGGCGCTCGTCGAGCGGCGCTGCCGGCTGCTCCGGCTCCGGTTCGGGCTCCGGCCGCGGTTCTGCGGCACGGGACTCCGCGAGCTTCTCCTTCAGCTCCTCGGCCGGATCGGTCGCCGGCGCGGGCACAGGCTTCCGGCGGCGGCGACCAAAGAGCCAGGCGAAGCCCATGGCCAACCCTACCCCGGCGAGAAAACGGCGCACAGCAGGCCGATGCTACTCTTCCGCGGACTTCTCGCCTCGTCTCGCGCGCACCCTGTTCCCGGTCGCGCTTGCACACGAGGCCGACTCAGACCAAGGGAAGGAGCTGAAAGGGAACTGTGAACGACTACGAGATTCTGCTGATGCTCGACCCGGAAGCCTCGGAGGAGCGTCACAACGAGATCATCTCCCGGACGCGCGAGCTGATCGAAAAGGGCGGCGGCAACTGGCTCTCCCACGACTCGTGGGGCCGGCGCCGGCTCGCCTACGAGATAGACCACAAGACCGACGGCGTCTACCACCTGCTCCAGTTCGACGCGGAGCCGGCGGCGCTCGACGAGGTCACCCGCGTCCTGAAGATCACCGACGGCGTGATGCGGCACATGGCGACGCGCCGCCCGAAGGGCGGCGGGCGTGTCGCTCCGCCGCCGCCGCTGCCCGCGCCCGAGCCGGAGCGCGAGCGCGTGCCTGCGCCCGTCGCGGCCCCGCCGGACGAGACGACTCGGGCCGAGATCGAACCCGCCGATTCGGAAAGCACGTCCGAGGAGTACGCTGAGCCGACTGCGTCGGAGGCGCCGGAGGCGGCGCCAGAGGAGGAGAACTAACGTGGCGAACATCAATCGCGTCGTCCTGGTCGGGAACCTCACCAAGGATCCGGAGCTCAGGCCAACCTCGGGCAGCTCGCTCTGCAAGCTGCGCATCGCCGTGAACACGCGGCGCAAAGACGAGACCGGGCAGTGGGTGGACAAGCCGAACTACTTCGACGTCACGGTCTGGGGGAACCAGGCGGAGAGCTGCGCGCAGTACCTCTCGAAGGGTCGCCCGGTCGCGATCGACGGCCGGCTCGAGTGGCGCGAGTGGGAGGCGACGGACGGGTCCGGCAAG
>JBKPSO010000046.1:0-5844 GCA_046735055.1 Actinomycetota bacterium
CGAGCTGCTGCTGCTGGCCGCCGGAGAGGCTCCCCGCCTGCCGGTGTGCCATCTCACCGACGATCGGGAAGAGCTCCCGCACCCACTCGAGGTCGTGGTCGACTCCGTCGCGTCCGCGCCGGCCCGCGAGCCCGAGCCGCAAGTTCTCCTCGACCGTGAGGTGCGCGTAGATCCGCCGACCTTCCGGCACGAGCGCGATGCCCTCCCGGGCGACTGCCTCGGGCGCCCGCTTCCGGATCGAGTTGCCCCTGAGCAGGATCTCCCCGGAGTGGGCAGGGACGAGGTTCATGATCGCGTGCAGCGTGGTCGACTTTCCCGCGCCGTTCGGGCCGATCAGGCCGACGACCTCGCCCTCGCCGACCTCCAGCGTCAGCCTGCGAACGGCCGGGACCGAGCCGTAGCGCACCTCGAGGTCGCGGAGCTCGAGGACGGCGCTCATTCAGCCACCAGCGGGGCGTCGCCGAGGTAGGCCGCGGCGACGTCCAGGTTCGCGCGTATCTGGGCGGGAGGTCCTTCTGCGAGCGTCCGTCCCTGGTCGAGAACCTGGATCCGGTCGCACACGTCCATCACGAGCGCCATGTTGTGGTCGATCAGGAGCACCCCGGCCTGGTGCTCGTCGCGCACGGACCGCACGACTGCGGCGAACTCGGGCACCTCCGCCTCGGGCAAGCCCGCGGCCGGCTCGTCGAGGAGCAGGAACCGCGGCTCGGTGGCGAGGGCCCGCGCGACGCCGAGTTTGCGCTCGTCGCCGTGCGCGAGCGACCCTGCCGGTTGCCCCTCGCGCGGTCCGAGGCCGAGCAGCTCGAGCAGCTCGTCGGCACGACGCCGCGCCTCGCCGGGCCGTGCGCCTCTTCCGAGGGCGGCGACCTCGACGTTCTCGCGGACGCTCAGGCCTGCGAACGAGCGGCTGTGCTGGAACGTGCGCGCGAGCCCGGCGCGGCCGCGCCGGTGCGGACTCCACGACGTCACGTCCTCGCCGGCGAGCTCGACCGACCCCGAGGTCGGGAAGTCGAAGCCGGTGAGGACGTTGACGAGCGTCGTCTTCCCGGCCCCGTTCGCCCCGATCAGGCCGACGACCTCGTGGCGGTGCAGCTCGAGCGTCACGTCGCGGAGCGCGTGCAGCGCCTCGAAGGCACGCGAGACGGCGGTGGCCCGGACAGTGTCTCCGGGCCACCGGTTCACTTCGCTTCGCTGAGGTTCTGCCAATTCCGTCCTAGTGGATCTTCGCCACCTTCTGCGTCTTCCACATGCGGACGAACGACTCCTTGTTGTTCTGGACCTTCATGATCCGCCACGGCCGCCCGACGACGCTGTGCAGCGTCTTCGAGAAGGTGATCGGCCCGGAGATCGTCCGTACGCCGTGGAAGCCCTCGAGCGCCTGGGCGAGCATTGTCCCCTTGGTCGAGCCGCCGGTGCGGTTCAGCGCCGTGGCGAGGGCGTCGATCGTCGAGGCTCCGAGCACGAAGCTGGCGGTGTACGGGACCTGCTTCGCGGCGAGGAGCGCCTTCAGGAGCACGTTCACAGCCGGGTTCGGGTCGTCGCCGAACGACGAGGCGTAGTTGTCGACGTAGTAGTCGGTGACCTGCGGATTCTTCGGGTTCCAGTAGGTGCCGTCGCCGCCCCACGAGTTGACGATCGGAGTCTTGTTGCCCGCACTGCGGATGCCGGCAACGAACTGCGGCAGCTCGCCGAACGCGGTCACGAACGAGATCACGTCGGCCTGCTCGCCGGCGACCTTGCTGATCACGTTGCCGATGTCCTTCTTGCCCGAGGTGAAGGCCTGACGGTCGACGATCTTCCCGCCGAGCTCCTGGAAGCGCTTCGCGAACGCGTCGGAGACGTCGCGAAAGTAGACGAGCAGGTTGTCCTTGACGACGATCGCGGTCCTCCAGCCGCGCGCCCAGGCGTACTCGGCCTCGGCCGAGCCCTCGTCCTGAGCCGTGCCGCCCATCGTGAACGCCAGCCGGCCCTTGGCACCGAAGCGCTGGGGCCCCATCTGGTCGGTGGTCACGCACGGGGAGACCGTGAGGATGCCGTGGTTGATGAACTCCTGCGTCGCGGCGGCCGCGTACTCGACGTCGCAGGTGACGATTGCGATCTTCGCGCCCTGCGCGATCAGCTGCGCGGCACAGGACTGCTGCTTCTTCAGCTGGTGGTTGCAGACCTTGATCACGAAGTTCGGCCCTTTCCTGAGGGCAAGCTTCTTCGCCTCGATCTGAGCCCCGGCAAGGGCCGGCGAGTCGAACGGCTTCATGCTGCTCGTCAGGTCGACGGCAGCGCCGATGACGATCGTCTTTGCCGCCGAGCTCTTGCCGACCGCGGCCGTCGCGCCGACGGTCAGTGCAACGGCGACCGCGGCGAGCGAGAGCACGGCGATTCCGAACCTGCGTACGTTCATGCGTCCTCCTCGAGTGGGGATGCAGACCTTACGCCTGCTTGGTACGCCGGTTCAACGGACAACGGTTTAGCCTGAGCCGGTGAAGATCGGAATCTGCGAGTGGACGACGTTTCCCGCGTCGTTCGAGGACGAGCTGGCGGCGTACCGCGCGGCCGGCGCGGGCGCGATCGGGATCCTCGAGTTCAAGCTCGAGGGCGTCGAGGGCGTGCGGCGGAAGCTGAGGGAGAGCGGGCTGGCCGCGGCGGCGTGCCTGCCGGCGGCGGGGTCGATCCTCCCCTCGCCGCTGATCCCGGGCCCGGAGGAGCCGGAGGCGCGGGTCGAGTCGATCTGTGTGTCGGTAGCGCGGTTTGCGGAGCTCGAGCCGGGCTGCGTCTTCTTCCTGACCGGTCCGGGCGAGGACTCGGACGTCGTCCGTGAAGGGATTCGCCGGATCGGCGAGGCAGGGGAGCGCAACGGCGTGAAGGTCGCGCTCGAGCCGATTCATCCCTCACAGGCGGGAGTGCTCTCGTTCGTACACACCGTCGACCACGCGCTCGAGCTGATCGGCGACGCGGAGGTCGGAATTCTCTTCGATACCTGGCATTTGCAGGAGGTTTCTCGGCCCGAGCGCATCTGGGGTGTCCACGTTGCCGACCACCGCGAGCCGACGCGCTCGGACTACGACCGGCTGTTCCCGGGCGAGGGGTCGCGCGCCGCGGTGCGCGCGCTCGAGGCGGCAGGCTACAGCGGCTGGTACGACGTCGAGGTCATGTCCGACGACGGGACGTTCGGCGAGGCGTTCCCGGACTCGCTCTGGACGCTGCCGGTGGACGAGCTCGCGCGCCGCGCGGTCGAGAGCATGGAGGCGCTGTGAGGCGCTACGACGCCGTCGCGATCGGCAGCGGGATCAACTCGCTCGTCGCCGGCGCGCTGCTCGCACGCGCGGGGTGGCGTGTGTGCGTTCTCGAGCGCAACGATTGGCTGGGCGGGGCGCTCCGCACCGCCGAGCTGACCGAGCCTGGGTTCGTGCACGAGGCGTTCGCGTCGTGGCATCCGCTCTTCGTCGGCTCCGCCGCGTACGCGGAGCTGAAGGACGAGCTCGAGCGGCGCGGTGTGGAGTACCTGAACACCGCGCTGCCGACGGCGACGCTCTACCCCGACGGCGAGTCGCGCTTCCTGACGACGTCGCACTCGGAGAACGTCGCCGCGCTCGGGCCGGGGTGGGAGCGGACCGTTGCCGAGTTCCTGCCGAATGCCGATCTGGCCTTCGGCGTGCTCGGGACGGAGCTCTGGTCGCGCGACGGCGCGCGCCTCGGCTGGAAGGCACTCCGTCGGCTGGGCCGGCGCGGTCTCGTCGAGTTCATGGGGAACGTGCTCATCAGCTGCCGCGACTGGGTGCGGGAGACGTTCGAGGACGAGCGGGCGCGAGGTGTCTTCGGGCCCTGGGTGCTGCACACCGGGCTCGGGCCGGATGCTGCGTCGTCCGGCTTCATGGCGCAGGTGATCGGGGTGGCGATCGAGCTGGGCGGGATGCCGGTGCCGCGCGGGGGCGGAGTGACGCTGGTCGACGCTCTGGCGGGGATGATCGAGGACGCGGGCGGGTCGTGCGAGACCGAGCGGGAAGCGGAGCGGATCGTGGTCGAGCGCGGTCACGCCGTCGGCGTCGCCGCCGCGGGTGAGACGATCGAGGCGACGCGCGCCGTCCTCGCGTGCACGACGCCGCAGGCGCTCTACGGGACGCTGCTCGGCGAGAAGGTCGAGGAGGCTCGCCGCTTCCGGTTCGGGCGCGGCGGGATGCAGGTCCACTTCGCGCTTTCCGAGCCCCCAGTCTGGCAAGGCGACGAGCGGCTCGGGCAGACTGCGATCGTGCACCTGACCTCGGGCGTGGACGGAGTATCGAGAGCCGTGAACGAAGCGGACCGGGGCCTGTTGCCTACCGAGGCGACAGTCGTCGTCGGGCAGCCGCTGGCGGTGGATCAGTCGCGAGCGCCCGAGGGCAGCTGGATCCTCTGGATCCAGCTGCAGGAGATCCCGTCCGAGCTGAAAGGCGACGCCGCGGACGAGATCGACACGAACGGCGGGTGGACGGAGGCCGTTCGCGAGGCGTACGCCGACCGGATCCAGGCGCGGATCGCGGCGCACGCGCCGAACTTCGAGTCGTCGATCCTGCGCCGGGTCGCGTTCTCCCCGGTCGACATCGAGGCCTCGCTTCCGAACATGGTCGGCGGCGACATGTACTCGGGCTCGTGCGCGCTCGACCAGAACCTCCTCTGGCGCCCGCGCCCTGGGCTCCCGGGGCACAAGACGCACGTCGACCGGCTCTGGCACATCGGCGCCGGAACTCATCCGGGGCCGGGACTCGGGGCAGGGTCCGGCACACTCGTCGCAAAGGCGTTGTTGAAATGATCCGCCAGCTGCGGCTCGTCGTCACGGCAGAGGACTACGACGAGACGGTCGCGTTCTACCGAGACGTGCTCGGGATGCCGGTGCTGGACGTCTGGTCGTCGCCGGAGGGCGGCCGGGGCCTGCTGCTCGACGCCGGCCGCGCGACGCTCGAGTTGACCGACCCGAAGAACGCGGCGTTCGTCGACGAGGTCGAGGTCGGACGCCGAGTGGCAGGTCACGTGCGGGTCGCACTGGAGGTGGACGACGCGCGCACGATGACCGCGGCCGCGGTCGAGAGTGGCGCCGAGCTCGTCGCCGGGCCGACGGAGACGCTGTGGCAATCGCTGAACGCGCGGCTCGAGGGCCCGGGCGGCCTTCAACTGACGCTCTTCGAGGAGCTTGCGCCCGAGCGGCCGACCGCCTGGTCCTAGAGATCCCTAGGCGGTGGCGGCGGCCTTGCTCTTCGCGCCGGCCTTGAAGTGCGGCATCACGCGGTGTGCGAAGAGCTCCTGGTTCTTGATCGCCTGCCAGTGCTCGAAACCGCCCGGGTTGACGGTGATCGAGATCTCCGTCAGCCCCTGGCAGACGTCGCGCACGGCCTCGATCCGCTCGATCACGTCCTCCGGCGTCCCGACCCAGACGATGTCACCCGCGATCGTCTCGTCGTACGGCGTCTCGGCCAGCCCCTCGAGGATCCCGGCCGTGTAGAAGCCGTACCCCGCGGCGTTCAGCTCGTCGGCCGGCGGCCTCTCGTGCTCGACGAGCGGCGACGCGTTCCCGGCGAGGAAGCCCTTGATGCCGGCCTCGGCCTCGCGAATCGCGGTGTCGCGGTCCTCGTCGAGGTAGCAGGCGTGGATCCAGACGATGTCGGGATCGTTGCCGTGCTCGGCGCAGGTCGCGCGGTAGAGGTCGAGCTGCTCGCGCAGTGCCTCGTACGGCAGCAGCGGCGGGACGACCACGCCCCAGCCCTTCGTGCCGGCGAGGATGTACGTCTTGTCGCTCGTTCCGCCCGTGAAGACGCGGAACCTGCGCGTCGGCGGGGGGACGATCCGCGCGTCGTGGATCTGGAAGAACTTGCCGTC
>JBKPSO010000047.1:0-7576 GCA_046735055.1 Actinomycetota bacterium
CCCCACGATCCCGCGCGGGAAGCAGGATTGGAAGGAGCAGCCGTCACACGTCTTCTACACTCGAACGACCGGCATCTGGCAGACGGTCTGGCTGGAGACGGTCGACCGCCTCCACATCGACGGCCTCCGCCTCACCCCCGACGTCGACCGTGGAGCACTCGACATCACGATCCAGCTCCGCGGCTGGGAGCCCGACACTCGACTCCGCGTCGTCGCCGACATCGACGACCGCCAGGCCGGGGCGACGAGCTTCGTCGCATCGAGACCGGAGTCGTCGATCGAGCTCGAGCTCGGTGAAGCCCCGCTCTCCCTGTGGTCGCCGCAGCAGCCGGCGCTGTACGACCTCACCGTGGAGGTGCTCGACGGCGAGGGTCGGAGACGAGATCTCGTCACCAGCTATTTCGGCATGCGGAAGATCGAGGTCGTCGGCGACGAGCTCCGCCTCAACGGGCGACCGATCTTTCTCAGGCTCGTCCTCGATCAGGGCTACTGGTCCGACGGCCTGCTCACCGCACCGACCGACGCGGCACTGCGTTGCGACATCGAGCTGGCGAAGGAGATGGGCTTCAACGGCGCACGCAAGCACCAGAAGATCGAAGATCCGCGCTGGTTGTACTGGACCGACCGACTCGGCTTCCTCGTCTGGGGTGAGATGCCGAACGCGCACGAGCTCTCGGCCGGGTCGATCATGCGCACCACGCGGGAGTGGACCGAGGCGATCACGCGCGACTACAACCACCCCTGCGTCATCGCGTGGGTTCCGATCAACGAGAGCAACGGCTGCCGGCTGCTCCGCAGCGACGAACGAACGCCCGTCGGCCCCTTCGCGGAGCACTTCGCGACCGCGATGTATCACCTCACCAAGGCTCTCGACGCCACCCGCCCGGCGCTGTCGAACGACGGCTGGGAGCACACGCGCTCCGACTTTTGCACGATCCACGACTACGGCGACTCGGCCGCGATCGCGCGGCGCGTCAGCTCGCTGGCCGAGCTCTTCCGGCCACTTCCCTCCGCGCGGCCGCTGTACGCGGATGGATTCGATTACCGGGGCGAGCCGATCCTGATCACCGAGTACGGCGGCATCTTCCACGCAGTTGCGGTCGAGGGCTTCGGCTACCTCGTCGCGCGCGACAACGAGGACTTCGTCCAGCAGCTTGCCGCGCTGACCGAGACTCTCCTCGGGAGCACGCTCGTGAGCGGCTTCTGCTACACGCAGCTGGCCGATGTGGAGCATGAGCAAAACGGACTGCTCACAGCGGACCGTCGGCCCAAAGTCGCTCCCCAGCTAATCAAGGCCATCATCGGCGCGAGGTCGATTCGCGAGCGCACCGTCCGAGGCGACGGCGACGAGCGAGCCCCGCGTTGATCCGACTCACACCTCGACCGTCGCCGTAGACGGGCCTGCCCGCTCGCCAGCGACGAGAAGCGGCTCCGCCAGCATCCGAGGACCCGAGCCGTCTGCGTTCAGGATCGGCTCGGCTGAGTACTGGGCGACGTAGACCCGTCGCATCCGCTCAGTCGTGTTGGCGCCGCTCCGGTGGAAGAGCGTTGTCGAGAAGCAGACGATGCTGCCGGCGGGAACGATCACGGGGTCGCCCGGGTCGTCGCCGAAGTAGCCGACCAGGTCGTTGCTTGCCTCGTCCCGCACGTGCGGGACCACGTCGCGCGTGCCGGCGCGCTCGTAAGTCAGCAGGTAGACGGTGCCGTTGGCCTCGCTCATATCGTCGAGGGCGATCCAGCACGTGAGGTAGGGCCGGTGCAGGTACTCGATGAAGCCCGAGTCCTGATGCCAGCTGAACGTCATGCCGGTCTCCGCCGCCTTGACGACGAACTGCTCGTTGAACAGATAGACGGTGTCCCCGAGCGCAACCCGGGCCACGTCCACCATCAACTCGGACCGGAGGAAGCCCTCGACCGCGGGGCTTTTGCCGTACGCGTGCAGGAAGTAGCGGCTGCCGCGGTGATCGAGGTCGATCGTGTGGACGCCGAGACGCTGCATCTCGCGCTCGCGCTCCTCGACCAGGCGCCCGCACTCCACCCGGAGCGTCTCGAGTTCTTCGGCCGGGAGGGCCCTTTCGAGGACGAAGAAGCCGTCCTCGCGAAAGCACCGACGGTGCTCGGACGAGAGGGGTGTTGCCGAGATGCTCATGCTCCCTCCTAAATCCTTGTCCATACAGAATCCGCGCGCAGCCAGCGGGTGTCTTGGCGGCAACGCGCGACTTCTTATCATTTCTTGCGATGCTCGACGACGACCTCGGCATTCCCGGCGGGCTGGACGGCCGCGTCGTCCGGCACAGAGTCGGAGACGTCCGTCCGCGCGCGCACCGGCACGCCGAGCTCGAGCTCAACCTGGTGGTGCGCGGTACCTCGTCCTATCTGCTGGGGGAGCGTCGCTCCGACCTCGCCCCGGGAACGCTGACCTGGCTCTTCCCGCGCCAGGAGCACGTCCTCGTCGACGAATCCTCCGACCACGAGCTCTGGTGGGCGGTCTTCCGCCCGGATCTCGTCGCGCGGACCGCAAAGACGCAGCGCGAGCGACCTCTGCTCCAAGCCGATCCCGTCGGCCGCTTCTCGCGACGGCTCGACTCCGACGCCGTCCGCCGCCTCACCACGCTCCTTCAGGAAGTCCGCGTCGCCGAGTCCACGGACACCGTCCTGGCCAACGCCGGCCTCGCGTATCTGCTCATCCTCGCCTGGCGACGCTTCCTCGAGAGCAGCGACCTCGTCGAGGGCACCGACCTGCACCCCGCGGTCGAGGCCGTCGCCCGCCTGCTCAGCGCCGACCCGAACGCCGGCGATCTCGCCCGACTTGCCGATGCGGCCGCACTCAGCCCCAGCCACCTCAGCCGGCTCTTCAAGACGCAAGTGGGCGTCTCGATCACCAGGTTCCGAAACCAACAGCGACTCGAGCGCTTCCTGACCCTGTACGGCCGTGGCCGACGCACGACTGCCCTCGCGGCAGCGCTCGAGGCCGGCTTCGGAAGCTACGCGCAGTTCTACCGCGTCTTTCGCGAACTCACGGGGCGCCGGCCAGCCGCGATCCGCTCTTCGGCTGCGGACGACGACTGGAACGGCACGCCCGACGCGTGACGATCGAGCTGTCGTGTCAGTCCGCGCAGACCATCGACATCCGGCGACGCCCAACGGACCCCGTTGTGTTTTCATGCAGTGGTGGGCCCGGCAGCGACGACCCTCTACGTCGGGACGTCCGGCTTCTCGTATCCGACCTGGAAGCCCGACTTCTATCCGGCCGGGACGCCGCAGAAGGAGTTCCTGCGCGCGTATGCGAAGCGGCTCCCGTCCGTCGAGCTGAACACGACCGGATACCGGTTGCCGCCCGAGGACCAGTTTCGGCGCTGGGCCGAAGAGACGCCCGACGGCTTCCGCTTCGCCGTCAAGATGCCGCATCCGAACCGGCTGGGGTTGTTCACGGAGCGTGTGCGGGCTCTCGGCGAGAAGCTCGGCCCGGTGCGGATCGTCGTCCAGCAGGCCCGCGACGACGCGTTTCTGGAGCGCGTACTCGACGCGCTCGATCCGGCGCTCCAGTGGGCGCTCGACTTCCGGCACGAGTCCTGGGCTGGTGCCGCAACCGGTCACGCTGCCGTCGTCAACGCCCTCGTGGGCGATGCGAGCTTCCGCTACCTGCGGCTCCGCGACCCGCCCTACGACGAGGCTGCGCTTCAGGACTTGGCGGGCAAGCTTCGCCCCCTCCTCGACCAGGGCACGCGCGTCTTCGCCTACTTCAAGCACGAGGACGAGCCGCTCGCGCCGCGTTATGCAAGGCAGCTGATCGAGTTACTGGCGGAGCACTGACGGGGGAGGTTGGCCGCCTGCGTTGCGGCCAACCTCCCTCCGGTCGGTGCTTGACGTTCGGGCTAGCGCTACAGCCCGAAGGCGTACACCTTGTTGTTCGGCGTTCCGAAGCCGAAGTTGCTGTAGCCGGAGCCCCAGAAGAGCATTCCGTCGGAGATCGCGGCGCCGGACAGGCACGAACCGCCGCTGGCGTAGCTCCACAGCTCCGCACCGGTGGCGGCGTCGAGCGCGTACATGTACCCAACGGGGTCGAGCGAGCAGCCGTACACCACGCCGTTGGCGGTGGTGACCGGCCCTGAGGTGCCGCCGCCGTGAGACGGCGTGTGCTGCCAGAGCATGGCGCCGGTCTTGGCATCGAGCCCGCTCCAGACGCCGTCGGTGGTCGTTTCGCCGCCGCCGAACAGCGGCCACGAAACGCCGTTGCTGTTGGCGTTCGCGGTGTAGACGCGAGTGCCGTCGACGGCCGAGCCCCACTGCAGGCCGCCCGCGGTGCCGCCGGGCCCCGCCTGGGTTGACCCAGCGAACCGCGCCCGTGTCGGCGCTGAGCTGCCAGTACTGGCCGCTCTTCTGCCCTGCACCGACCACGTCGACGGGCTTCCCGTTGGCGTCCTTGACCGTGAACAGCGCCGGCGCCTGGCCGAAGTCGTAGTCGGGTCCTGCCGGATCGGGGCACTGTTCGCCGGTGCCGAAGAACGGGATGCAGTCGACCGTCCAGGCGTCGTACGGGATCAGCCGGGTAGCCCAGTTGATCACTCCGGTCTTCATGTCCAAGGCGAGGATGCTGTCGACGTGGTCATCCGCGGAAATACACGCAGACTGCGCGACCGGGTCGGATCCGGCCGCGGCCACGCAGGCGAGAACATCGTCCGGCACCGAGTAGTTGTTGGACCCTGATGATCGTTTGCCAACTAGACAACAAAGGTCGGGAAGCCGCACGCCGCTACACAAAGGGCATGACCATCGAGATCCTCCTCCCGGGAGCCTGCTTTCCCTGGCCACCAGGCCAGGCGTTGGGAGAATCTCTCACAGAGTCGTCGAGCTTGCAACAACGCGGGCAAGCCGCCCGCGCGCGCGATGCCGCACTAGAAACGCGCGGCCGCGCCCAGGTGTCGTTCGTGGACGCCTGAGGCGACGATCTCGGCGATCTCGCCGACCGCGAACTCGAGCTCGTCTTCGGTGTTGAAGAAGTGCGGCCCGAGCCGGAGGCCGACGTCCGGGCGAAAATCGCAGAGGATCTGCCGCTCGGCGAGCTCCCTGTGCACGCCCTCGAACCCCGGCGTCCGGGCGGTCACGCTCGCGCCGCGACGGGCCTCGTCGCGCTGCGAGGTGACCTCGAACCCGGCGTCGTCGACGAGACGGATGAGCAGGTCCGTGAGCCCGAGCGAGCGCTCGCGGATCGCCTCGACGCCGACCTCCTCGATCACGTCGTAGCCGGCAGTCGCCGCGTACAGCGCGGGGATGTTGGGCGTGCCGGTGAGGAAACGCGCGATCCCGTCGGCGTACTCCAGCTCCGGCTCGAATGCGAACGGGCGGGCGTGGCCCTGCCACCCGACGAAGGTCGGCTCGAGCTCCTCGACCAGGTCCGGGCGGACGTACAGCCAGCCGGCGCCGGGGCCGCCGCAGAGCCACTTGACCGAGCCGCCCGTAGCGAAGGCGACGCCGAGCGCGTCGAGGTCGAGCGGCACGGCGCCGGCCGACTGGTAGGCGTCGAGGAGGACGTGGGCGGCGGCCTCCTCGGCCCGGCGCTGCACGGCTTCGACGTCCTGCAGCTCCGCGGTCTTGAAGAGCACGTGGCTGAGCGGGACGAGCAGCGTGCGCTCGTCGATCGCCTCGAGCAGCGCGTCCAGCTCGGGAACGACCACGATCTCGGCGCCGGGCTGGGCCTGCAGCAGGTAGCGGACGGACGGGAACTCGCCCTCGAGGTACACGATCCGGTTCCGCGGCGGCTCCAGCCGGAAGCACGAGAGCACGACCGCGACCGCGACGGTCACGTTCTGGTGCATGCACGTCGTGCCGGGGCGGGCGCCGACGATCCGGCCGACCTGGTCGCCGACCGTCAGCGGCATCTCCCACCAGCCCTCGCTCCACGAGCGGATGCCGCGCGTTCGCCACATCCGCGTGTACTCGGCGAGGCGCTCCTCGGCGGCCGCGGGCATCGCCGCGAGCGAGTGGTTGATCAGGTAGGTCGTCTCGGCGAGGATCGGGAAGCGGTCGCGATACGCGGAGGCGTCCACGGGCGACGAGTATAGGCTCGCCGTCGTGGACGTCCTCCCGCTGCTCGAGTGGCTGGTCTCGATCGACTCCGTCAACCCGGGGCTCGGCGGGCCGGGCGAGGAGGAGATCGCGATGTTCGTCGCGGATTGGGCCCGGCGGGCCGGGCTCGAGGTCGAACTCGACGAGGCTTCCCCCGGCCGACCAAACGTGATCGCGACCGCGCGTGGCACGGGCGGCGGCCGCACGCTGCTTTTGAACGCGCACACCGACACGGTCGGCCACGAGGGGATGACCGACCCGCTGACGCCGCGGGTCGAGGACGGCCGGCTGTACGGACGCGGCGGCTACGACATGAAGGGCGGTCTCGCAGCGTGCCTCGTCGCCGCCGCCGAGGCCGGGCGGCGCGGGCTGCGCGGCGACGTCGTCGTCACCGCCGTCGTCGACGAGGAGTTGACGAGCATCGGCACGCAGTCGGTGCTGGAGCACGTGCGCGCCGACGCAGCGATCGTCGCGGAGCCGACGCAGATGGAGGTCGCCGTCGCGCACAAGGGGTTCGTCGCGTTCGAGGTCGAGACGCACGGCCAGGCGGCCCACGGCTCGCGCCCCGATCTCGGGATCGACGCGATCGCGAAGATGGGCCACGTCCTCGTCGGGCTGCAGGAGCTCGACCGGTCGCTGAGAGCGCGCCCGACGCACCGGCTGCTCGGCGCGGGCTCGGTGCACGCCGGCGTCGTCGCCGGCGGGTCGGCATTCTCGACGTACCCCGAGCGCTGCGTGTTACAGGCCGAGCGTCGCACCGTGCCCGGTGAGTCCCTCCACCAGGTCGACGCGGAGCTCCAGGGACTGCTCGACCGCCTCCAGCGCGGCGACCCGGACTTCGAGAGCACGTGGCGGACGGTCGCCGCGCGCCACCCGTTCGAAGTCGACGAGGGCGAGGAGATCGTCCGCCTCGTCCGCTTGCACGCGGGCGCCGGGACGCCGGTCGGCGAGAGCTACTGGGCCGACTCGGCGCTGATCGCAGAGCTGCTGATCCCCACGGTCCTGTTCGGCCCGGGCGGCGACGGCGCGCACGCGCCCGTCGAGTGGGTCTCGGTCGCGGACGTCGAGCGCTGTGCGGCGATCTTTCTCTCGGTGGCGACCGAGTTCTGCGCGTAACGCTCGCCGCGGCCCTTCGGGCCGCGAAGCTCGCTCGCACGGGGGAAACAGCCGGTTTCCCCCGTGAGCCCCCTTCCCTCCGCTGACGGCAAACGGTTGTTTGCCGCGCCCGCCATGTCGGTCGCGGCGGCGAACGGTTGCTGCGAGAGCGTCTCTGGCGAGCAGATCGCCTCAACGGGATACACGTCAACTGATCCTCTTCAGTAGCCCCAGCGCCTGCTGGTTCCACGGCACGCGGTGCGTGACGCCCGCGGCGGCGAGGGAATCGCGGTGCTCGAGGTACCAGTCGTAGGTGCGGCAGAGGGCCTTCGCGTTCGAGAACCGCGGTGACCAGCCAAGCACCTCCTGGGCCCGCTCGATCGCGACGAACGACTCGCGGTGCGCCGTCTTGTAG
>JBKPSO010000048.1:0-11882 GCA_046735055.1 Actinomycetota bacterium
GTCACGTAGGGCGGCTCGTGGCCCTCGAGCCCGAGCCCGTGTCCCGTGCGATGGATGAAGTTGGAGCCGTAGCCGCGCTCGGTGATCACGCGCCGCGCCGCATCGTCGACCGCGCACGCGGGATTCCCGGGCCGGACGGCCTCGATGCCCGCGCGCTCGGCAGCGCGTACGAGCTCGAAGATCTCGCGTTGCCGCTCGTCCGGCGAGCCGCCGACGACGAACGTTCGCGTGACGTCCGCGACGTAGCCCTCCACCGTGACGCCGAGGTCGACGATCAGGAGGTCGCCCTTTGCGAGCGTCGTCGTGCTGGGCTGTCCGTGAGGCAGCGCCGAGCGAGGCCCGGTGAGAACGAGCGGCTCGAAGGCGAGCGCGTCGCCGCCCTCCGACCGTAGTCGGATCGAGCACTCGGCGGCGAGCTCGGCCTCGCTCACGCCCGGCTCGGCAAGCGTGCCGATGTGCTGGACGACCCGGTCGACGACCGCGGCGGCCCGGCGGATCGCGGCGATCTCGTCCTCTGACTTCACGACACGGAGTCGCGCGAGCAGCCCGTCGCAGGCCGAGAACCTCGCGGAGGGCGCCGCCGCCCCGGCGAGCTCCGCGTTGGCAACCGACAGGTAGAGCTTCTCGATGCCGACGGTATTCCCAGCGCCCGCCAGCGAGCGCGAGAGGGCGTCGGCCGGGCCCTCCTCGTCGCGCCACACGAGCAGCTCGACCCGTCCGCCGGTTGCGGTTCGTGCAGCCTCCTCCTCGAGCGAGGGACAGACGAGCCGCAGGCCGCCGTCGCGGGGCACGACCAGCGCGACGAGCCGCTCGTGCGGGTTCACGTGGAAGCCGCAGACGTAGGCGATGTTCGGCGGGGCAGCCAGGAGTAGCGCGTCCAGCTGCGCCTCCTGCATAGCCGCCTGTACGCGTGAGGCCCGGTCGTTCATAGTCCTCCTCCGTGGTCCGAAGCGTGCTTGTCCTGCGGGCGAGAAGCGGCCGCCGCGACGATGTCGTGGCGCTCTTCGCCCGGCTCGACGTCCTGCGCGAGGCGAGCGCGGTGCCCGGGTTCGTCGCCGCAGAGCTCCAGGTCTCCGCAGACGGCTCCGATGAGCTGCTCGTCACCGCGACGTGGGAGAGCGCCGCAGCGTACGGCACGTGGCTCGAGAGCCCAGTGCGCGAACGGATGCGGCCCGTGCTCGAGGAGCTGCTCGCCGAGCCGCCGGCCGGACGCGTCTACGAGCTCGTGCGGACGCAGCCGTAGCGTCACGACGCGAGCACCTCCGAGCGCGGCTCGGGCACCCGCCGGCTGAACCATCCGGTGCAGCGCACGAGATGCTCGGCGTCCGCGGGCTCCAGCACGACCGGGGCGGCGCACTCCGCGGCCGCCCACGGGCACCGGCCAGCGAACCGGCAGCCCTGCGGTGGGTCGAGCGGCGAGTACGGCTCGCCTTCCGGGACGATGCGCACCCGGCGTTCCGCCGGAGAGTCGACCGGCACCGAGTCGAGCAGGGCGCGGGTGTAGGGATGCAACGGCCGCTCGAACAGGGTCGCGGTCGCCGCCTCCTCCACGATCTGTCCCGCGTACATGACGAGCACTCGATCGGCGAGATGGCGCACGACGCCGAGGTCGTGGGTAATGAACAGGTAGGTGAGGCCGATCTCGCGCTGGAGGTCGTTGAGCAGGTTGAGGATCTGGGCCTGCACCGACACGTCGAGCGCCGACGTCGGCTCGTCGAGAACGAGAAGCGACGGCTCGGTGGCGAGCGAGCGCGCGATGCAGACGCGCTGCCGCTGCCCACCCGAGAGCTGGTGCGGGTAGCGTCGCGCGTGGCCAGGCTGGAGCCCGACGAGCTCGAGCAGCTCCGCGACTCGTGTGCGTGCGGCGCGCCCGGAGGCGAGGCCGTGCTTCTCGACCGGCTCCCGCAGGGTGTCCTCGACGGAGCGCCGTGGGTTCAGGGACTCGGTCGGATCCTGGAACACGATCTGGATCCGTCGCCGCAGCGTGCGTAGATCGCGCGCACTCCGGGTCGTCATGTCCTCGCCGTCGAAGAGCACGCGGCCCTGCGTTGGCTGCTCGAGCAGCAGGATGCACAGCGCGGTCGTCGACTTACCGCTGCCGCTCTCCCCGACGAGCGCGACGGTCTCGCCGCGCCGGATGTCGAACGACACTCCGTCCACCGCGTGCAGGACTGCACGTCGGCCGCCCACACGGACCCGATACTCCTTGGCGAGGTCCTCGACGCTCAGGATCGCCTCGCTCATGCTGCGTCCTCGGCCAGCTGCTCGGCGTAGTGGCAGCGTGACTCGTGGGCATCGGCGAGCCTGCGCAGTATCGGGGCCTCCCTGCGGCAACGCTCGTCGCCGAGGAAGCAGCGCGGGTGGAAGCGGCAGCCCGTCGGCAGGTCGTGCAGATCGGGCACGCGTCCGCGAATGTCCGACAGCCGCTCCTCGACCGCCGAGATTCGCGGACGGGCGCCCAGGAGGCCGACCGTGTAGGGGTGTCGCGGCTGGGCGAAGGTCTCGAGTGCAGGTGCCGTCTCGACGATCTCTCCCGCGTACATCACGGCGACGCGGTCGCAGACCTCGGCCACGACGCTCAGGTTGTGCGTGATCAGGAGGATGGTCAGGGCGAATCGATCGCGCAACGACGCGAGGAGCCGGACGATCTGGATCTGAATCGTCACGTCGAGCGCCGTCGTGGGCTCGTCGGCGATCAGCAGCTTCGGCGAGCAGGCGAGCGCGAGGGCGATCATTGCGCGCTGCGCCATGCCGCCGGACAGCTCGTGCGGGTACGCGCGGTAGACCCGCTCGGGCGCCGGTAGCCCGACCGCCTGTAGCAGCTCGAGGGCACGCGTCCTGGCTTCGCTTCGGGAGCCGCCCTCGTGGGTTCGATAGATCTCCTGCAGGACCGAGCCGACGCGACAGACCGGATCGAGGAAGCCCCGAGGGTCCTGGAAGATCATCGAGATCTCCTTGCCCCGGACCTCGCGCATCTGCCTTTCCGACAGAGCGAGCAGGTCGCGGCCCTCGAGCCGCACCTCGCCGGCGACCACGCGGCCCGGCGGCCGTACGAGCCGCGCGATCGAGTACGCGGTGACGGACTTCCCGGAGCCGGACTCGCCCACGAGCCCGAGGATCTCGCCGCGCCCGATGTCGAAGTCGAGCCCGTCGAGCACCTTCGCGGTCCCCCGAGGCGTCTCGAACCACGTCGCGAGCCCGCGCACCTCCAGGAGCGGTCCGGCCGTCATCGACGCCTCGGGTCGAGCACGTCCTGGAGACCGTCGCCGATCAGATTGAAGCCCATCACCGTCAGCGCGATCGCCGTGCCGGGGAAGAACGTGATCCACCACTGGCCGGAGACGATGTACTGGAGGCCCATGTTGATCATCACGCCCCATTCGGGCTTCGGCACGCGGACGCCCAGACCGAGGAAGGAAAGCCCGGCCGCCTCGAGGATCGCGTAGCCGGCCTGCAGCGTCGACTGCACGAAGATCGGCGCCCACGAGTTCGGCAGGACGTGCACGAACAGGATGCGTCTACGCGAGAGCCCGAGGGCGGTGGCCGCGCGCACGTACTGCGTCTCGCGCACGGTCAGCACGCGTGCGCGAAGCAGGCGGGCATACACCGGTACGTTCACGAACGCGATCGCGAAGATGAGGTTCGGGAGGCTGGGCCCCAGTGCCGCGACAACCCCGAGAGCGAGGATGAAGCTCGGGAACGCCGAGAGCATGTCCATGACGCGCATGACGACCTCGTCGACGACGCGCCCGAGGAAACCGGAGACAGCACCGAGCGTACAGCCGACGACGAGTGCGATCGCGACCGCGCCGACCGCGATCACGAGGTCGATCCGGGCTCCGTAGATCACGCGAGAGAAGACGTCGAAGCCGATCGAGTCGGTGCCGAACAGGTGCGAGAGCGACGGCGGCTGCAGCGTCTCGGCAGCGTTTCCCTGCAGCGGCGGATACGGCGCGATCAGCGGCGCGAACAGTGCGCAGATCACGACGACGGCGATGATCGCGAATCCCGCGAGCGTGACGCGGTTCCGTCGTAGGCGGCGCCAGCGAAGGAAGATCTCCCGCTCCTCGCGAGGGAGGATCAGCGGCGCCTCGACCATCAGTACCTCACCCGCGGGTCGAGGGCCAGATAGAGCAGGTCGAGCAGGAGGAAGACGAACACGTACATGGTCGTCGCGTAGAGGATGAATCCCTGGATGGCGGGGAAGTCGCTCGAGCCGATCGAGTTGTAGACGTAGAGCCCCATCCCGGGCCACGAGAAGATCGTCTCGACGAGCACCGAGCCGCCGAGCAGGTAGCCGTAGACGATGGCGATCATCGTCAGCACCGGCAGCATCGCGTTCTTCAGCGCGTGGCGCAGGACGATGCTCGACGGCTTCGCGCCGAGGGCGCGCAGCGCCACCGTCGGCGGGGCGTCGAGCGCCTCGATCATCCCCTGACGCGTGATCCGCATGATCGGCGCCATCACGGAGAACCCGAGCACGAACGCGGGAAGCCAGATCGCCGCGAACGCCGAACGGAAGGCGGCCCAGTTGCCCGTCAGCAGCGAGTCGACGAGGTAGAGGCCCGTGATGTGCTGCGGAGGGCCGACCTGCGGGTCGATTCGCCCGAAAGGCGGCGACGCCACGTGCCACTTGTAGAAGAGGAGCAGCGAGAGCATCAGCCCCGACCAGAAGACGGGGATCGAGATCCCGGCGATGCCGATCACGCGCGAGAGGCCGTCCAGCCAGGAGTTCCGCCTGAGGGCGGCCAGGATCCCGAGGGGGACGCCGACGAACACCGAGAAGAGCAGGGCTGTCGTCGTGAGCTCGAAGGTCGCCGAGAAGCGCCGCGAGAGCTCGCCGGCGACGGACTGCCCCGAGACGATCGACGTGCCGAGATTGCCGTGCAGCAGGCCGCCGACGTAGTGCACGTACTGCACGTAGAACGGCTTGTCGAGGAAGTAAGCGTGGCGGAGCTCGGCCTTGCGCGCCGCGCTGACGTACGGGCCGGCGATCAGCGAGATCGGATCGCCCGGGATGATTCGCGTCAGCGCGAACGTGATGAACGTGACTCCGAGCAGCACCGGGACGAGCAGCAGGATGCGCCGGCCTGCATAGAAGCCGAGCTTCATCCCGCTGCCCGCGTCGTCCCGAGCACGTGGCTACGTCGGATCAGGTCTTGCTGAAGTACTGGTAGCGGAGGAACAGGTCGGTCGGGTAGTAGACGAGGCCCTTGACGTTCTTCGCCGTCACGTACACCTGCGGAGGCTGGAAGAGGAAGATCCAGGGCGCGTCTTCCACGATGATCTGCTGCGCTTGGTGAACCGCTGCTTTGCGCCTTGGATCGTTCAGCGGCGCGTTCACCCAGGTGTTGACGAGCTTTTGCACCCTGGGGTTCAGGTAGTTCCCGTACGTGCAGCAGCTCTGGTCGAAGAGCCAGTAGAGGTGGTAGAGCGGGTCATTGTTGATCGAGATCCACGACGTTGACGAGAACCAGAACGGGTGCTTCTTCGCCTGTAACTGCGCCGTGAACGCCGCGGAGGGCTGTTTGTTGATCGACACGCTGATGCCGATCTTCTGAAGGCCCTGCTGGATCCACGATGCCGTCTGCTCATCGATCGCGTTGCCGGTCTGGATGTCGAGCTGCATCGAGAAGCCCTTGGGATGACCGGCCTTCGCGAGCAGGGACTTCGCTTTCGCGTAGTCAGTGTTGTAGTGCCAGTACGAGAAGCTGCTGTCCGGCGTTCCGGCCGGAATCGGGCTCTTCAGCTGGACGCCCTGGCCGTGCAGGACCTGCTGCATGATCGTCTGGTACGGAATCGCGTAGAGGATCGCCTGACGGACGAGCTTGTTGTCGAACGGCTTCTTGGTCACGTCGAAGCCCGCGAACGCGACTTCCCGCGTCGGGACGGAGACGACGTTCAGGTTCGAGGCTTTCCGCAGCGACGGCACGTCCTTCAGCGGGATGCCGAGCGCGAGGTCGACCTTGCCGGACTTGACCAGCAGTTCGCGCTGCTGCGCATCCGGGATCACCTGGAACTGCACGGTCTTCGTGGCCACGGGCTCCCAGAAGTCCGGGTTGGCCTCCAGCGTCCAGCCCGATCCGACGTTCCAATTCTTCAGCGTGTACGGGCCCGACTCGGCTGTGTGCGTCTTGAAGTACCCCTGAGCGGTCGGATCGGAGCTTGTGACGTGGGCCTTGACGATCGCCGGGTTCATGATCGCCGAGCCGTAGAACATCGCCATGTTTCCGAAGAGCAGGCTCGTCGGCTTGGGCAGCGTGAATCGCACATGATGGTCGTCGAGCACGTCGATCTGGCTCTTCGCGTTGAGCCCGACCATCGAGAAGAGGAACGAGCCGACCGCCTTCACGTCGAAGCAGCGGTCGAGGCTCGCCTTGACGGCGGCGGCGTCGATCCGGCTCCCGTCCGGGAACTTGATCCCGTTCCGGATCGTGAAGACGACCTCCTTCCTGTTCTTGCTCCACCGCCAGCCCGAGGCCACCTGGCCGCGGAACTGCGTGGACTGTGCGAACCGCGCGCCGTTGTGGGTCCCGTCCAGCTGGAACGTCACGGGGATTGCGTAGAGGTTGGTGAGGATGTCGCCGGTCACCTGGTCAGCGCTCGACGTGTAGGGATCGAGGTTCTGTATGTCGCCGTAGTTGGCGACGACCAACGTTGCGCTCGCGGCGCGGCGATTGGCGATCCATGCCGCAGTCGGCCGCGCGTAGCCGCTCCCCGTCAGCACGCCGCCCGCGGCGAGCACGCCGCCGGCCACCGCGCCCTTCAGCAGGACGTCCCGCCGCGTGAGGGGACGCTCCCACGCGGCTGGCTCCGGGCTATTGCTCATCTCTCCTCCTTTGTATCGGCCCATCCTTCAGCACGGCTCCGGCGCCAGCACCCAGAGAACCTCGGCGGGCCGTTCGCCGCCGTTCCGCACCACGTGCGGGGCCATCGACCTGTAGTGGATGCAGTCGCCTGCCTCCAGCGTGTGCTCCACGCCGTCCACGGTGAACACGAGATCGCCCGAGAACAGGGAGGCGAACTCCTCCCCTTCGTGCGCGCGGTCGTCTCGAGGGCGCGCCTCTCGGCAGCCGGGCGTGCTGACAGCGGCGATTGAACTGCGCCGCCGCAACCGGCTCCGGCTGCCGCTGCCGGAACAACGTGCTCATCTCAACGCCCGAGGGCGCCCGCGATGGCGTGCAGCGAGACCAGCGAGAGCGACGACCGGCCGCAGCTTGACGAGAGAGAGGAAGCCGATCGAGAATCCGGTGGCGCGGCCCAGATCCCGCCGCGAGAGGCCCCGCTCGTGCCTCAGGCCGCGAATCATCGAGCCGACCAGGTCAGCTGTCCCCGAGCGTCGCGGCGGCCTCGCTCGGGGCTCGATACGGCGCTAGCCACTCCGGTCGACGTGGTGGACCGTTCTACCACGCTGAGCGTCGTTCTGCAAAAGTCGACGCCGACGTGCTAGGTGACCCGTTCACGGGCGTGCATGCAACGCGCCGCTGCACCGTCGCGTTCGAGCGCTGCACCGTCGCGTCCGAGCGTCGAGGACTTCCTGCTCGCGCGACGTCGGCACGTCCACTTTCATTGGGCTGGTCACTACGTGCGCTCGGAGCGGGGAGCGACGAGCAACGCCTGGTTTCCTCGCCCGATGCGGCCGACCTCGTCCCAGATGATGCTCTCGGCCACCCCGACGCCGCTCCGATCGATCCGCGAGACGGCGTCCAGGCACACCCACTCCCCGACCGGCTGGCGGAACAAGTGGACCGTGAGCTCCGTGTTGATGAACAGGTACTCGAAGGGTGAGGCCACGGAGCTGATCCCGTTGCCCGAGTCGGCAACAATCAGTACTCGCGCCAGCGGCGACGGCTCCTCGCCGGCCACCAGGGGGATTCGCGACCGCATCCACACAGCGGCTGGGCCCGGCTCGGAGAAAGCGCCCCGGGCGACGCGCCACTCCATCGCCGTGAAGTAGCTCTCGCCATCCCAGGGCGGATCGAATGTCGGCGCCAACCCGGACCGCAGAGGCGGTTCGAACGGTGGCGCCTCCTGCCCAGCAGCGGGGACCGGCTGATCTGAACGGCCGATGCCCCACGCGTTGGCGATCGCCACCTCCCCGCGCTCGTCCAGCAGCAACGCCTGGGCGAGCTGCACCCGCTTTCCGGGCCGAACGACACGGGCCTCGATCCGAAGGGGCGTCAGTTCGATGGGGCGCAGGATCTCCAGCGTGAAGCGAGCGATCTGCAATTGGCCGGTCGGATCGAGGTCCTCGATCGCCCGCGCGACCAGGGCCGCCGGCGGGCCTGCGTGCTGGGCCTCGGAGTCCCAGGGACCCCGGGTCCACGGCATCGGCGTGAACCACTCGCCTTCGGGCACGTAGAAGGCATCGCTCACGAGAACAGAAAATAGCCGCGTCGGGAGCCACGAGCGGGCTGCCTCATTCGCTGCTGGGTGCGGCACCGGACAAGCCTCTCCGACGCTCCGATGACTCCGCAAACCGATTCGTTCGGGGCGAACGATCGTTACTCGGGCGAGGCAAGCCGAACGTCGAGCGCTAGGCAGTCGGCCACTCCGTACTCGTCCGAGAAGCGCACCTCTACGGGTCGTGTGAACAGCGGCCCGTCGGTGACCACCGTATGGAACTCGCCGTTCTCGCCGCAGGCATCGACTCCGAGGGCCTCGAGCTCGCTGAGCACGTCGCGGTCCAGGCGTCTGCCGAGAAACGACCGGTCGAGCACACCGGCGCGGACGAGAACGATGGCCGCCTCGAAGCCACGGTCGATCAGTTCTTCGACGAGCTGCCGGCGGTCCTGTTGCCAGAGCGGGTGATGCGCAACAACACCGGCGCGATCGCAGACCTGCATGCACCAGGTGCGGTGCGCCCAGATGTCGATGTCGCCGAAGATGCAGTCCGGATGGCCGGAGGCCTCAAGCTGTTGAAGCGCGTCGACGAACGCATCGGTATACGCCTCCCAGCTCGTGCTGCGGGTGAACAGCGCCAGGCCGAGTGCGTCCGCTTGGGCCTCGAGCACCGCAAGCGGCAGCCCGTGCGAGCGTGACCGCCGACCACTCTCGTCGAGCATCGTCAACAGCGTCGCGGGCTTGAAGCCGCGTTCGATCGCGCGCTGTAGCGCAAGTGCGGAATCCTTCCCTCCGCTCCACGAGCACGCGCCGGGCCCGCTCATCGGCTACCACTATGCGCGAGACGCCGCGATTGAGCGCTGCGAGCGTTTGGGTGACCGTCACCGGGACGTCGCCGACGGTGTCTGCCCTGTGAATTGGAATCCAGCGAGTGCGAGACCTCCGGCAGCGATCAGCAGGAAGCCGCCGAAGGCTGTCGCTGCAAGGCGACCAGGTTCACCTTCGACGTCGCGCAGGCGCGTGCGGACGCCGGCCCCGAACCCGACGAGCAGGACAAAGTGTTCCGCGGGCGTAGCCTATGCCGCCGTGCACGAGAAGCGCATCGAGATCCGCTGGCGCGACCTGGACGCCTACGCCCACGTCAACCAGGCCGTCTACCTGACCTACCTCGAAGAGACGCTCGACGACTGGATCCGCGGCGTGCTCGGGCTGGGCGAGGGCGAGGTCTGGCACTACGTCGCCGCGCACGTCTCGATCGACTACCGCTCGGAGCTGCGGCTCGACGACCGCCACGCGGTCGGCTCGATGCGGCTCGGACGCGTCGGCGGGAAGAGTCTGACCGCCCGCGGCGAGCTGCGCGCGGCGGGCGGGCGCCTGGCCGCCGAGGCGGAGATCGTGATCGTCGCGCGCGACCCCGCGACCGGCGAGTCGCAGCCGCTCAACGACGCCGAGCGAGCGGCGTTCGAGGCAGCCGCGTGAGGAGCTTCCGCGAGCACCTCGACGCGATGCTCCGCGGCGACGTCCCACCGCCGCCCGTCGCCCAGCTCCTCGGCATCCGGCTCGTCTCCTTCGACCACGGCGAGGCGGTCTTCGAGATGGAGGTGCAGCCCGAGCACGCGAACCCGATGGGCACGCTGCAGGGCGGCGTGATCTGCGCGCTCGCCGACGCGGCGATGGGAATGGCGTACGCCTCGCGGCTCGAGGAGGGGGAGACGTTCACCACCCTCGAGCTGAAGACGAACTACCTGCGCCAGGTCACGGAGGGGAAGCTGATCGCGACCGGACGCGTACTCCACGGCGGGCGGACCGTCGGGCTGACCGACTGCGAGGTGATGGACGAGCAGGGCCGCCGGATCGCGCACGCGACGAGCACGTGCATGACACTGCGCGAGGCGCGTTAGGGTCGGCCGGTGCAGCTCCGC
Source organism: Actinomycetota bacterium (assembly GCA_046735055.1). Lineage (GTDB taxonomy): Bacteria > Actinomycetota > Thermoleophilia > Gaiellales > Gaiellaceae > DATBLE01. The sequence goes on from JBKPSO010000048.1 coordinate 10,266, forward strand.
GACTCCCCGGAAGAGGCCGTCTTCCGCGCGGAGGTCCGGGACTGGCTCGCCGCCAACCTGACCGACGACCTGCGCGGCCGCCGCGGCGGCGCCTCCCGGTTCGAGGAGTGGGGCCGGGAGTGGAGCCGCAAGCTCGGCGAGGCCGGGTATGCCGCGGCCAGCTGGCCGAAGGAGTACGGCGGCGGCGGCGCACCCTACTCGCACCAGGCGATCCTGCTCGAGGAGCTGGCCCGCGCGCAGGCGCCCGGCCACATCGGCGTGATCGGCCTCGGCATGGCCGGCCCGACGATCATCGTCCACGGCACCGAGCAGCAGAAGGCGCGCTACCTGCCGAAGATCCTCTCGGCAGAGGAGATCTGGTGCCAGGGCTTCTCCGAGCCCGGCGCCGGCTCCGACCTCGCGTCGGTGCGGACGCGCGCGGAGCTGCGCGACGGCCGCTACGTCGTCAACGGCCAGAAGGTCTGGTCGTCGTACGCGCACCTCGCCGACTGGTGCATCCTCGTCACGCTCGGCGACCCCGACGCGCCGCGCTACCAGGGCCTGACGTATCTGCTCGTCGACATGCACGCGCCCGGCGTCGAGGTGCGTCCGCTGACCCAGATCACCGGCGAGGCCGAGTTCAACGAGATCTTCTTCACCGACGTCGAGGTGCCGGTCGAGAACGTCGTCGGGGAGCCGGGGCAGGGGTGGCAGGTGGCGATGACGACGCTGACGCACGAACGGGCGGCGCTCGGCTTCGCGCTCTCCGGCGCGTTCGAGGTCGCCGTCGGCAAGCTGCTCGAGCTCGCCCGCGGGCGGGAGCTCGACGCCAGGCTGCGCGACCTGATCGCCGCGAGCTGGATCGAGCTCCAGGCGCTGAAGTGGACGAACTACCGTGCCCTGACGCGGCTGCTCGAGACCGGCGCGCCCGGCCCGGAGGCATCGATCTCGAAGCTGCACTGGTCGGAGTCGAACCAGCGACTCGGCAAGCTCGCGCTCGAGCTGCTCGGCCCGGAGTCCCAGCTGATGGACGGCGACGCCTACTGGCAGTGGGTCCAGCTGCGGAGCCGCGGCAACACGATCGAGGCCGGCACCTCCGAGATCCTCCGCAACATCGTCGCCGAGCGCGTGCTCGGCCTGCCGAGGGGGAGGTAGTGCACTTCGCCTTCACGCCCGAGCAGGAGGCGCTCCGCGCCGAGGCGCGGCGCTACCTCGAGGCGCGTTTCCCCGCCGAGCGTGTCGCCGAGCTCGCCGACTCGGAGGCGGGCTGGGACCAGGCGTCCTGGGGCGAGCTCGCCGAGCTCGGCTGGCTGGGCGTCTCCGTCGCCGAGGAGGAGGGCGGAGCGGGGCTCGGATTCCTCGAGGAGGCGGTGCTGCTCGAGGAGCTCGGCCGCGCGCTCTACCCGGGTCCGTACTTCTCGACGGTCGCGCTCGCGCTACCGGCGCTGCCGGCCGAAGAGCGGGCGCGGCTGGCCGCGGGCGAGGTGCGCTGGTCGGCCGAGGTAGACGGGCTCGTCCCCGACCTCGCGCTCTGTCTCTTATACACATCTCCGAGCCCACGAGACAAGATACACGATCGCGTATGCCGTCTTCTGCTTGAAAAAGGGGGGGGGGGGGGGGGGGGGGGGGGGGGGGGGG